>JBITAC010000021.1:0-68106 GCA_044439905.1 Phycisphaerales bacterium JB063 | reverse complement strand
CTTTTTGCCAGCCGGCCCGACTTCGACATCACCGACCCCGCGTCCGTCCGCAAGCATGTGACCGACGGCCTCGACCTCGTCATCAACTGCTGCGCCTATACGAATGTTGACGGGGCCGAAGAACACGAAGACCTCGCCACCGCTGTCAACGGCACGGGCGTCGGCGACCTCGCGAACGCCTGCCAAAACACCGGGGCGCTGCTGGTCCACTACTCCACCGACTACATCTTCAACGGCCACGCCGCCGAGCCCTACCCCGTCGATGCGCCCATCGAACCCATCAACGCCTACGGCCGATCCAAAGCCGTCGGCGAACAACTGATCCGTGAATCGGGCTGCGAACACCTCATCCTCCGCACGAGCTGGCTCTACGCGCCGTGGGGCAAAAACTTCGTCAACACCATCGCGAAGTACGCCAGGGAACGCGACCAGCTCAAGGTCGTCAACGACCAGCGTGGCCGACCCACGAGCTGCCAACACCTCGCCGCGACCTCGATGAAACTCATTGATGCCGGCGCACGTGGCACCTTCCACGCCACCGACGCCGGCGAATGCACCTGGTACGACTTCGCCAAAGCCATCGCCGCCCACGCCAACCCCGCCTGCACCGTGAACCCCTGCACCAGTGCCGAGTACCCCCTCCCCGCCAAACGCCCGAGCTACAGCGTGTTCGACCTGACCCAGACCGAGGCGATCGTCGGCAAACTCCCAACCTGGCAAGCGAATCTACAGCAAACACTAAACCAAACGGGCCACAAAGACGCACAATAAGCACAAAAACACCCGATCCGATTTTGTGCATCTTGTGACTTCTCGTGGCTAAGGAAAACCCATGAAAATCCTACTCACCGGCGGCAGCGGCTTTATCGGCTCCAATTTTGTCCGGCTCGTCCTCAAGCAACGGCCCGACTACTCGATCACCAACCTCGACTCGCTCACCTACTCCGGCAACCCCGAGAACCTTGCCGACGTCGAGGCCAACCCCAACTACACCTTCGTCCACGGCAACATCTGCGACCTCGAACTGTGCACCAAGCTCATGCAGGACGCCGACGCCGTGGTCCACATGGCCGCCGAGTCGCACGTCGACCGCTCCATCATCGACGCCCGCCCCTTCGTCGAGTCCAACGTGCTCGGCACACAGACCCTCCTCGACGCGATGCGACGCAGCGACCCCGACAACCAAAAGCCCTTCGTCCATGTGAGCACCGACGAGGTCTTCGGCGACCTGCCCCTCGACGAGCCCGACCAACTGTTCAGCGAGACGACGCCCTACGCCCCGTCGAGCCCCTACTCCGCGAGCAAGGCCGGCAGCGACATGGTCGCCCGCGCGTACGCACACACCTTCGGCATGAAGGTCATGATCACCAACTGCTCGAACAACCACGGGCCCTACCAGTTCCCCGAAAAAGTCATCCCGCTCTTTGTCACCAACCTCATCGAGGGCAAGAAGGTCCCGCTCTATGGGGACGGCAAGAACGTACGCGACTGGCTGCACGTCGAAGACCACTGCGAAGCGGTGCTGACCGTCCTGGAGAAGGGCGTCGCTGGGGAGCAGTACTGCATCGGCGGGAACAACGAACGCAGCAACCTCGAACTGACCCACGCCATCCTCGAGCTCATGGGCAAAGACCACAGCCACATCGAGCCCGTCACCGACCGCCTGGGCCACGACCGCCGATACGCCATCGACGCCACCAAGATCAAGCGCGACCTGGGCTGGGAACCGACCCGCAGCGCCTGGCCCCAAGCTCTCGAGAACACCGTCAAGTGGTACGTCGACCACCCGCAGTGGTGGCAGAACGTCAAGAGCGGCGCGTACCGCGACTACTACGCCGAGCAGTACGGCGCGCGGTGATTGCGAAAAAGGGGTCGGGAGTCTTTTTTGATTCTGCCCAGAATTAGACCCACTACGCTGAAGAAAAAGACTCCCGACCCCTTTTTCTCAGCCGTCACCCCACCCGGCGCGGCCGCCAAGCCACCACCTCAACGCGTCCCGCATAGTGCGCGATCGGCGCGGCGTCCGGCAGTGCTAACGCCGTGCCCTCCAGCATGTCACAGTCCCGCAGCTCGCACGCCGCCGGCCGCAGCGGCCAGGCCTTGTGGTGTACCTCGCCCACCAGCGCTCGGCCGAGCGCATCGAACGAGTACAGCCGATACCGCTCGGTAAGGAAATGCTCGAGCGATCCCGCAACCGCGGGCGTCGCGACGCTCCCCGGCACCGGACGGTACCGCGCCGCAAACGTCGCGGGCGGCGCACCGTCATGCGTCCGCTCGCTTCGGTAATCCGTCCAGCCCTCCGCCCCGTCTTCAACCTCCATCGACATCGTGGCGTGGAAGTAAGGCAGCGCAAAGCCCGGCAGCGACAGTCCCGATACACCCACACGCTGCAAACGGCCGGCGCGGACAAACCACCGGCTCGCCGCATCCAGTGAGAAAAACAACACGCCCGGCTCGCCGCGATAACGCACATACGTCCGCACGTTCAGCTCCGGGAAACGCGACACGCTCACACGCCCAAGCCCGCGCGGCACCGCCGGCCCAAAACGCAGCCGAACATCATCCATCACAAACGGCACCACACCCAGCCAGGCCTCGCCCTCGAACAGGTCCGGCTCAAACCCCGCGGGCAGCGCACGGCGCATCGCATCAGGCGCGATCGGCCAGTGCAAAAACGCCAGGTCACGCCAAACCATCGACACCGCCCAAGGCCTCGCCGGCGGCGGATAAGGCCGATGATCCAACTGACCAAACGCGGGGTGACGCGGGAACATGCGGGCATCGTAAGTGCTCCGGCTCTCACGAACTGCATTCCCGCCCGGACTGGCTGCCTAAGCAGCCAGTCCAGCCCCCGGGAATATTCACGATTCCTAACAGGTTCTCCGTTTGCCGCGGCAACAGGGCGGGCCTAGAATCCGCCCCTTACGCCTGATTTCCTCACCCGAACGATGGGAGCCCACCATGGCCGCCGACACGCTCGTTGAATTTACCGACGCCAACTTCAAAGCCGAAGCCCTCGAAGCCGACGTCCCTGTCCTCGTCGACTTCTGGGCCGAGTGGTGCATGCCCTGCAAGATGCTCGCCCCCGTGATCGAGAAGGTCGCCGCGGCCTACGGCGACAAGCTCAAGGCCGGCAAGCTCGACACCGACGCCAACCGCGAGACCGCCGTCGAGTACGGCATCTCCTCCATCCCCACCGTCATCCTCTTCCACAAGGGCCAGCCCGTGAAGACCATCGTCGGCCTCCAGCCCGAAGGGGCCTACACCGCCGAAATCGACGCGCTGCTCGGCTAAGCCACAGCCGCCCCCGCCCGCACAACCTCTGACATAATGCAAGCCCACGCTCCAACGAGCGTGGGCTTCTTTTCATCCATCACACACACAACACCCCGAGCGCCAACCCCATGCCCGCCACATTCCAGCACCACACGCTGCCCAACGGCCTCACCCTCATCGCCGAGCCCGACCCCGACGCCCACACCGCCGCCGTCGGCTTCTTCATCAAGACCGGTGCTCGCGACGAGACACCCGACGTCATGGGCGTCTCGCACTTCCTCGAACACATGATGTTCAAGGGCACCGACCAGCGATCCGCCGAGGACATCAACCGCGAGTTCGACACCCTGGGCGCGAGCTACAACGCCTACACCAGCCACGAGCAGACCGTCTACCACGCCCACCTCCTGCCCGAAAAACTCGATGCCGCCGTCGACCTCTTCACCGACATGCTCCGCCCCGCGCTACGCGACGACGACTTCGACATGGAGAAAAAAGTCATCCTCGAAGAGATCGGCATGTACGACGACCGGCCCGAGTGGCGCCTCCACGACCGGCTGCTCGAAGAACACTTCAAAAACGACAACGACTCCTCCCACGGCCTGGGCTACCGCGTGCTCGGCACCACCGACACCGTCAGCGCACTCACCCCACAACAGATGCGCACCTACTTCGAAGCACGCTACAGCCCCGACAACCTCGTCGTCTCCGCCGCCGGCCGACTCGACTTCGACCGGCTGTGCGACGCCATCGAAACACGCTGCGGCCACTGGCGGCCCACCGACGCGACGCGCACCTACCAAGACCCCGCGATCGCCCGCAAAGACATCACGCTCGACGACCCCAAGACCTCGCGGCACTACCTCGCCATGCTCTGCCCCGGGCCCGCCGCCCAGGACGACGACCGCTACGCCGCCAAGGTCCTCGCCGACGTGTTGGGCGACCACGACAGCTCCCGGCTCTACTGGGCCCTGGTCGACCCCGGCCACGCCGACGAGGCCGACTTCTCCTTCATCCCCCACGACCGCGTCGGCGCGTTCATGGCCTACGCCTCCTGCGACCCCGACCGCGCGGCCGCAGTCGAGGACAAGCTCTTCACGCTCCTCGACGCCCAGGCCGACGCCGGCTTCGACATCACCGACCACGACGTCCGCCGCGCCGTCAACAAGCTCGCCACCCGCGCCACACTCCAGGGCGAACGGCCCGCCGGCCGAATGCAGGCGCTCGGCTCGCAGTGGAACTACCACGCCCGCCACCTCCCGCTGGACGAAGAGCTCGCCCGCCTCCGGGCCGTGACCGTCGACGACCTGCGCACCCTGCTCACCCGCTACACCTTCCAGCCCCGCACCACCGTCCGCCTCCGCCCGGCGGGGGAGTGAGGCCGGTGCGAATCACAGAGGCCACGGAGGCACAGAGGTCAGGGAGGCAAAACATGCAACAAGACCCGCAACCCATCGGCGAGGAGCTCAACGAACTTGCAGAAGCAGTGATCGGAGCCGCCATCGCGGTCCATCGCGAGTTGGGCCCGGGCTTTCATGAGACCACATACCACCGCGCGATGCTGATCGAATTGGAGTTGCGCAGTGTCGCGGTGCAATCTGAGGTTCCCGTCGCATTGCGATACAAAAACAGGCCGATCGGCAACGGACGGATCGACTTGCTGGTCGCGGGCCGACTGGTCGTCGAACTGAAAGCAGCCCAGGCCAATCCGAAAAAGTATCGCCGACAAACCCTCTCTTATCTCAAGGCAACTCAACTGCGGTTGGGCCTTGTAATCAATTTCGAGGCAGAACTCCTAAAAGACGGTATCTGTAGAGTTGCTAACTAACCTATTTTGTTGGCTCCGCTCAGTGTTCTCCGTGACTCCGTGCCCTCCGTGATTGATTTCCAAACCAAGACTTGCAAAAAACCGCCCACCACGCCAAACTACTCCCGCTGGGCCGGGGTCGGCCCGCATCCACCTTCGTATCAATCCGCACAACATCTCTTTGGAGAACAATCATGGCAGACCCCAACATCCCCGGCTCGGAAAAGAAACTCGTCGCAGGCATCCTCGGCATCGTCCTCGGCAGCCTCGGCGTCCACCGCTTCTACCTCGGCGACATGGTCGGCGGCATCCTCCGCATCGTCATCACCATCTGCACCTGCGGCATCGGCGGCTGGCTTGGCATCATCGAAGGCATCATCTACCTCACCAAGTCTGACCAGGACTTCGTCGACACCTACATCAACGGCGACAAGAAGTGGCTCTAACCTGAGCCGACTCGATCTCGAAATCCACGCAACCCCCGCCGCAAGGTGGGGGTTGTTGTTTAGCCGCAGCGCACCGATTGAACCGCAACAATAACCCACCCCAAGCCCGCCCACCCCAAGCCCGCGGCTTCGCGGCGAGCGGTCGCGAGCCACGACGCTGCGGGATCTCCGGCGCAAACGGAATCGCAAGCCCACGCCCACAAAACCCCAGCACACACCCCCAACAAAACCCACGGCGTTGCCGCTCGCGGTGCTCGCGTCAAAGCCGTGGGTTTGGGGGTGTGTGACTTCCACCTTCTCGCGCCTGTCTGCTAACGCCTGACTTCTTCCCCCTATACTGCCGCCATGATGCACCCGATCCCCGAGATTCTGGACGAGCTCCGTGCCGGGCGGATGGTCGTGTTGGTCGACGACGAGAAGCGCGAGAACGAGGGGGACCTGGTGTGCGCGGCCGAGTTTGCGTCGCCCGACATCCTGAACTTCATGCTCAAGGAGGCCCGGGGGATGATGTGCGTGCCGATGTCGCAGCGTGTGTGTGATCGGCTCGACCTGCCCCCGCAGAGTGTGAGCAACACGTCGCAGCGGACCACGGCCTACACGATCAGCGTGGACGCCCACGCGCGGTTCGGGTTGACCACCGGCGTCAGCGCGGCCGACCGCGCGCGGACATGCAAGGTCCTCGCCGACCCCGAGAGCCGGCCGATCGACCTCGACCGCCCGGGCCACATGCACCCGCTCCGCGCACGCGACGGCGGGGTGCTCGTCCGCGCGGGGCAGACCGAGGGCTCGGTCGACCTGTGCAAGCTCGCCGGCCTCGAGCCCGTGGCCGTCATCATCGAAATCATGAACGACGACGGCACGATGGCCCGGCGGGGCGACCTCGAAGCGTTCTGCCAGAAGCACCGACTCAAGATGTGCTCCGTCGCCGACGTCATCCACTACCGCCTCGAACGCGACAAGCTCGTGCAGCGCGTCGAACGCGTCCCCTTCGAAAACGAGCTGGGCCGCTGGCACCTCAACGTCTACCGCTCCCAGGTCGACCCCATGCCCCACGTCGCGCTGACCTGTGGCCCGGTCGGCGAGCCCGACGGCTGCGGCGGGTCGGTCCCCAACACCGAGCCCACCCTCGTCCGCATGCACAGCCAAAACCTCCTGGGCGACGTCTTTGGCGATACCACCCAGCCCTCCGGCGATACCCTCCGCGCGTCCATGGCCATGATCCAGAAGCACGGCAGCGGCGCGATCGTCTACCTCCGACACGAAGGCATGGGCACCGGCGTCCTCAAACAGCTCCAGACCCTCGCGCTCTCACCCGAGCAGGAACAGCACCGCGAAGAAAGCCACCGGCCAGGCGACGCGCACGACAGCCCCGGCGTCGCGCCACGCGTCGACAAGCACGGCTACGGCATCGGCTGCCAAATCCTACGCGACCTCGGGCTGCACAAACTCAACCTCATCACCGACCACCCCTTCACCCCCCAGGCCCTGCGCGGCTTCGAGCTGTCGATCGAGAACTTCGTCCCCGTCGAACGGTGAGGGGGGTGGGAGTTGGGGGTTGGGAGTTGGGAGTTGGGGGTTGGGGAAATGCGGGGGAAGAGGACTCTCTCTATCCGTGACAACACCCATGCCCGCAGCGTTGCCCCGGCAATGCTGCGGGATCGGCATTACGCGCAAACGCGCGGAAACCCCACGGCGTACTGCGGACCGCAAGCCGAGGGCTGGAGCTGTTCTTCCCGGTGTTTCGATCGGTTCGGTTTACTCAACCAAACAGCCCGACGTGCTCGTAGCGTGCGCCCAGCGCGGCGTTGGCGTCGATGCCCATCCAGTTGTCGAGCAGGTCGGCGTAGAGGGCGCGGAAGTCGGTGGTGTGGATGAGGTCGCCGTCGTCGAGTTGGGTGAGCGAGGGGTATCGGCCGTGGACACCGGGGTTGATCGCGTCGCCGAAGACGAAGGATGGGCCCGCGACGCCGTGATCGGTGCCGCCCGAGGCGTTTTGCCGAAGGCGTCGGCCAAACTCGCTGAACGCGATCGACACCACCCGCCCCGCGTGCCCGGTCGCGTCGAGCTCACGGTAAAACGCCTGCATCGCCTGACTGAACTGGCCCAGCAACCCGTTGTGTCGGCCCTGCTGCGCCGAGTGCGTGTCGAACCCGCCCAGCGTCACGTAGTACACCCGCGTGGGCAGCTCGGCCGCGACCATCTTCGCGACCATCTCGAGCTGCACCGCCAACGCATTACGCGGGAAGTTTGTCTCGCTACGGCGCGCCACCGCGCTGCGCACCCGGCTTGACGCGGCCTGTGCATCACACGCGGTGCGCTGGATAAACGCCAACGGGTCCGCGGCGTCGATGCCCGGCAGCGTCGGGCTCGTATGCAGCTCGTCATAGGCCTCGGACAGCGGCGCCCCCAGGTCGCGTGCGGACCAGCGGAACGCCTCGGGCGTCTGGAACGTCACGGGCTTGACGTGCGCGCCCTGCGTCGCCATCGGCGCATCGCTGCCCAGCGCGATCGTCGCCATCGACGCGGCGGTCGGCGGGTTGCCCTCCGCGTCGACGGGGTAGGCGGTGTCCATCGCGTGGCCGACCCAGCCCCGGCCGCGCATCGCGCTCTCCTCGGTCTTGCCCGAGTGCCAGATGTCCATCGACTTGAAGTGCGATCGGTTGGGGTTGGGGTAGCCCACGCCGTTGACCACCGCGGCCCGCCCCTGCCCGATCATCTCGTGGATGCCGCGCATCTGCGGGTTGAGCCCGAGCCCGTCCACGCTCAGCGCGAGCGCGTCGTTCTCCGCGATGCCAAGCTGCGGCCGGTTGCGGTAGTACGTCGCCTCACCAAACGGCACGACACAGTTGAGCCCATCGTTGCCACCCGAGAGCTGGACCACCACCAGGACGCGCTCGTCGGGCTTGCCCGGCCGGTCTTTCGTGTACCAGTCCGTGTCGGTCGCCGCGAAAGCGGATCGGCTGACGAAGCTGGGCAGCGTCGCGGCGGCAGAGATCAGGCCAAGCCGACCCAGGAACTGCCGACGCGTGTGCGCCAGCCCGAGGGTCGAGGGCGTGTTCGTGCTCAGCGGGTGGTAGTGGTTGCACATGGTGGGGGATCCCAAGGAGGACGCGGGGCGTGTGGCAAGACCAAGGAGCCGTGGCGGGTCAAATCGTTGAGGCGTGAATCAATGTCCAATGTCCAAGCCGAAATGCCCAATGGGGGAATTGCGATCCCTGCCTTTCATTGGACATTAGGGCTTGGTCATTGGTCATTCAGCACAACTGGTACTCGGGCATGGCGGTGATCAGCAGCAGCAGCCCGGTCACGGTGTCGGCCGTGACGCCGGTGCTGCGCGATTCGAGGAACTGGTACAGGGGGGCGCGTCGCTGGGCCGAGACATGCGGGCCAAGCAGCGCGTCGCAGAGGTGGTCCACGGCCTGTCGCGGGGTCGGGCTGCTGACGCCGGCGAAGAGCGCGAGGGGGTCGTAGTCCATGTCCGAGCGTCGCCACTGCCCGGCGGGGTCTTTGCCGGTGATCAGGTAGGTGCAGGTATTCTGCCGGAGCAGGAGGGTCGACGTGTTGATCCACGCGCGCCCGCCTTCCCAGCCCGCGACGCTGGGGGGCTCGAAGAGGTCCTGACCCATCGCACGCAGGGCGCGGGTGAGCCCGCGCGTCTCGCGGAGCGGGGTGCCCAGCGCTCGGACCGAGCCGGCCAGGAGCTGGACGGGGCTTTTGATCTTGCGGCCGACGATCTGCGGGTCGTAGAAGTGCCGGCTTTTGAGCAGCCGTTCAAGCACCGGCGCGAGCGCGTAGTCTTCATCACGCAACACGCCCGCGAGCGCATCGACGACGCGCTGCTGGTGCGCGGGGACAAGGTCCCAGTCGTCGGAGACATCGGCGACAAAGTGGCGGTAGAGCTTGAGCGCGATGAAACGGGAGCAGGCCTGCTGACGCAGGAGCAGTTGGACAAAGTCGTCGCCGTCCCACCAGCCCTCTTCGTTGAGGATGGCTTTGCGTCCCTGGTCGTGGGCGCGGCGGTTGAAGGCGAAGTCGTTGTCGTCGACGGTGTAGCCCGTGAGGGTGCGCGCGCCCTCGCGGATGTCGGCTTCGGTGTACTGGCCTTCGCCCAGGGTGAAGAGCTCCATGAGTTCGCGGGCGAGGTTTTCGTTGGGTCGGCGGGCGTTGTTGCGGTCGTTGTTGAGGAAGCGGATCATCGCGGGGTCGCGGACGATGCCGGCGGCGAGGTCGGCGAACGAGCCGTTGGCGTGTTCACGGAACATCGCGTTTTGCTGCTGCATCAGGTAGCTGTCGCGGATGTCGCGGTGCCGCGTCGCGAAGTGGCTGTGCCAGAGCAGCGTGAGTTTTTCTTCCATCGGCCGGGGCGTCTGGACCATGCGCTCAAGCCACCACTCCTGCAGCGACAGGTGCATCCGCCGGTCCTCGGCGCGGGCGACGTTGGCATCGCGGGTGATGCGGTCGATGGTCTCTCGGTCGCCTTGCCGACGGGCCTGGACGAGGGCCTGGCGGTCTTCCTGCGTGCGCGGCGCGATGACATCGGGGTCCAGATCGAGCGGCGCCAACTCCCCCAGATTCACCTGCTGGTACTGGACCAGCCGACGCACCGCCCCCTCGAGCCCGAGCGCGTGGAGCTGTGCGACGTCGGCGGGCGAGCCACCAAACCCCGCACGGGAGAGCAGGTGCCAGCAAAACGCCGGGCTGAAGTCACGCGACGCGATCGGGCTGAGCGACGGGTTGGGCGGCATGGTGTTTCCTCGTTCCTCAGAGAGCGGTATCGGGCAAACGCCGGGGTATCGCAAGTATTGCAGGCTCAGGGCGGGCGGACCAGCCGCCTCGCGGACCGGGCGTCGGCGTAAGCGGCGTTCTAGGGTCGGTACGAGGAGAAAAAGCCGCTTGCGGCTTAGCGCGGGGAAGCGCTAGGCCGCAAGCGGCGGGGGGGGGGGCGAGGGGGACGATTGGTGATGATGAGGGCTTAGCGGGAGCGCTCAATACGCTCGGACGACGCCGATGCAGACGCCCTGGATCTGGAGCTGGTTTTTCTTGACGACGATGGGCTCGTAGGCGCTGTTGGCGGGTTCGAGGTGGACGGTGCCGTCGCGTTGGGGGCGGTAGTACTTGAGTGTGGCCTCGTCGTTATCGACGAGCGCGACGACGATATCGCCTGATTTGGCGGCGTTGCGCTGTTCGCAGACGACGTAGTCGCCGTCGGCGATGTGGCAGTCGATCATCGAATCGCCGCGGACTTTGAGGACGAACTTGTTGGTGTTGCGCGAGCCGGGCGGGGAGAAGACCTCTTCGAGGTCGAGGTGCTCGCGTGTCTCGACGGCCTCGATCGGCGAGCCCGCGGCGATGGAGCCGACGAGCGGGAGCTTGGTGTTGCGTTGTTCGTCGGGCAGTTCGAGGTCAGGCGACAACTCCAAAGAGCGCGCCTTGTTCGGGTCGCGGATGAGGCAGCCCTTTTTGATGAGTGCTCCGACGTGTTCGAAGACGGTGACTTTGGAGACGCCCAATGCGTCGCCCAGCTCCTGCATGGTCGGCGAATAGCCACGGCTCAGCCGGGACTCGCGGATCATCGTGAGGATTTTCATCTGCTTGGGGGTCAGGTTCGGGGTCGTCATGGGTCGTCCTCGTGAGTGCGAAGGTCAGTGGCTTGTCGGGGTCGGTCTGGGTGAGGGTATGCGGGTCGAGCGGGGCGCTGGCGTCGTCTCGGCCGGCGAACACGGGCGCGGGGGTAGGCAGGTCGAGCGTCCCGCCGTTCCACCGGATCAGCCGGACCGCGGGCTGGGGCGCGGCCGCGGCTTCGAGTGCGATTTCCAGTTGCTCGTGCTTTTCGTCGAGCTCGTCGAGCTGCTGGTCCTGGACCTGCATCCAATTGGTAAGGGCATGGAGCAGGGCGAGGCGCTGCTGGGCACCGGGCTTGCCGGGCTGGGCGTAGGTCGGCGTCGCGGCGGGGTCGTGGTGCTCAAACCGGTCGCGGTTCTGGCGCCGGGGCGGGGCGTCGGCATTATCCCCATCGGCTCCACGTCCGGGTAACCGGCCCCACGCGGCGAGGGCGCCGGCGGAGTCGGCCTCGGGGTCGTGCCCCTGCGAGGCGGAGGCACGCGATTTGACCAGTGATTTACCCTTGACATCGTATCGGGTGTTGTAGCTGCCGCCTGGGCCGAGCATGATCAGTGGGGTTGGCATGGGACATTCCTTCGCTGGGGTTTCATCGTCGCGGGCCCCCTACATCTTGGGGTCGATCCGCCAGGGTCCGGTGTTGTATCGCCCGTGCGTCACCGTGCCCTTGAAACCTCATCGGCCAACGTGTTCGGCTCACGTTACCCGAATGTACCCCAAACGTCAAGCCCGACGCATCCCGCCTGACGCGGCGGGTTTTATCGGGACACACCGGTTTGTTGGGGCGTTGAAGGGGGGCAGGGTTATCGGGCTGTGAATATCACCCGCCGATCAACCGTGGAAAAGAACGTATCCACGGCCCCGTTTCGCCGCTAACATGCGGTACGCTTCCGACACCGACCGATCCACGAATCCACGAGCCCACCCATGAAATCCTACGCACCCGCGACCGCCTTGCTGCTCTTGCCGACGCTTGCCGCCCCCGCCCTGGCGGAGGACGTCGCGCTGGACTTCGGCTTCCTGGCCGCGAGCCCGTCGCAGAACACCATGGACCTCACCGTCGGCGTCGAGGTCCGTAACGTCCCCGTCTTCGGCACACTCACCGACTCCGACAGCGACGCTTCCACCATCAGCGGCAACGCCCTCGCCTTGGCCGACCTCGACTTCCTCCCCAACGGCGACTTCGCGGGGTTCAACGACCTCGCCTTCACCGGCGGCCGGCTCCAATTCGACGAAGACCTCCAGTTCAACCTCTCGCTCCTCTTTGGCGCGGGCACCGTCACCGCGACGGGCACCGACCTCGCGGGATCAATCAACACGCCCGGCGTCGCGTCCCCCCTCAACACCGCCGGCGGGTTCGACCTCGCCTTCCACCAGGTCCTCATTAATGAAGGCACACTCGTCGCCGTCGGAAGCGGCGCGGCGGCCGACGTCAACGAGAGCTTCGACTTCGGCCTGACCCCGCTGCCCTCGCCGCTCGCGGGCACCGCCGACCTCGACATCGTGCTCGACTCCATCGTCGGCAACACCGCGACCTACACCGCCACGCTCACCGCGCCCGTCACCTTCTCCCAGACCATCGACGTCGACGCCGACACCACCGTCAGTCTCACCGCCACCGGCAACCTCGTCGCCACCGACACCTTCACCCGCGAGCTCACCCTCACCCAGCCCGGCGACATCGATGGCGACGGCTTTGTCGGCGCGGCCGACCTCGACGTCCTCCTCGCCAACTGGGACAGCGTCGTCCTCCCCGGCCAAGACGGCGACCTCAGCGGCAACGGCCTGGTCGACCAGGCCGACCTCGATATCGTCCAGGCCAACTTCGGCAACGGCACCCCGCCCGGCGTCGTGCCCGAGCCCACCTCGCTGCTGGTGCTCGGCCTCGGCGGGCTCGCGCTCGTCACCCGACGCCGGCGATAAAACCACCCGACATCCCCACACACATTCAACATCCCCACAAAGCCCACGGATTCCCCCGTGGGTTTTTCAATCCCGTCCCAGCACCACACCACGCAAGACCCACGCCCGCTATCCTACGCGCCCCATGACCGCACCCGACGACCCCCTCCAGCTCCGCATCGGCCGAAAGCTCGGCTCACGCTACGTCGTCCAGGGGCTCATCGGTGCCGGCTCCGAGGGCAGCGTCTACCGCATCGCCGACCCCTCCACCGGCATCCAACGCGCCGCGAAAATCTTCCGGCCCGGCTACGACACCCGCTCGCGACGATCCACCCAGCACGCCCGCAAGCTCAACCACCTCCGACGCTGCGACATCGTCCTCCAGTACCTGCACAGCGAGACCGTCGCCGTCCGCGGCGAAAAACTCACCGCGCTCATCTCAGAGCTGTGCGAGGGTGTCCCGCTGCAGACCTTCATCGAGCAGCACCCGGGCAAACGCCTCCCGCCTTACATGGCCCTGCACGTCCTGGCCGCGCTGACCGAAGGGCTCGCCGAGGTCCACGCGCTGGGTGAGTACCACGCCGACGTACATACCGAAAACATCCTGATCCAGCCGCGCGGCGTCCGCTTCGAGCTCAAGCTCATCGACTTCTACGAGTGGGGCAAGACCACCAAAGCCAAGCAGGAACAGGACATCCTCGACACCACCCGCGTGCTCTACGACATGCTCGGCGGCAGGCCACACTACGCCAAACAACCCGCCCCCGTCCGCCACATCTGCGCCGGCCTCCAGCACAAACGCATCCTGCAACGCTTCCCCACCATCGCCGCCCTCAACACCCACCTCCACAACTTCCCGTGGGAAACGATGCGGTAGCGTTATTCGTCTTCGAGACGAGACAGATCAGACTCGATACGCTCGGGGTCACGACGAAGATCGACGACCGCATAGACCACGATTTCAGTGTGTTCTACCCTGTAAACAACACCGAATGGGAAGCGTGCCACTTTCATCTTACGAAGATCATCAAACGCTATCCGACCGGCGTTTGGGAAAAGCCGCAGGTTACTACACGTTTCGTAAACACTCGCGAGGAAACGAGTACCCAGACCCTCCGACTGTGTTTCATAAAAGAGCATCGACGCCGTCAGGTCTGTCTGGGCCGCGCTGGAGAATGTCAAATTCACTTACGCAGCATCCCACGCATCCGCTCGAAAACCACGTCCGCATCGATCGTCTTCATCTCGCCCGACTCAACTGCGGCAACACGCTTGGCGATCTCACTGCGCCACGCGGGGCTGATCTCGAAATCCTCTTCCTGGCCCAGCGTTGCCAACAGACGATCGACGACCTGGGCACGCTGCGCACTGGGCAATTGCATCGCTTCGTGAATGATCTGCTCTAACGTCATCGTTGCATTGTATCCGTGGGCACTCCCAAAACGAAGCGTCTGTTGCAGGCCTACTCCGCCAACTCATATAGATGATTACTCGCGGCTTTGGACCATTCCTGCCGTTCGTAGGCGAAGCGTTTGGCGCGGTCGACCATGAGCTCGACGTGGGGGTCGTCGAGCGGGCCCAGGTGATGGATTCGGCAGCGTTCCAGGGAGTACTGCCCTTCGGAGTCGCCCCAGATCAGGCCGTCGATCGAGTAGGTCGAGTTGTCCTGCGGGTCGCGGAAGAGGTTGGCGGTGCGGTCGTAGATGACGGTGTTGCCGGTGTCGGGGTTGACGAGGTAGATGGCGACGAGCATGCCGTGTCGGCTGAGCAGGGCGACGTCCTGGCTGTTGACGAAGTCGAGGTAGAGTTTTTCTTCCTGCCAGTCGCTGGCGGGCCCGATCTTGAAGGGGTCGAGGTCGAAGCCGGGCGTCTTGGCCATGGCGCGGGTCTGGTGGTCGCCCCAGAGCACGACGTTGTCGCAGGACGTGAGTGTGCCCAGGGCGAGGAGGAGCGTCAGGGCGAGGGGCGTGCGCATCATGCCGGAGTTATCGACCAAACGCCCGCTTCGCGTTCAGTGCGTGGGCCTGGCCGGGCTCAGGGGTTTTGCGTCGCAGCGGAGATGATGACGGTGATGATGTAGAGGATGCCCCCGACCAGGCCGAGGTACCCGGTGATGAGCCCGGCGATAGCCATGCCCTTCCCGCCGACACGTCCCTGGCCGCGTTTGATCTGCCCCAGCGCGACGTGGCCGGTGATGACCGCGGCGACGGAGGGGAGGATGAAGCAGCAAAACAGCAGCCCGCCGATGCCGCAGATCAGGCTCGCGATCGCGAACCCGCTGTTGGCGGGCGGGGCGTACATCGACTGCATGGGCGGCGCGGGGACCGGCGGGGTCGTCGCGTTGCCAAACGGGTTGGGCACCGCGGCCCCGGCGGACGGCTGCTCTGCCGGGGGTTGGCCATCGCCCCAGCCCGCCGGCGGTGGCGGCGGCGGGGTCGACGCAAAGGGCGAGACCTGCTGCGTCGGCGAAGGCGACGAGGACGCGCCGCCCGCGCCGGGCCAGACGTCGTCCTGCCTTGGCGTTGGCTGGCCGCCCGAGTGGCCCCCGGCATAGGGCTGGGGCTCGGCGGGCTTGGGCAAAAACAGGCCGATCGCCATCGCAATCAGCGCCAGCACCCCGATCACCAGGCCCGTGCCCGCGCACGCCCAGCCCGCGCCCGTCCCGCTCAAGGACGTGCCATGCCGGAGGACCATCACCGTATCTACATCCGTCTCCGGGAAGCTCAGCAGCACCTCCGCCGACGCCCCGGGCTGGTACTGCTCGAGTTCCTCGCTCAGCCGGGCCCGCTGGATCGTACACACGACAAACGGCTCGTCCGCGAGCGCGACGATCTCGTCGTGGTCCTGCGTCTTCGAGCTGCTCAGGATGTACTCAAAGCCCAGCACGGTTTCGTCGGCCGGGCTGTCCGGCGCCACCACGGGGATGTACGCGCTGCCCCACGACTCGGGGTCTTCCTCGGCCGGGCCGGTCGCCGGTTCGTTGGTGACCATGAAATAGCCCTCAACAAACAGCTGCGCATCGGTCAGCTTGAACTTCTCACCGACCTTGGGCGGGTTGGACGCGAGCTCGGCAAACGTCACCTCGCGCAGGTTCTGGTCCTGGCCCTCCTGGTAAAGCGTAAACCCGCCGATCGCACCGCTGCACATCGCGACCACCAGCAGGACGATGCCGGCGAAAAGGAAAAACGGCTTCATAACATCCCCAATCCAACAGACGGGTCAACTCGGCGAGCCCCGCGCCCCCACAGCGGTGAGCAGGGCGGATCCACTCCAAAGATAACGCATCCCGCACGGCAAGGCCCGGGCACGCAACGGCAACCCCAATGATGGCCAACCGACGGGCCGTGTTACGCGCCGACCGCGTGGTACACCTGCCCGCACCGCTCGGCGGCGCCGGACCACGTGAGCTTGCGCACCTGCAGGTCCGCGTGCTGCCGCATCGTCTGGCCAAGCGACGGATGACGCAGCACGCCGATGATCTTGTCCGCGATGTCGTCGACGTCCCAGAAGTCCACCTTCAAGGCGTGCGTCAACACCTCGCTCACGCCCGACTGCTTGCTGATGATGACCGGCACGTCGTGCGCAACCGCCTCGAGGGGCGCGATGCCGAACGGCTCAGAGACCGACGGCATGACAAACACATCCGCACGCTCGTACGCCTTGGCCACCTCGTCGCCGTGCAGGAAGCCCGTGAATGTCACGTGCTTGCCGATGCCCGCGGCGGTGGCCTGCGCGATCGTCTGGTCGATCTGGTCGCCCGCGCCGGCGATGACGAACTTCACGTTCTCCAGCTTCTCCAGCACGCGCTTGGCCGCCGAAACAAAATACTCCGGGCCCTTCTGCATGGTGACCCGGCCCAGGAAGAGCACGACCTTCTCGTCCTTGCCGATGCCTGTGGGCGGCTCGATGGGCTCGTGGCGCTCGACCCCGTTACGGATGATCTGCTCCACGCCGTTGTACACCACCTCGCATCGGCCCGGGTGCATGCCGTACCGCTCGCACAGCAGGTTCCGTGTCAGGTGGCTCACCGCGATGACCCGGCTGGCGCGGTGCACCGCCGCACGCTCGA
Source organism: Phycisphaerales bacterium JB063 (assembly GCA_044439905.1). Classification (GTDB taxonomy): domain Bacteria; phylum Planctomycetota; class Phycisphaerae; order Phycisphaerales; family Phycisphaeraceae; genus JAHQVV01. The sequence continues at coordinate 50,987 of JBITAC010000021.1, read as the reverse complement.
TCTGCGCGATCGCCTGGTTGAGCTGCGCGCCGCTGCGGTCGTGCTCGGTCGAGTGCATGTGCGCGACCCAGGGCCGACCCGTCGCGGCCGAGACCGCCTCCGCCGCGGGGAACGTCAGCCAGTCGTGGGCGTGGATCACATCAAACTCAAGCCCGCGTGCCAGATCGACACACAGGTCCGCGTACCGCCGGGCCTCGGCCGGGAGGTCGCCGGTGTACACCGGGGCGCCGTGCCCGGGGTCGTACGCGGGCGTTTCTGAGGCCGAAGCGTCCGGGTGCTTCGAGTCGTCGTGCGCGGGCTGGGCGAGGGGTGATTCGCCGTGGACCGAGGTCGCGCCGTTACTCAGCCGACCCGGTGCGCTCTGGAGGGTCGATACGTACGGGTGCGCCCCGCTCGCGGGCAGCCCGCCGCCGTAGGGCGACGCGACGCGGGAGGGCACGGCCTTGAACGTCACGCCCGGCAGCTCGGCCGAGCCCGGCGGGGGGGCGTACTCAAACGTGCTCGCGACTTCGCCCGGCGTGCGTTGCACGGCCTGGCCGTCGGCATGGCCCGCGCCCGAAGCGGCGGGGCGGTCCTGGGGCGTGAGGAGCTTGACATGCGACGCGATCTCGCCGTTGACATGCTTGGGCAACACAAACGTCACGAGGTGCCCACGCTCCGCGAGCGCCCGCGTCAGCCCGTAACACGCCGTGCCAAGCCCCCCGGAGATGTATGGCGGGAACTCCCACCCCAACATCAAGATGCGCATCATATCGCCTGCTTCCTCAAAAGCATGGAACACCATAGGATACCAAACCCCAAGCCCGCCCGTGGTATAGGTTTTACGAGGAACGAGTGAACCGCGGGCGACCCGCGACGCCGGGCTTCATGACAGCCTTAGGTTCGGAGGCAATCCCATGAGGGTGTCGATCGTCGCAAGCTAAAACGGTAGGCCGTCGGCTTCGCAGGCTATCGTCTTGGAGCGGAGGCAGCTTTCCGCCAGCCCATCAACCAATAGGTAGGGGAGCCGGCGTTCATTGCCGTTGATACTCACCACAACCTGGACGACTGCATTCGCGGGAACCCGACAAGGCTCGGCGGCAATCACGAAATCCGCGCCGACCTGGGCAAGATTGACTCGGCCCAGCCCGTCCTCTAGCCAAAGACAAATCTGAGTCGTAAAGCCGTCCGTATTTTCAGCTAGATTGTTGGGCATGTTCAGGCATCCAGCAGAAGTCAGGGCGATCGCCGAGGCATACATCGGCAATCGCGGACGGATCACTGGAGAGCCGGGCTCGGGCACCGATGGCTGGGTATTCTCGCTTGAGCCACACTCGGTTGTCAAGGTACACCGCGTGCGGCGGACGTACGCCAAGGAACTTGAAGCATACCAGCGACTTGATCGCGAGAATGTAATCAAAATCGCCAACTGTAACGTGCCTGTACTTCGGCATTTTGACGAAGAACGACTCATCATCGAGATGTCCTTCGTGACCCCGCCTTTTGTTATCGACTTTGGGAAATGCTACTTCGATGACCCGATGGATTTCGAGGAAGATCGATGGTTTCGCTGGGAACGCAAGCTAGAGGCGCTCTATGGGAGCAACGCAGGATGGGCGATGCGCGTCCATCGACACCTCCGCGAGAAGTACGGCATCTATCATGATGACGTGCGGCCGGCAAACATTGATCTCGGCCCAACCCCTGAAGAAGAAGCAGACCCGCTCGATGAGGACTTGTACTTTTAGTACCCGGTCGAGACGGACGACCCTTCATTGCGTCGCCGGCTGAAGCACTGGAACCAATGCGCCGACCAGCCCCGCCCATTCCTCGGAGCGGGCGTACATCCCCGTCGGCTCAAAATGCGACTGCAGACCCTTGATCAGGTCACGCTGACGCTCTTCGAGCCGCAGGTTCTTGTGCTTCTTGTGGCGGCGTTCGAACGTCTGCCATCGGCGGTAAGCAACTGAGGCGATCTCCTCGGCAGGGCCGTCAATCAGGTAACCCTCGTCCCGCAAACGCTCGATCACCTTCACCATCTCGGCAAGGCAAGCATCCTGCGGCACGTCGTGCTCTGACTCCATCGCGCTAATCCCGAACAGCCTGACATCCCGTCAAAACAAGATCAACCCTCCCCGGGATCCAGCACGGCCATGAAGGCCTTCTGCGGGATGTCGACCGAGGCGATCTTTTTCATCCTTGCTTTGCCGGCCTTCTGCTTTTCGAGCAGCTTGCGCTTGCGGGTCACGTCGCCGCCGTAGCACTTGGCCGTGACGTTCTTGCCCACGCTCTTGATCGTCTCGCGGGCGATGATCTTCCCGCCAATCGCGGCCTGCAGGGGGATCTCGAACAGGTGGCGCTCGATCTCCTGCTTGAGCTTTTTCAGCAGGTGCCGGCCGCGGAACTCGGCCTTGTCGCGGTGGACGATGACGGCCAGCGCGTCGACCTTCGTGCCGTTGACGAGGATATCCATCTTCACGAGGTTGTCGTGGCGGAACTCGGCGACGTGGTAGTCCATCGTGCCGTAGCCCGAGGTGATCGACTTCAGCTTGTCGAAAAAGTCGTAGATGATCTCGGCCAGGGGGAGCTCGTACTCGAGGATCTGGCGGTCGTCGGCGAGGAACTTCTGGGCCTTGTACACGCCGCGCCGCTGCTCGCACAGCTTCATGATGTCGCCGATGCGGTCGGTGGGGGTGATGATCTCGGCATGGACGATCGGCTCGCGGATCTCGACGATGTTGCTCGGGTCGGGCAGGTCGGCGGGATTGGTAATGTGGATCACATCGGTGCCGCCGCCCTTGATCCGCCGCTGCACCTCGTAGGTCACGGTCGGCGCGGTCTGGACGAGCTCGACGTTGCTCTCGCGTTCGAGGCGTTCCTGGATGATGTCCATATGGAGCATCCCGAGGAACCCGCAGCGGAAGCCCGAGCCCAGCGCCTCGGAGTTGGTCGGCTCGAAGCTGAACGACGCGTCGTTGATGTGCAGCTTGGCGATCGCCTCGCGTAGCTCGTCGAACTGCGTGTTGCCCGAGGGGTAGAAGTCGCAGAAGACCATCGCCTGCGGCTCCTGGTAGCCGGGCAGCGGGGCGTCCGCCGGGTTCGTATCGAGCGTGATCGTATCGCCGATATTGACATCATCGAGCGTCTTGATCGCGGCGACCATGTAGCCCACATCCCCCGCGTCGAAGGGCTCGTCGATCTTCTGCATCTGCGGGCGGAACTTGCCCAGCTCAGTGATGTAGAAGGTGCGTTTGATGCCCATCATGCGGATGCGGTCGCCCTTCTTCATCGAGCCGTTGATCACACGGAAGTAGACCACGACGCCTCGATAGTCGTCGTACTTGGCGTCGAAGATGAGTGCCTGGAGCTTGGCGTCCTGCTTGCCCTTGGGCGGGGGGAAGCGTTCGCAGATCGCGTCGAGCAGCTCCTCGACGCCTTGGCCCGTCTTCGCGGAGGTGAAGATGCAGTCCTCGGCCGGGAGCCCGAGCACCTCTTCGACCTGCAGCGCACGCTTCTCGGGCTCGGCGCTGGGCAGGTCGATCTTGTTAATGATCGGGATGATCTCGAGGTCGGCATCAACGGCCTTGTACAGGTTCGCGACCGTCTGGGCCTCGACGCCCTGGGTCGAATCGACCACGAGCACCGCGCCCTCGCACGCGGCGAGCGCCCGGCTGACTTCGTAGTGGAAGTCGACGTGGCCCGGCGTGTCGATGAAGTTCAGCTCGTAGGTCTTGCCGTTGTAGGTGTGTTCGACGGACACGGCCGAGGACTTGATGGTGATCCCGCGTTCGCGCTCGAGCTCCATCGAGTCCAGCGCCTGGTCTTGCTGGGTCCGCGCGGTCATCGCGCCCGTGCCCATGAGCATGCGGTCGGCCAGGGTGGACTTGCCGTGGTCGATGTGGGCGATGATGCAGAAGTTGCGGATGTGGTCACTACTCATTGAACCGGGCATTGTATCAGGGTCCGCGTGAGGGGATCGGCCCGGTGGCGTGGGGAAAACGGCTCCACGCCGAGACGGCGGGCACCGCGGGCCGGCGCGCGGCGAGGCCGCGGGCTGGGCCCGGGCTCGGCCGGATTGACTTGCGTCGTGTGCCTGTTATTATTTTGGAACCATTCTAAATTAGTTAGTTCATCCCAAACCCCAGCAGGAGCCCACGATGAGTGATATCAGCAAGTGCCCGTTCGCCGGCAGCCAGCCCGAACCCAACCATGTCGGTGTCGGCGCCAACAAGCGGTGGTGGCCCAACCAGCTCGACATCGGCGTGCTGCACCAGAACCCGCCGGCGGGCGACCCCATGGGCGAGGGCTTCGACTACGCCGAGGCCTTCAAGACCCTCGACCTGGATGCGGTCAAGCAGGACATCATCGAGCTCATGACCACCCCCCAGGACTGGTGGCCCGCCGACTACGGGCACTACGGCCCGCTGTTTGTCCGCATGGCCTGGCACAGCGCCGGCACGTACCGCACCCACGACGGACGCGGCGGCGCATCCTCCGGCACGCTCCGCTTCGCACCACTCAACTCCTGGCCCGACAACGTCAACCTCGACAAAGCACGCCGGCTCCTCTGGCCCGTCAAACAGAAGTACGGCAAGGCGCTCTCCTGGGCCGACCTCATGGCCTTTGCCGGCACCTGCGCGATCGAGTCCATGGGGCTCAAGGCCTTCGGCTTCGCAGGCGGACGCGAAGACCGCTGGGAGCCCGAGCAGGACATCTACTGGGGCAAGGAAACCGAGTGGCTCGGCGACGAACGCTACACCGGCGACCGCGAGCTTGAAAACCCGCTCGGGGCCGTGCAGATGGGACTCATCTACGTCAACCCCGAAGGCCCCAACGGCAAGCCCGACCCGATCGCCGCCGCACGCGACATCCGCGAGACCTTCGCACGCATGGCCATGAACGACGAAGAGACCGTCGCCCTCATCGCCGGCGGACACACCTTCGGCAAGGCCCACGGCGCAGGCGACCCCAACGAATACGTCGGACGCGAGCCCGAAGCCGGCGAACTCGAGCTCCAAGGCCTCGGCTGGAAGAACATCATGGGCGACGGGCACTCGGCCCAGACCATCACCTCCGGCCTCGAAGGCGCGTGGACCAGCAACCCCATCAAGTGGGACAACGGCTTCTTCGACAACCTCTTCGGCTTCGAGTGGGAGCTCACCAAGAGCCCCGCCGGGGCGTACCAGTGGACACCCAAGGACGGCGGGGGGGCCGGCACCGTGCCCGATGCCCACGACTCGGACACGAAGCACGCCCCGATGATGTTCACCACCGACCTCTCGCTCCGCATGGACCCGGCCTACGAAAAAATCTCACGCCGATTCCACGAAAACCCAGACCAGTTCGCCGACGCCTTCGCCCGCGCTTGGTACAAACTCACCCACCGCGACATGGGCCCGCACGCCTGCCTCCACGGCAGCATGGTCCCCGAGCCCCAGCTCTGGCAGGACCCCGTGCCCGAGGTGGATCACGACTTGGTCGATGCGAAGGACATCGCCACGCTCAAGGTGAAGCTGCTCGACTGCGGGCTCTCGATCGCGCAGCTCGTCTCGACCGCCTGGGCCTCGGCCGCGTCCTTCCGCGGGACCGACAAGCGCGGCGGCGCGAATGGCGCACGCCTCCGGCTCGCCCCACAGAAAGACTGGGCCGTCAACGACCCCGAAGCCCTCGCCAAGGCCCTGCCCCTGCTCGAAAAAGTCCAGAGCGACTTCAACGCGGCGCAGTCGGGCAACACGCGCATCTCCCTGGCCGACACCATCGTCCTCGGCGGGTGCGCCGCCGTCGAGGCCGCCGCCAAGAAAGCCGGCCACGACATCACCGTCCCCTTCACACCCGGCCGAACCGACGCGACCCAGGCCATGACCGACGCCGAGGCCATGGACGTCCTCGAACCGACCTACGACGGCTTCCGCAACTACGTCCACCCCGGCCACACCCGGCCCGCCGAGTCGCTGCTCATCGACCGCGCCCAGCTCCTCAACCTCAACGCCCCCGAGATGACCGTCCTCGTCGGCGGCATGCGCGCCCTCAACGCCAACACCGGCCAGTCCAAGCTCGGCGTCTTCACCCAACGCCCCGAGACACTCACCAACGACTTCTTCGTCAATCTCCTCAAGATGGACACCGCCTGGAAAAAATCCGAGCGATGCGAACACTTCTACGAAGGCAAGTGCATCGACACCGGCGAAGTGAAGTGGACCGGCACGGCCGTCGACCTGGTCTTCGGCTCCAACTCCCAGCTCCGCGCCATCGCCGAGGTCTACGCCTGCGATGACGCCCAGGACAAGTTCGTCCAGGACTTCGTCGCCGCCTGGGACAAGGTCATGTCCCTCGACCGCTTCGACCTGAAGTAACCCCAACCCCTCGCCCGCCGCGCGCCGACACGCGCGGCGGGTTTTCTGACCGACGCCGGCGTACAATGCCCGGCCCGATGGACCGCATGGACACCACCCCCCCGACCACACGCGCCCGCCTGCTCCGCCTGCTCCTGGCCGGGCTGTCGGTGATCTGCTTCGTGCTCGGCTGGGTCGGGCTCTGGGTGCCGGGCCTGCCGACGACCGTGTTCTGGATCGCGTCGTGCTACCTCGCCGCCAAGTCGTGCCCGGTCATCCAACGCTGGATCTACGCCCGCGGCGCCATTGGCCAATCCGTCCGCCTCATCGTCGAACACCGCGCGCTCACCGCCGCCGGCAAACGACGCGCGCTGCTGGGCATGACACTCGGCATCGGCCTTTCCATCGCGCTGCTCCTCCTGCTTGGCAACCCGGGGCCCGTGCTGCTGGGCACACTCCCCGCCGCAGGCCTCCTCGGCGCCGCGTGCATCGTCTTCGGCCTGCGTACCCACCGCCACGAGGACCGCGCCCACTGACCCGCCCGGGCCAGCCCTGACAGCGCGTTGCACACGGTTTGTAAACCTGACACGCCACAGGTCGAAACTACAAAAAAACAGCGTCAAAACGCACGTTCTTGCAATCCGGCCACGCCTGCGACGCCAAAACGCGATGGCACGCCGATTGCACCCCTTGTCGTGACTCCCCCTTTTACGGAGAAGCGACATGCACGACGAACCCCTCAAAATCAACGACAACGACCGGAGCACCGAAGGCGGCCCGCCGGGCTGGATGGCCTTCAGCATCATCGTCGCCGCGGCGGTACTCATCGCCGTCGTCGCGATCGTGGTCGGCATACTGCTGTAGCGCCGCGCCGACCCGCCCCCTCGACCTGATACCGCCCAACGAGCAGCACGCCGATCGATGACCCTCCCAGGTCGGTCGGCGTTGCTGTTATCACGAGCCCCCGGTAAATGCCTGTGTCGGGTCATGCCCCAGCGCCGCCGCGTCCTTGATCAGCGGCGCGGTCACCGCGTTGGACGCCGCGCTGTTGAGCACCGACAGGTCGGGCCGATCCACCGGCGGACCGGCGTACTGCTGCATCAGCCTCGCGACCCGGTTTGTCGCATCAGCCACACGCCCAGCGTCCAGCCCGCCCGACGCCAGCGCCGCCTCAAGCCGATCGATTGACGCGTGAGCCAGCTCGGCCGTATGCGACACCAGCGCAAGGTCCAGCCCCGCACCGATCCCCGCCAACACCGCGGCCGGCACGTGCTCACGCGGCGGCGCATCGCCCCCGAGATTCTCCGGGTCCGCCACCGCCTTCATCTCCAGGCAATCGCTGATCGTTACGCCCGTAAACCCGACCCGATCGCGCAGCACGCCCTCGAGCACAGGCCGACTCAGCGTGCCAGGGCGGTCGGGGTCGATCGCGTCGAACACGATGTGCGCCGACATCATCAACGCGACCCCCTGCCGCGCCGCGGCGCAAAACGGCAGCAGCTCCACCCGCTCGAGCCGGTCCATCGCGTGGGGCAGCCGAGGCAGCGCGTAGTGCGAGTCCTGCGCCGTGTCGCCGTGCCCCGGGAAATGCTTCGCACACGCCGCGACCCCCTGCGACTGAAGCCCCTCGATCAGCGCACACCCCAGCGACGCCACCACGTCCGGGTCGCCCGACAGCGAGCGCGGCCCGATCACCGGGCTGTCCGGGTTCGTGTCCACATCCAGCACAGGCGCCAGCGCCACGTCGATCCCCACCGCCCGAAGCTCTCGGCCGATGACCTCGCCCACCCGCCGCGCCGTCGCCGGGTCGCCCGTCGCCCCGACACAGCGCATCGCGGGCAGCGGCGTAAACCCGTCACGCAGCCGTGCCGTCGAGCCGCCCTCCTGGTCCGTCATCACCAGCAAGGGCCGGCCCGCGTACTGCTTCAAGTCGTGGCAAAGCCGGGCGACCTGCTCGGGCGTCTCCACGTTGCGTGCAAACAGGATCACCCCGCCCACCCCGCGGTCCAGCAGCGACCGGATGTCGTCATCGATCGCCAGCCCTTGCAGGCCGACACACACCAAACCCGCGGGGGAGGAAGCTTCTTTCATCGCACGAGTATATCCCGCCAACCCGCCGACGATCAGCCCAAAGCGTCGCGATACCGCTCACGCAAGGCCCGGCCCACACCGTCCCGCTTGAGCACACGGTCCATCACCGCCAGCATCCGCACCACCTGCTTCCCCGACGTGTCAGGCCTCGCGCTGCCCACATCGATCAGACGCATCACCCCCTCGCCGTCCACCACGATGTTGCTCGGTTTGAGGTCCTTGAACGTATAGCCCGCGCCGATCAGCCGACCCGTCAACGCCGACGCCGCATCAATCAGCTCGCCGGCCCGGCCTTCATCACTCCCCCCGCCCGTCAGCAGACGCTGCAGACTCGCCCCCATCACACGCGTCGCGAGCCACGCCCGGCCACCCAACCCCGCACGCGCCTCGCCGCAGTCCACGATCGGCACCACCGGCACACCCGACTGCGCCAGCTGCGCGTTACGCGCAAGCTCAAGCTGCGCCGGATGGACTCCCACCACCAGCGATACCCGCTGCCGAACCGGGCGATACACAAACTGCTTCACGACCACCGGCCCGAGCGTCGCGTGATCCACCCGCCATACCCGCGACCGCGCATCAGACTTGTAAACCTCCAACGCCTCGCCATCAAGCCCCGCCGCCGCCAGCGAACGCGGCTGGAGACGCAGTCGGCCCGCGACGCCCGTCGGTGTCGCGCGGGTTGTTTCGGTATCCGTCGTCATATCCGATCTCACAAGCGATGGTACCCTAACCCGCCCCATGCCGACCGACTTCCTCCAACACGCCGGGCTCACGCTCCACCCCGACTTCGCTCGGCCGCTCGCCGACGCCGGCCTCGATTCGCTCGAAGCGCTGCTCGCCACCCCCGGCGAAGACAACCTCCACAAGCCCGGGCTCGCCGACTGGCGCGAACGCCTGCGCCTACGCCTCCCCAACCGCGACACACCCCTCGTCTGCTACCTCAAACGCTACCGCAAACCGCCGCTCAAAGAGCAGTGGGACAACCGCCGGATGGGGCACGCCGACTGCGCCGCGGTCGAGTGGCGATGGCTCACCGAACTCGACCGCCTGGGCGTGCCCGGCCCCGTGCCCGTCGCCTACGGCGCGCGGCGCAAGGGCCTGCTCGAAGACGCGAGCGTCGTCGTCACCGCCGCCGTGCCCGGCCAATCGCTCGAACGCTGGGTGCCCCAACAGCTCGGACCCGGCGGCGCACTCACGGACCGACACGCCCGGCGTCGGCTCACCCACGCCACCGCAGACCTCGTCGCCAAGCTCCACCGACACCGCCTCATCCACCGCGACCTCTACCTCGCCCACCTGTTCTTCGACCCCGACACAATCGAACACGACCCCCCGACCCTCACCCTCATCGACCTGCAACGCATGATCCGGCCACGCCTCCGCTGGACACGATGGGTCGTCAAAGACCTCGCCGCACTCAACTACTCGACCCCGCCCAACGCCGCGAGCAAGGCCGACCGCCTCCGCTGGTTCAAGCGGTACCGCAGCATCAAAAAACTCGCGCCCGCCGACCGCGCCCTCCTCCGCCAGGTCGCCGCCAAGACCCGCCGCATCGCTAGGCACGACGCCAAACGCAACGCACGACTCGCCAAGCCCTGACCACCCGCCCCGAACGACGCCTGACCAACACCATGTGCGGTATCGCCGGCTACATCCCGAACACACCCCACGCCCCGGGCGACACCCCCGAACGCCTCGCGCGCATGCTCCACGCGCTCGCGCACCGCGGGCCCGACGGCCAGGGCCAACACATCGATCCCGACACCGGCGTCGCCCTCGGCCACACCCGCCTCTCCATCATCGACCTCACCGACGACGGCCGACAACCGATGTTCAACGAGGACGGCCAAATCGCCATCACCTACAACGGCGAGGTCTACAACTACCCCGCGCTCCGCGACGAACTCATCGCGCACGGCCACACCTTCCAAAGCCACACCGACACCGAGGTCCTCGTGCACGGCTACGAGCAGTGGGGGCTCGCCGGGCTGCTCGATCGCCTGCGCGGGATGTACGCCTTTGCGATCTACGACAAGCCCAACCACGCCGTCCACCTCGCACGCGACCCCGCGGGCATCAAGCCGCTCTTCCTGCGCCGTGATGAATCAGGCGTCACCTTCGCGTCCGAGCCCAAAGCGATCGCCGCGTTCGATGACAAGCCGCTCGCGCTCTCGCGCACGATGCTCGCCGAGTCGCTCCACCACATGGCGGTCCCCAGCCCCAACACGGTCTACGCCGACGTCCAGCAGCTCGAGCCAGGCACTTCACAAACGATCCAACTCAATGGCGAAAAAGACACCACGCAACGCCATTGGCAGTGGACACCCAAGCCAACGATCAGCGACGCCGACCAAGCCAAAACACAGGTCTGGCAGGCGATCGTGCGCAGTGTCGAACGCCACCTGATCGCAGACGTGCCCGTGGGCGTGTTCCTCAGCGCCGGGCTGGACAGCTCGCTGATCGCGGTCGCCTGCGCCGAGCTCGGCGTCAAGCCCACCTGCCTGACACTCGCCATCGACGACCCGTGCTACGACGAATCCCCCATCGCCGCCGACCTGTGCAAGCGCTACGGCTTCGACCACTGGGTCCACCGCATGGGCGTCGACGAAAGCCGGCGCTGGAACGACCAGATCGGCGATATCTACGACGAACCCTTCTCGGCGACCGCCGCGCTGACCGCGCTCGAAGTCTGCGGCGTCGCCGCCGAGCGTTTCAAAGTCATGCTCTCGGGCGACGGCGGCGACGAGGTCTTCGGCGGGTATAGCTGGTACGGCGACTGGCTCGACACCTACAACGAAGACGGCCGGGGCTTCACCCCGATCCGCCGACTGGGCAACACCCTCCGCTCGCTCGCGGGCCGACGCACCACACCCACCGACCCCGTCGCGGGCTACGCGCAGCTCGTCGGCGCACTCACCGACCGCGAGATCCACGTCCTCTTCGCGCCCGGCATCGCGCTACGCCCGGCCCGCGCGGCATACGACAAAGCCGACCGTTTCATCCAGTCCCAACAACTCGCTGGCTTCAACCGGATGCAGTCCATGGACATGGCCGTGTTCCTCCCCGACGTCTGCCTCAACAAGATGGACCGCGCGTCGATGCACCACTCCCTCGAGGTCCGCGTCCCGCTGCTCGACCGCGACCTGGTCGACCTCGTCGGCTCCATCGACTGCGACGCCCGCAACCCCCAGCGCGAACGCAAAGGCCTGCTGCGACAGATCGCGCTAGACAAACTCCCCGCGTCCGTACTCCACAAACCCAAGCAAGGCTTCTCGATCAAGACACGCAAGTGGTTCCCGCAGGACCAGATCGTCGCGGAGATCCAACGCGACATGCGCAACGGCGACTGGTGGCAGTCGGTATTCCACCCCCAGGTCGACCGCGCGGTGATGCGGCTGCGCGGCCGAACGGTCTGGCGCTTCTGGCAAACGTGGCGCTGGGTCAAACAACACGTCCACGAAAACGGTGCACCGCTTCGGGATTGAGCGCTTTTCCCTCACGCAAAGACGCGAAGGAAGGCGGGGAGCCAAGGCAGTCTGAGGAAGGCAGGAAGTAAGGAAAGTAGGAATCGGAATCAGGAATCAGGAATCGGAACGACACAAACACAATCTTGTCGTTTTCTTTCCCTTCCTCGCTTCCTAACTTCCTGCCTTCCTTAGATTGTTTTGCTTCGCGTCTTTGCGCCTTTGCGTGAGACAAAAAACGTCACGAATCGCGCAGCCCGATCGCTTGCAGGATGCCTGCTGCCCGGGCGGACCAGTCGTACTTCGGGGCGTTGGCCTTGGCGTTGCGTGCGAGGCGCTGCGCGAGGTCGCGGTCGTTTTGTAAGCGCTTGATCGCATCGACCCATGCGTCGGGGTCGTCGTGCGGGAGCAGGAGCGCGTCGTGCTCGTGGGTCACCGCCCCGCGGATCGAGGGCAGGTCACTCGCGAGGATCGGTCGGCCGGCGGCCATCGCCTCGAACAGCTTGATCGGGCTGAAGGACGCGGCGCGTTTGTGGCCCGCCTGGTAGGGCATCAGCGCCAGGTCGCATCGGCCGTACCAGCCTGGCACTTCGCTGGGCGGGATCGGCGCATGGACCGACACGCCAGGGTTCTGTTGCAGTGATGCCGCGGCGTCGCCGACCCGACCCACCAGGTCGATCTGCGCGACCTCCGCCCGCGCGACCGCCTCGAAGATCGCGAGCCCGCGGTCGGGGCCGAGCTGGCCCAGGTTCACGATGCGTGGCCGGTCCATCGCCGCCGGGTCGAACGCCGGGACCCCCGCATAGGCCGAGACCTCGACCCCCGACGGCGCGACGTGGACCCGCGCCGCGTCCGCGCCCGCCGCGATGAGCAGCTCACGCGCCGGCTGGCTGATCGGGATGAGCGTGCGCAGCAGCCCCCGTCGGTGCAGGTCCAGCAGCGGCGCGCGTTGGCCTTTTTCTTCGAGCGTCGCGAGGTCGTGGATCTCGAGGTGATGCGGCAGCCCCGCCGCGCCCAGCGCGAGCGCGATCTCCGCCACACGGGTGTACACCGCACCCGCCGACCGCAACGCACGGCGGTGGCGCATGACGTAGGGCCTGAAGCCCAGCCCCGGGCGGAGCAGCACACTCGTGCGCAGGTCGATCGACGGGTCCCCGCCGACCGCGCGGACCGCCGCGGCCTTGTCCTCGGACCATCGGCCGCGCGGGAGCACGAGCGAGATCGGCTGGCCCAGCCGATGGATCGCGCCCACGGTGTGGACCGTCTGGATCAGGTTCGCGCGCATGCGGTGCAGCCGGCTGCGGCCGAGGTAGATCATCGAGGTGGCGTCGGCGGCGGGCACGGGCGGTATCATACCCAACCGCACACGCAGCCCCATTATGAAAACACTCGCACGACTGACCCAACGCTTCAACCACGCCTTCCCGTGGCACCACCCCAAGACCGGGCTGGTCAAACGCGTCGGGCAGAAGATCGACCGCACCGGCGGGCCGCGCGTCGTCAACGGCATCGCCGGCTCGCTGCGCATGAAGCTCGACCTCGCCAGCGACTACGAGCTCGCGATCGCGATGAACAGCTACGAGATGGTCATCCGCTCGATCATGCGCCGCCTCCTCAAGCCCGGCGACACCTTCGTCGACGGCGGGGCGAACCTCGGCGTGCTCTCGCTCATCGGCGCTTCGTACGTCGGGCCCACCGGCCGCGTCGTCGCCTTCGAGCCCCAGCCCGCCGCGCTCGCACGCCTGCGCGACAACCTCACGCTCAACCCGCGACTCACCAACATCCAGCTCGTCGAGCAGGGCGTCTGGTCCGAGCCCGGCGGCTTCACGATGTACCACTTCGAAGACGACGACATCGACGGCGTCTCGATGGGTAAGCGCAGCGACATGGCGGTGGCGCAGGAGATCCCGATCACGACGACCCGGATCGACGCGGTCGTGGACGGGCCGGTGAAACTCATCAAGCTCGACGTTGAGGGTGCCGAGCTCGCCGCGCTCCAGGGCGCATCGGGCCTGCTCAAGCCCGACGCGATGCCGCACGTGATCGCCGAGCTCAAGGGCATCACCGCGCAGGCGTTTGGCTACGACCCGATCGAGGTGGTGGACTTCCTCAACGATACGCACGGCCCGGGCTTTGCGCTCACACTGCTCAAGACCCGCCGCGGCATCGCGATGAGCTACGACCAGCTCAGGCAGGTGCTCAAGGACGAGCCCACCAAGACGCTGAACGTCCACTTCGCGCCGCGCTGACATCGTGCCGCGCCGCGTCTGCTTGCCGGGCTATAATCGCCGGTCCGCCCGCCCCTGGACCGCCCCGGCCCGCTATGAAATCCAACCCGTTCTACAAGTACTGCGCCGAGCTACTGCACTACCGCGGACGCCTGACGCTGGCGCTCGTGCTCGTGCTGCTCAACGCCGCCTTCGCGTTCGCGGGGTTCGGGCTCTTCCTCAAGTCGGTCCAGATCGTCTTTACTCACGAGGGGTCGGTCCGCGAGCTGGCCCAGCAGGCCCTGGCCGACCCCGAGGTCACGGGCTGGATCGGCGACCAGACCGCGCTGGCGCAGTACGTCCCCGAGCAGAAGTTCCACGCCTTCGCCGCGATCCTCGGGCTGATCTGTGTCATGGCGTTTGTCGGCGGGGTGCTGCGTTTCGCCTACGACTACCTGGTGATTGATGTCATCCTGCGGACGATTCGGCGGATCCAGTCGCGTGTGTTCAAGCGGCTGATCGAGGCGCGGTGGTCGGCGCTCGGCGCGCTGGGCGATGCCGACATCCTGAACCGGCTGGTGTTCGACAGCTACGTCATCAGCCGGGGGTACACGGCGATCCTGAGCAAGTCGTTCCGGGACGCGGTGCTGGGGGTGTTTTTCCTGGCCGGGGCGATGTGGGCGGACCCGCTGCTGACGGTGTTGTTTCTGCTGGTCGTGCCGGTGGTGTTCACGCTGACGCGGAAGTTTGGCAAGACGGTCCGGCGGTCATCAAAGTATTCGATGCGGGCCAACAGCATCATCATCCGCGAGGTGAGCGAGTCGACCGAGGGGATGGCCGTGCTGCGGACCCACAACGCGGAGGGCCAGGCCCGCCGGCGATTCAATGCGGCGCTGCGTGAGCACTTCCGGCTGGTGCTGACGGGGCGTAAGGCGCGGGCGCTGACGGCGCCGGTGGTCGAGTTTGTCACGCTTGTGGGCGCGATGGGCGTCTCGCTCGCGGCGGCGTGGTACGTGTTTGTGCAGCAGCAGTCGGACCCGGCCGAGGCGGTGATCGTGCTGGTCTGGCTCGCGCTGGCGGGGGCGTCGTTCAAGCCGTTGTCGAAGCTGAACAACCAGCTCCAGGAAGCGGGCGCCGCGTGCAAGCGGATCGACGAGCTGCTGGAGATGCCCCTCGAGGCCGACGCCGACGACGCCAAGCCCCTGCCCCCGCACCAGACCGACATCCGCTTCGAGGGCGTCGGCTTCACCTACCCCAACGCGGACCAGCCGGCCCTGCGCGACCTCACCCTCACCATCCCCCACGCCCAGACCCTCGCGATCGTCGGGGCCAACGGCTCGGGCAAGTCCACCCTCGTCAACCTCCTCACCCGCATCACCGACCCGACCCAGGGCCAAGTGCTCATCGACGGCCACGACCTGTCGCAAGTCACACTCCGCTCGCTACGCCGACAGATCGCCCACGTCTCGCAGCAGGCGGTCCTGTTCACCGGCACGGTCGCGTCGAACATCGCGCTGGGCGAGCTGGGGGTCGCACACGAGCGCATCGTCGAGGCCGCGAAGGCCGCGCTCGCGCACGACTTCGTCATGGAGCTGCCCAAGGGCTACAACACCGTCATCGGCGACGGCGCGGCCGGGCTCTCGGGCGGCCAGCGTCAACGCCTGTGCATCGCCCGCGCCGCGTTGCGACGCCCACAGATCCTCATCCTCGACGAAGCTACCAGCCAGGTCGACACCGACTCCGAGCAGCGCATCAACGAGGCCATGCGCAAAGTCCGCGAAGGCCGGACCACCCTCGTCATCGCCCACCGCCTATCGACCGTGCTCGACTGCGACCGCATCATCGTGCTGGAGGAAGGCCGGATCGTCGGCGACGGCGACCACGCGACGCTCGCGAAGGCGTGCGAGCCGTACCGCCGGCTGTTTGACCTGGATACGAAAGAGCGGCACGGCTAACGCGCCGCGGCCTGCCCCCGCGCGTCGATCAGCCCCCGGGCTTCATCTGGTTGCGGTAACCGCTGGCGGGGGTCTCGTCGGTATCGTCGGTGTCGGTGTCGATCTGTTCGTCGGCCGGGGCGGTGTCGTCACGGGGCGACGGCTGGGGCTTGGGCTTCGCGGCGTAGCCCGAGCTGCCGTGGCTCTGCGGCGTGGGCTCGGCCTCGTGCGTGCCGGCCTTCGCGCTGCGTGAGAGGTTCGCGGTGTTGCGGCTGGTGTTGCGCCGCGCCTCGTTGACGGTCAGCGGCCGGCCGTTGAACTCGGTGCCCGCGAGCGCCTCGATCGCCTTCTCGGCATCCTCGCGGTTGGGCATCTCCACGAACCCAAACCCCCGGGGCCGCTGGGTCTCGCGGTCGGTGACAAGGGAAGCGCGGTGGACTTCGCCGAACGTGCTGAAGAGCTCGATGAGGCCTGCTTCGGTGGTGTCGTACGGGAGATTGCCGACGTAGATGCTGATCACGGTGATATCCTTGTGCCTGTGCACTGGGACGACCGCGTTGGCGGGGTTGCCGCAAACGCGGCCGGAAGCGCGACGATACTGAAAACCAAATCCATGAACCGTGAAACACGATCGCGAGCAAATCATCCTATCGGTGCCGGGCGTAGGTATCAAGGCCTATTTAGCAGTATTACTGCGCCGACACTCTTTTACAGTCGTCTACAACCGGCCCGCCATTACACGACTTCGTTTTTTAGCCGGGTGACGATGCATCTAAAACGTTACGACCTGCTAAAACGCACACTTTATAGGCAGCCCGCGCCAAGAATATAATCATATCGGGTTAGGTCAAAGGTCTTTTATCATTTGAATAAGGTAATCCGATGCACGACCCCGAAGCGCCCTTGGACACGCCCTCCCCGCCGACACACACCGAGGCGGGCCCGGCGGGCGGTGTGCCCGGCGCGGCGGTGGGGGCGCTGGTGCTCGGGGTGGCGGGGGTGCTGACGAGTTTCGCGGTGGTGCCCGGGGCGATCTGCGGCGTCGGGGCGGCGGTGTTGGCCAAGCGCGCCGCGGAGCAGACCGGCCCCGACGCGCGGCGGCCGGGCCGGGGCTATGCCGTCGCCGGGCAGGCGGCCGGCGGGCTGGCGCTGCTGCTCAGCGCGGTCTTCGGGCTTGTGTTCGCGATGGGGGTGATGAACGACGTGACTCGCACACCTGCCCGCCGCATGCAGAATTCAACGCAGCTACGCGGCACCCATCAAGGCCTCATGACTCTTGCACATAGCAACAACAATTTCTTTCCCGGGCTCGACGCCAAAGGCAACATTTTGCTCGACTCACTCGCCGACACGGGCCTCAGCGGCGATGGTGACACCGCCGAAGCACGCTACTGGATTTTGCTCGTCGGCCAATTCATCGCACCAAGTTATGCGATCTCACCGCGTGAAACTGACTCGCTTGTAACGGAGTACGCCCGAGGGACCGGCGGACAAAGCCCAAACCCAGTTGTATGGGACAATAAGACCCGCCATTACTCCTACGCCATGCTCTCAATCGAAGGGCATCCCGAATATCCCCCCGTCGCGACGGGTCGTTTAGAGGAGTGGCAGCAATCACTTAACACCCAGGCGATCGTGATGTCCGACCGCAACCTCGACAGCAACGCCAGCAACGCACCACGCAGTCTATATGCACCTGATTTTTGGCAAGGCAGCGTCCTCTGGAATGACAACCACGTCTCATTCAAGTACACCCACTACTTCGAGACCCGCTACGGCAACGGCGCCACGTTCATCGATCAAGGCCACGGCGATGCCGGCCTCGACAACCTCTTCGCGAACGACACCGACCCCGGCGGCAACACGGGCAACGACGCGCTTATGGTCCATGACGGGGATTGAGTTGTTTTAAACCGAAACGGACTGGCTGCCTAAGCAGCCAGTCCGAGCGGGTGCAATCTCAAAATGGTGCGGGCGATTACCCCTCGTCGATGACGACCTGGTTCATGGTGTCGCCGCCTTCGATGCTGTTGACGACGTCCATGCCATCAATGACTTCGCCGAAGACCGCGTGTTTGCCGTCGAGCCAGTCGGTGACGACGTGGGTGATGAAGAACTGGCTGCCGTTGGTGTTGGGGCCGGAGTTCGCCATGGAGAGGATGCCGGGCTTGTCGTGCTTCTTGGCGAGCGCGGACTTTTCGTCTTTGAACTTGTAGCCCGGGCCGCCCATGCCGGTGCCGTCGGGGCAGCCGCCCTGGATCATGAAGTTGTCGATAACGCGGTGGAAGGTGAGCCCGTCGTAGAAGCCGTCCTTGGCGAGCTTGATGAAGTTGCCGGTGGTCTCGGGGCAGTCGTCGGTGAAGAGCTCGAGCTTGATCTCGCCCTTGTCGGTGTGGAAGGTCGCGGTGGTCATGGCTGATCCAGTGAAGAGTGAATGGTAAACAGTGAACAGTGGGGTGAGGAAGAAGAAGCCCACGCTCTTCGAGCGTGGGCTCCGGGGATTTTACAGCGTATCGGGTTTACTCGGCGGCGTCATCGCCCTCGGGCTCGACGATCGTCGCGGAGATGATGTGGTCGAGGTCGGGGAAGTTTTCGTCGAGGTACTCGTTGCCGCCGGCGTGGATGCGTCCCTGGTCGGGGCGTTGGCCGTACTTGGACTCGATGCTGTCGACGGCTTCCATGCCGTCGCCGATGACTTCGCCGAAGACGGAGAAACCCATGCCGTCGAGCCGGGCGTTGTTGCCGTAGTTGATGAAGAGCTGGGTGGTGCGTGAGTTGGGCCCGGAGGTGGCGAAGGTGACGGTGCCGCGGACGTTGGACTGGGTGACGGGGTCGTCCTGGATGTTGGCGTCGTCGGAGGCGCGCCAGGCGGCGTTGACGGCCGGGTCGCCGTGCATGCCCCACTGAACGACGAACCCGGGGACAACGCGGAAGAAGCGTGTGCCGTCGTAGTAGCCGTTGACGACAAGGTTGTAGAAGCGGTCGGCGCCCAGCGGTGCCCATTCACGGTGGACGCGGACGGTGAAGTCGCCGGCGGTGGTGTGGAACAGCGCGTCGAACTCGTCGGGCGCGGTCTGGTTCATGTCCTCGTGGCCCGGGTCGGCGATGACCTCGTTGCCCTCGGCGAGGGTGGCGTCAACCTGCTCGAGCTCGGCGGACGTGTCGCCGGGCTCCTCGGCCTGGCCGGCAGTCTGGCCACAGGCGAAAAGCCCCAGCGCGAGCAGGGCAAGGGCGGATTTCGAAAGGCGTGTCATAACAAACTCCTTGGGGGTGAACCAACCATCATACCCCCGCCGGCCCGGTCGGTCCGCGAGGCCCGGCGGGCCGCTTGACACTGCGGGTAGACTGGTGCGGGGGTGGGGTGATGTTCACAGACAAGTCGGTTCGGAGAGGGAGCCATCATGCAACGGCAATCGAAAGTGCGGCGCGGGGTGCTCACGCTGGGGCTCGGGCTTGGCCTGGGCCTGTTCGCGGGGGCCGCGTATGGGCAGAGCTACAGCGAGGTCGTGGTCTTTGGCGACTCGCTGTCGGACGTGGGCAACACCGCCAACAGCTTCCTCATCAGCCTCTTCTCGCCCCAGGCCCAGCCGCCTTACTACGAGGGCCGATTCTCCAACGGCCCCGTCTGGGCCGAGCACCTCGCGCAGTCGCTCGACCTCGACGCCTCTGTCCGCAGCACCGCCGGCGGGCTCAACTACGCCTGGGGCGGCGCGCTCTCGGGCGACGGCACCAACTTCTTTGGCCTGGTCGACAACCTCGGCGGGCAGGTCGACGACTACCTCGACAGCCACACCCCCACCGGCGATGAGCTGTTCCTGCTCTGGGGCGGCGCGAACGACCTCATCGAGATCGGCGGATCGCTGGGCGAGCTCTTCTCCGGCAGCGGCACGCCCCAGAGCGTCTCCGACAACATGGCCGGCCACATGCACCAGCTCGCCGCCGCCGGCGCACAGAACATCCTCGTCCTCAACCTCCCCAACCTCGGCGACATCCCACGCTACGCCGGCACAACCGAACAGCAATCCCAAAACGCCGTCGCACAGGACTACAACAACCTCCTCGCCGCCCAGGTCGCCGCCGTCGAAACGCAGTACACCATCGACATCGACCTGCTCGACATCAGCGCCCTGGTCGAACTGATGCTCAACGACCCCGCACGCTACGGCTTCACCAACACCACCGACCCCGCCTACGACACCGAAAACGACCAGGTCGTCCCCGACCCCGCGGGCTACGTCTTCTGGGACGACATCCACCCCGGCGCGCTCGCACACGAATGGATCGCCACCGCCGCACGCGTCCAGCTCCTCGAACAGGGCGACCTCAACGGCGACGGCTTCGTCGGCGCACAAGACCTCGACATCCTCCTCGCGCGATGGGGCGATACCGTCACCCCCTTCGACACCCTCGCCGGCGACTGGAATGGCGACGGCACCGTCGGCCAGGCCGACCTCGACATCGTGCAGGCCCACTGGGGCGCGGGCACCCCGCCGGGCGCGAACGTCCCCGAACCCGCCAGCGCGGCCGGTCTCCTCGCGATCGCGTTCGTATTCACCCGCCGCCGACGTCGAACCATCTAAGACACGGACCCCAACGCGGGCATCCGATCCACCCTCACCTCGCTGTCGCGCCGCTACAGCCGCCAGGGCGTGGGCACCTGCGTCCCGTTCGAAGAGATCGTGTCCTCCGACGCGTCCCCCATCTCCGTGGGCAGGTGGATCGTGATCGTCGTCCCCTTCTTCACCTTCGACTGCACCTCGACCCGTCCGCCGTGTTCCTCGACGATCTTCTTGGTCACGACCAGCCCCAGCCCCGTCCCGCCGTAGCCCTTGGTCGAGACGAACGGCTTGAACAGGTGCTGCCGCTGCGCACGATTCATCCCCACCCCGTTGTCCGCAACGCTGATCACCACCTCGTTCTCGTCCCGGTCAAACCGACACGCCAGCGTCACCGCGCCCTGCTCCGACTCGCAGGCATCCAACCCGTTGTGCAGCAGATTCAACACCGCCTGGTGCATCCCCGACACCTCCACCGGCACCGGCGGCAGGCCCGGCTCGATGTCCACAATCAACGCCACACGCTTCGCATCAAAACGCGCCTGCACCAGGTCCACCAGGTCATCAAACATCGGCTTCAGGTGCGCCATCTCCAGCTCCGGCTGACGCTGCTTGCTGTACTGCAACATGTTCAGCGTCAATGCGAAGATCTTGTCCTGATTACGCTGCACGATCCGCCAGCCCTGCTTCACCGCGTCGGGGTTCTTCTTGCGCATCCCCAGGTCCACCAGGTCCGACCCCCCGCGCATCCCTTGCAGGATGTTCTTGATCGAGTGGCTCAGCGACGCGATGGTCTGGCCCATCGCGGCCAGGCGTTCTTCCTGCACCCGCTCCTCGAGCAGCCGGGCGTTGTCCAGCGCGAGCCCCGTCTGCACCCCGATCGCCGTGAGCAGCGAGAGCTGGTCCTCGGTGAAGGTGTAGTTGGCGATCTGCGAGTCGAGGTGGATCACGCCGTAGTAGTGGTCCTTGTGCTTGATGGGCACGCACATCGCCGAGCGGATGCCGTACGCCTGCACCGAGTCGCCCGAGGTAAAGCGTGTGTCGCTCATCGCGTTGCTCGACAGCACCGCGACCCCGCGCTCCAGCACGTAGTGCACGATCGTCCGGCTGATCGTCGCCGGCCGATTCGGGTCGGGCAGCGTGTCCTCATCCTCACGGAAACGCAGCACCACCGGGTCGGGCTCATCCAGCGGGTGCTCGCACAACAACACAAACCCACGGTCGGCCGAGAAATACTCGAACACGACATCCATCACCTTGTCCAGCAGCTCCTGCTTGTCCGTCACCGACCCGATCAGCGCGACCAGCTCGTAGACGATCTGCAACTGAAACTGCGCCGCCTGCGAGGGCTCGGGCGACGACATGATCATCGACTCGTCGTTGGCGTCGATCGTCCGCTCAAAGGCGACGTCGATCTGGTCCGCCGGGGCGAGCTTGAGCCGGTTGGCCAGCGGGTTGCGCACGTTCTCGCCGTAGATCAGCAGCGTGTTGCCCGTGCGGATCTGGTCGCCCAGCCGGAGCTTGCGCCGCTCGGGCGTCGCCCGCACGCCGTTGATGAACGTCCCGTTGGCGGACTGCAGGTCGCGGATGTACCACGTCCCGTCCCCCTCGGGCGTCAGCTCGGCATGGCGGCGCGAGATCGTCTGGTCGCTCAACACGATCGACTCCGACGACCGCCCGATCATCTGCGGCTCATCATCGGGCAGCGTCAGCCGCATCCCCTTGTCCGGACCCTGGATGACGTTCAAGACGAGCAAAACATCGATCCCTTGGAGGTGGAAAACACAGGGTTATTCTAACCCGCGGGGCGGAGGAATCTTGGATCTCTAAATCTCGAATCTCGAAACTGAAAATTCGAGATTCGAAATCCGAGATCAGCCATCCGCCAACCGTTCCTTCCACGCCGCGAGCTGCTGCTCAAACCCGCTCACCCCCGCGTTGCCCGCCGACTGGTACCGCTTCACCACGTTCGCCGGCCCAAGCCAGTCGAACACGTCGTCGCCCACCGCGTCGGCGCTCTGGTACTCCGCACACACCGCGTTCATCTCGTCGACCGTGAGCTGTTCGAGTTTGTATCGGCCTGTCTCGTTGCACAGCCCGACCAGCCGACCGACCACCTGATGCGATGTGCGGAACGGCACGCCCTTGGTCACCAGGTACTCCGCCAGCGAGGTCGCGTCGAGGTACCCGCGGTCCAGGCCCTGCTTGATGCGCTCCTCGTTGAACGTGACGGTCTTGACGATGCCCGCGGCCATGTCCAGGCAGTCGCACACCGCGTCGTAGGCGGCGAAGAGGTGGCGCTTGTCTTCCTGCAGGTCGCGGTTGTAGCCGACGGTCAGGCCCTTGCACATCGTGAGCAGGGCCATGAGCGAGCCGTAGACCTGGCCGGTCTTGCCCCGGATCAGTTCAAGCATGTCCGGGTTCTGCTTCTGGGGCATCATCGACGACCCGGTCGTATAGGTGTCGGCGATCGTGATGAACCCGAACTCCGTCGTCGCGTAGATGATCCACTGCTCGGCCCAACGCGAGAGCCACATGGAGGTCATGGTGAGGGCGTAGGTGAAGTCGAGGGCCGAATCGCGGGAAGCGGTGGCGTCAATCGAGTTTGTAGTAGGTTGCCACTGACCTTCACGCATCGGTAAATACAAACCGGACTCGGCCGGACGTTTCAGAGGTAGCGACGACCCCGCAATCGCGCCAGAACCCAGCGGGTTCTGGCCATTGAGGTTTTCAAGCAGCTCAATCCGATCCTTACACCGTGCCAATGCGTCTACCCAAGCCATCAGTTCACCGCCGACAACAATGGGTTGCGCACGCTGCAAGTGTGTATAGGATGGCATGACTACCGTACCATCCTTTTCTGCAAGCTCAACGAACCGACGAAGCAATACATCAAGTCGTGACCTCACTTGTAGTTTTGCATCACACACCCAAGTGCGCAGATCAAGCGCAACTTGATCGTTTCGGCTACGGCCGGTATGCAGCTTACGGCCGGGATCACCAATCTTATCGATCAGCGCGGCTTCCACGCACATGTGCACATCTTCCAGCTCAACCTTCCAGCCCGGCCATTGATCACCTTGCGACTCGATCTCGTCTTCTATCTCATCCAACCCCTTTGCGATGGCATCAAAGTCTTCAGCCGAGATCAATCCTGCATCGAGGAGATTCTGCGCCTGACGCATTGATCCCGCGATGTCGTGGGTGTAGAGGCGTTTGTCGTAGTCCAGCGACGCGACGAACCGCGCGGCCAGGGGGTCGCCCTCGCTGCCCGATTGCTTCGCGTGCTCCCAGGGTTTGTGTGTACTGCTCATCGCGGCAGTGTAGCAGCCCGGACTGGTTGCTTAAGCAACCAGTCCGGCACACCGTCAATCTTCAGATACTCGAACTCAAATCAAAACGGCAGGTCGTCATCCTCGAGCGCATCGTCCTCGTCTGTCTCGAACAGGCCGGGCTTGTCTTTGCTGCCGTCCCACTCTTCGAGCGGGAGGAAGGTGTCGGCGTCGAGGGTCTCGTTGTCGTAGGCCTCGCCGAACACCTCGTCGTCCAGGCCCGCGCGGTGGTGGACCCGGATAATCTTGGCCAGCGACTCGCCCAGCACGTCGGCGACGGATCGGCAGGTCTCGACCAAGCCGACGGGGAAGGGCTGGCTCTCATCACGGAACAGCACCACGACCGCCAGCGGCTCTTCCTCGGCGAAGCACGCGAAGGTGACCAGGTTGCAGTCGGCGAGGTAGTTCCAGTCGTCACCCAGCAGCTTGCGCATCGCGGCGTTGTCGGTGAGGTGCATCACTTCGACACACCCGCCGACGCGCGGCGCGAGGACGTCGCCCAGGTGTTCGAGCAGCATGTCCGCCGACTCGCCCGAGCAGTCGTAGTTCACGTACCCGCCCAGCGAGTACTCGTCCATCGTCGCGGGCAGGAAGATCGCGGCGTTGCACGGGCCCGCCTGCGCGACGAGGTACTCGAGCGTCTTGCGCAGCACGACCTCGAGGTCGAGTTCTTCCCCAAGCACCGCGGTGAACCCGCTGCTGGCGACCGCGTCCTGCATCTGCACGGCCAGCTCCTGGTAGGCGGTGACCAAATCGTTGCACAATACATCGACCTGATCGCTGACTTCGGCGCGGGCGGCGTCGAGCCGTTTACAGAGTTTCTTGAGCCGGCGGATCTGCTTGACCTGGTCGCGGAGGGCCTGCTGACGATCCAGCGCGGCACGGACCCGGTCGGCGAGCAGGGCGGCATCGATCAGCCCCTGGGCGGTTTGAGACTTGACCAGGAAGTCCGACGCCCCGACGCGCATCGCCTGCTGGGCGAGGTCGAAGGCGGTGTTGGCGGAAACGACGACGGACTGGGTCGCGTGCTTCGAGCCGGCCAATTCGTTGACCAGGTCGAGCCCGCTGCCGTCGGCGAGGTCGGGGTCGATGACAGCGACGTCGATATCGCGCTGCTGGCTGATCATCGCACGGGCAGACGCCAGGGTGTCGGCGTAGAGCACGGTGGTGTTGGCGTCGGCGCATCGCTCGAGCGGGGCTCGGAGCGCGGGGTCGCGGTCGACCAGCAGCAGCCGACGCGGCCGGGGCTTGGTGTGGTGATTCGTGCCGGCCTGGCGCTCCGCGCGGTGGGCTGGCGTGTTGTCGTGGGCTTCGCTCACGTCTCTCTCCTGGGGTGTGTCCGGCCTCCGCCGGGCGTGGTTTCCAGAGGGGGTATCGACGCGGGCCCGGGCGCGGTCAACGCGTGGCGGGGTAATCCCAAAAAAGTACCGATCGACCGTGCGGGCTGGTCCGACTGCGCTCTTATGGGGCCTGTTGCGGGCGGCGTGACAGGCGCAGGCGATACAGACGGGGGAGGCGCGACCTTGGGATTTGGGGATTGGTGGGGGGCGCATGCCCATGGCGTTGCGCATCAATGCCGTGGGATCGGTGGGAGAGGGGGGCCTCGGCGCGCTAGGCGTTGCCGCGGATGGGGAGGGTGACGCTGACGGTGGTCCCCAGGTCGGGGGTGGAGTGGAGGTCGATGCGTCCGCCGTGCGCGATCGCGAGCTGCTGGGCGCGGGGGAGTCCCATGCCGATCTGTCGGCCCGCGGGCTTGGCGCTGAAGAAGGGGTCGAAGGCGTGGCTGGCGGTGCGTTCGTCCATGCCGTCGCCATCGTCGATGACCTGGATGACGATCGACTCGCTGGCGTGGTCGACCTGCGCGGCGATGTTGACCGCCGATCGCGGGTTGGACTGGAGCGCGTTGACGATGAGCTCCGTCAGGATGCGGCCGACGAGCGGGGCGTCGCAGTTGACGATGGGCAGCTCGTGCTTGATGGAGAGGTAGACGTCTGCGCCGCGTTCGCGTTTGGATCGGCTGAGCTTGACCTTGCGGACGACCTCGTCGAGCAGCCCGAGCATATCGACGGGCTTGCAGTCGGCGCGTGGCGGGTCGGCGAACATGTGGAGCCCGGTGATGAGGTCGCTGAGCCGGTGGGCTTCCTGGAAGATGAGCTGCGCGGCCTGCTGTTCTTTGCTGGCGTTGGGGAGCGACATCGCCAAGAGCTGGGACCGCCCGGAGATGACGGCCAGCGGGTTGTTCATCTCGTGCGCCGCGCCCGACGCCATCTCGCCCAGCCGGGCCATGGATTCCTGCCGCAGCAGGCGGTCCTGCGCATCTTCGAGCGCGGCGTGGGTCTGCGCGAGCTGTTCGCTGAGCTCGCGTGCGCCGGCGAACTGGGCGGCGGCCGCGATGGCCGAGCCCCACGTGTCGGCCAGCGGCTGCAAAAGCACCCAGGGCGGCAGCTTCGTGCGGTCGTGCAGTAGGATGCCCGCGGTGCCCCACCCGCTGGCGAGGGGGAAGAGCTGGACCTTGCGGACATCCTCCGCGCCCATCAATGCGTCGGCCAACCAGGGCAGCAGGCCCGCGAGTGTCATGCCCACCGGCTGGCTGGCGTCGAGGGTGGTGAGGTCGGGCGCGTGGGGCGGGGGGTCGACCATCTCAAAGTGCATGGCGACGCCGGGCTCGGGCCGCTGCGCGATGAGCCACTCGGGCTTGCCCTGCGCGTCCTGGCTCGGGTAGAGCACGGCGTAAAACCCGTCACCCATCAGCCGGCGCGCCGACCCGAGCACATCCTCAAGCACGTCCTGCACACCGCGTTCGCTGCCGGCGTTGGCGTGGAACGTATGGATCTCCTCCATGACCAACTGCTGGGAGGCGAGCTGTCGGCCGCGGGTTTCGAGCTGCTCGTTGAGCCGGCCCAGCGCGTGGTTGGCCTTCTGGATCGACTGCATCAACAGGTCGTGCGAGGGGATGTCGTGCAGCCCGAGCATGCTGCCGCGCTGCTCGAGCTCGGCATAGAGGCGATCGGTGGCATCCGCGACGATCGCGGGGTCGAGCCCGAGCTGCGCCGTGAGCAGCGCGGGGTCGCGTTTGAAGCTGTGGTTGCCCGAGTACCCGATGAGCTGTCGCCGGACGATCGTGTCGGCCAGCGCGATGAGGCCGACCATCCGCTTGTGGGGCAGGTCGGGCAGCGCCTCAAACGCGCTGCCGTGGAGCCAGATGCAGTCCTGCAGCAGGTGCGGCATGCCCCACTGCTCGGCCAGGCGTTTGCCCGCGGTGTGGTGGTCCAGGCCGATGATCTGGCGTTCGTGCTCGGCGATGTTGCTGTGGCGGAGCTTGGCGACCTCGATGACGCGCGCATAGCTGCGGGGCAGCGCGAGGTCGAGCGCGAGCTTGCCGATGTCGTGCAGCAGGCCACAGACAAACGCCTCTTCGGGCACGAGGTCGGTATCGCCGGGGTGCAGCTTCGCGATCAGCTCCGCGACGATGGCGACGGCTAAGGAATGAGACCAGAACCCCGCGCGGTCGAAGGGCTCGGGCGGGGCCTGTCCGGGGTCGTCCTCGCCGTTTGGGCCTTGTATCAGGGGCAAAGCGTGCGACTCGGGCGCCCGCGGGCCGTACACCTCAAACACCTTGAGCGAGAGCACGGCGTTGCGGATGGCGTGGAAGCCCAGCAGCTTGACCGCGCGGTCGATCGTGAGCACATCGCGCACGCCCTTGTCGGCGCTCTTGCACAGCGATAAGACTTTGGCGGTGAGTGCGGGGTCGGCGGCGATCATCTCGACGACTTCGCTCAGGCGCGATTCGTCGCTGGCCGTGAGCTGCAACAGGCGCGTCGCCACCGCCGGCAGGGTCGGGAGCGAGTCGATCTGCCGGAGGATGAGTTCGATGCGTCGCGGCTTGGACAGCTCGGCGGAAACCATATGGAAGGGGCCTAGGGGTCAGGGGCCTGGGGGCCAAGTGGGGACCAATCACTGGGCCCCTTGGCCCCTTGGTCCCTTGGCCCCTCTTTTCCTCACACTTCCAAAAGGGAGTTGATCTGCGACATCAGCTTCTGGATATCGAAGGGCTTTTTCACAAACGCGTCCGCGCCGGCTTCAAGCAAGCCGTCAACCTCGCCCTGGTCGACCACGCCCGAGACGATCACGATGCGCATCGCCTGAAGGTCTTTGTTGTCGCGCACGGTCTTGCAGACGACGTTGCCATTCACGTCCGGCAGCATGTAGTCGAGGACCATCAGGTCGGGCTTGAACTCCGCCGACTGAACGCCGGCGTCGTAGCCCGTGCTCGCGGTGCGGACCTCGAAGCGGTCGTCACGGGTCAGCACATCCTCAAGCAGCTCGACGATGCGCGGGTCGTCGTCCACGACGAGGATCTTCTTGCGCCCCTGCGCGAAGTCGTCGACGGGGATGTCGTTGTGCTTCATGAAGCGGATAAGCTCTTCGCGGGGGATCCGACGGAACCGCGACCCGGGCACACGGAAGCCCTTGAGCCGGCCCTTGTCGAAGCAGCGGATGATGGTCTGCTGGGAGACTTTGCAGACCTCGGCCGCCTCGCCGGTGGTGAAGATCTGCTTGTCGAACAGCTCGGATTTGCCGTTCTTGCCCGACTGGGAGGTGCCGTTGCTGCCGTTCGTACCGCTCATAAGGAGCCCCTGATCTCAGGTATAGCCAGCCCCGTATGCGGCCTAACTCCGGTCCTGGAAAACACTTCCAGACACACAGGCCGATGGGCTTGCCTAGCTTGTCCAGCTTTACATCGGGGTCATCGGGGGACGACTTAAGGGTTGACTCGGCCCGACGCGTGGATTCGCCGGGCAAGGCCGGGCCCGGGGCCGTCGGGTGGATACGCAGCACCACGGGCACACACCCACGCGGGCGCAACGCAACCCACACAGCCCAACCGCGCCGGGTGGCCGCCCGATGGCGTTCGCGTCGGCGGGAATCGCGGGCATCGTTTCGCCCCAGCGGCGGGGGCGCATCATTTATGATTCGGCATCGCCCGACGCCCCCCCCAACCCGCGCCCCCCTCGCCCGCCGTGCCGGGGTCCGCCCGGTCGTTCCCCTGCCGGTCGTGCGGCGCGGACCTCGCGTTCAAGCCCGGGCTCCACGCGCTGGCGTGCGACTACTGCGGGACCGAGAACGCGTTGCCCGGCGTCGCCGACAACACCGTCCGCGAGCAGGACTACCTCCAGACCCTGGCCGTCCTCAAGACGCAGTACGAGACCATCCACCCGCCGACGCTGAAGTGCAACGCCTGCGGCGCGGCCGTCGACCGCCCGCCGCACATCGACGCGCTGCCCTGCCCGTTCTGCGGCTTCGGCCTCGTCGACGCGGGCATCAACGACCGCGTGCTCAGGCCCGAGGCGGTCCTCCCGTTCCACCTCAACGAGCAAGACGCCCGCGACGCCTTCCGCCGATGGGTCCGCAAGCTCTGGTTCGCGCCCAACGCGCTCAAACGCGACGCACGCAACGGCGACCGGCTCACCGGCGTCTACATCCCCTACTGGACCTACGACACCCACACCGTCAGCGAATACACCGGACAGCGCGGCGAACACTACTGGGAAACCGAGCACTACTGGACCACCGAAACAAGACGCGATGTCCATGGCCGAACCGTCAGCGAACGCGTCCGCAAATCGCGCCGCGTCCGAAAGACACGCTGGTACCCCGCCTCGGGCACCGTCGCCGTCGGCTTCGACGACCTGCTCGTGCTCGCCGGCAAGTCCCTGCCCGAAGCGCTCGTCAAAAAACTCACGCCCTGGGACCTGGCCCACCTCCAGCCCTACCAGGACGCCTACCTCGCGGGCATGCTCGCCGAACGCTACCAGGTCGGCGTCGAGCCCGGCTTCGCGATCGCGCAGCAGAAAATGGCACCCACCATCCGAAGCCACGTCCGCAGCGACATCGGCGGCGACGAACAACGCATCCACCGCGTCACCACCGACTACCACGACATCGCCTTCAAGCACATCCTCCTGCCCATCTGGTCCTGCGCCTACCGGTTCAACGGCCAGGTCTACCGCTACCTCGTCAACGCCCGCACCGGCAAAGTCCAGGGCCACCGCCCCTACAGCTACTGGAAAATCACCGCGACCATCCTGACCATCCTCGCCGTCATCGCCACCGCTGCCACCCTCCTCGCGCTCAACACCTAACCCAAGCCCACGGCTTTGACACGAGCTCCGCGAGCGGCAATGCCGTGGGATTGCCCCCACACCCCCGATATCCCTCAATTCTGTTCCCCCTAAACCCCACGGGAACCCATACCCCATCCGTGCGTCCAACCGGGAATCCAACTCCAATCCACACCAAGGGCCCGCCATGAAACGCACCGTCCCGACCCTCGCACTGCTGGGCACCCTCACCCTCGGCTCGGTCGCCTGGCTGCAGATCACGCACGCCCACGCCGCCGATGGCCCCGCCGAGCCGGGCTTTACCTTTGCCGTCAACGCATCCGGTAGCGCGGCCGAGCCCCAAACCACACCCCAGACCCGCGACGATGCACGGCAGATCGACGTCCCCGACTCCGCCTACTCCGACGCCATCCGCGCCTTGCTCGCCGCCGCACCGGGCCAGGCACGCGACGACGCCGCCGAGCGCTTCCGGTCCCTCGGGCCCGACGCCTTCGCCGCGCTGTGCGAAGCCCTCGCCCCGACCGTCGAGCGGTACCGCGCCTGCAAACGACTGGGCGCCGCAGAACAAGCCGACCAACTCGAACCCCTCGTCCGTCTGCTCGACACCGTCGCCCAGCAGCGCGACGCCTACGCCGCCGGCCTCTTCTGGTACACCGACCTCGAGGCCGCCAAAGCACAGGCCCAGCAGACCGGCAAACCCATCCTCTCGCTCCGCATGCTCGGCAACCTCGACGACGAGTACTCCTGCGCCAACTCCCGCTTCTTCCGCACCGCGCTCTACGCCGACGAAACCCTCGGCAACACACTCCGCAACGACTTCATCCTCCACTGGCAAAGCGTCCGGCCCGTCCCCGTCATCACCATCGACATGGGCGACGGCCGCATCATCCGCCGAACCATCACAGGCAACTCCTGCCACCTCGTCCTCGACCCCCAAGGCCGACCCGTCGATGTCATCCCCGGGCTCTACGGGCCACGGGCGTTTGAAGCGCAGATAGACAAAGCCGCAGAGCTAGCAAATGAACTCGTTGGTATGGATGATGACTTGCGTGGACTCATGGTCAGGGTCCACCACAGTAGATCGCTCGATGAACTTGATCGTCGATGGCAAGCTGTCGCCCCTGGGCGTGTCGTCCTATCTCCCGAGCCCGCGATCTTGATCAGTCTCAGCGACGCAATCGCCGCCGGCGAACTCGCGCCGGGCAAGTATGCCGTAGAGCAACCTTTGGTCAATGCGATCCTTTCGAACAACAACTTCAGCGCCGTGAGCGAACTCACTCCAACATTCACAGCACCGACCGCTTCACCGCTCGTAGATGACACGGACTCAAGCAGCGAACTCCTAGCCACCGCGATCATGGGTGGATTCATCGCGGAAGACAGCCCCCAGAACCTCATCGCTGATTTGACACTTGCCGGGTCTAACGGACAAGCCAGCGAACTCTTACGAGCTGCGCGTTTCAGGCTTGTGTCCGATGTATCCCCGCAAGACGCCTCGGCCGAGGTCTGGCAAACCATCGCCGCGCACTACGCCGAAGACGCGACGCTCGACGCCGGCAGCCGACGCCTGATGAGTGAAAAGACCATCCCCGCCGAGGTCGCCGCGCGCATGGCGTTTGGCAAGAGCATTGTCGAAGACCCGCTGCTCGCGATGGTGCAGAACTTCCAAGGCGCGATCTCGCTCGACACCGCAAGAAACGAGCACCTGCTCCACCGCCAGATCCACGAGTGGTTTGTCAATGGTGAAGCGCCCGCCGACCCCGACGCGCTCACCAGCCGGGTCTACGCCGAGCTGTTCCTCACGCCCGACGAAGACCCCTGGCTCGGCCTGGTCCCGCCCGACACCTACAGCGCCCTCGACGCCGCTGGCCTGGAAGAATGCGACATGCCATAAACAAGCAACACCCAACGCCCCCGCCCCAACCAAGCCCACGGCTTTGCCGCGAGCCCCGCGAGCGTCAACGCCGTGGGGTACGGCGACGAGCTCACGCCTCGCGATCCCGAAACGTCCACACCGCCGCACCGTCATCCGTGTGCCGTTCGATGTACCGGAAAGTGTTGCGTTGGTGTGCTTCATCGCGAATCGGTTTCAATCCACATCCCCGCGCCCAGACCCGCCCCGCGATCGTAGCGCGGACCGCCTGTGATGCCGTCTTCTTCGCCACACCGACGACGGCCTTGGCCTCATCCACGCTGCCCGGCAGTTCGGCAAGCAGGTGGGCATGCATCCCGCCGACACAAGCGACCACGACGCGGTGGCCGTGTTTGTGAAGCGAGGCCACCAGCTTGCTGCAGACCGTTTCGCGCAACTCGGCAGGGATCAGGGTGGGCGGGCCTGACTGACTTTTTGCAAGCGCATGCAGCCCCGCATGTTCGCCTTTGGGCGGCGGATGTTTGTGGTCGCCCGACGAGTGGAGGCGATGATCGCGCGCACGAAAACCGCGCGGGTCGCCGGGGAGCCAACTGTTGCGCGTTCCAAGGGTGACGTGGTACCAGCGTTTGCCCGGAAGTGGCATGGCGCGATGGTATCCCGCGGCGTTGGGGTTCGCAAAGCTCGCCCCAAAGCCGCGGGCTTGGGATTGCCCAATATCCCTAGTGATAGCTGCCCAAGCCCACGGCTTTGCCGCGAGCCCCGCGAGCGTCAACGCCGTGGGATCGCACCCGCCACACCGTGGGGTCTCCCCCATCGCCCCCGCGCGTTTTGCACGCTATCCTGTTCGGTTTCGCTCCCCGAACTCTACAGGTACCGCCGATGCCCGCGCCCCAGGAAAAGCACCCCAAGAAGATCGTCCTCGCCTACTCCGGCGGGCTGGACACGTCCGTCATCCTCCCCTGGCTCAAACAGCGCTACCCCGGCGTCAAGCTGGTCTGCTTCGCCGCGGAGCTGGGCCAGGGCGACGAGCTCAAGGGCATCGAGAAAAAGGCCTACGCCAGCGGCGCGGACGAAGTCATCGTCAAGGACCTCCGCCGCGAGTTCGCCGAGCAGTACTGCTACCCCATGCTCCGTGCGCACGCGACGTACGAAGGCGACTACCTGCTGGGCACCTCCATCGCCCGGCCGCTGATCGCCAAGCACCAGGTCCTCGCCGCCAAGCAGACCGGCGCCGACGCGCTCGGCCACGGCGCGACCGGCAAAGGCAACGACCAGGTCCGCTTCGAGCTCACCTACAAAGCCCTCGCGCCCAAACTACAAATCATCAGCCCGTGGAAAGACCACGCCTTCATTGACGACGGCCTCACCGACCGCGAGACCGCCATCGACTACGCCAAGCAGCACAACATCCCCATCGACCAGACCAAACGCAAGATCTACTCGCGTGACCGCAACCTCTGGCACATCTCGCACGAGGGTGACGAGATCGAACACCCCGAGCGCGAGCCCGACTGGAAGCGCTGCCTGGTCATGAGCGTCCCCGTCGAGAAGGCGCCCGCCAAAGCCGAGACCGTCGAGATCACCTTCAAGCGCGGCACGCCTTGGAAACTCAACGGCAAAGTCCTCCGCGGCGACGTCATGATCGAGTCGCTCAACAAGATCGGCGGCAAGCACGCGGTCGGCCAAACCGTCCTGGTCGAAAACCGGCTGGTCGGGATGAAGTCGCGCGGCGTCTACGAGACCCCCGGCGGGACCATCCTCTACGAAGCCCACAAAGCCCTCGAACAGCTCACCCTCGAACGCGACCTCTACCACACCAAGCAGCAGCTCGCGCTCAAGTACGGCGAGATCGTGTACTACGGCCAGTGGTTCCACCCGCTACGCGAAGCGCTCCAGGCCTTCGTCGACGAGTCCAACGAACACGTCAACGGCACCGTCAAGGTCAAGCTCTACAAGGGACGCGCGATCGCCATCGAGGCCGACGCCAAGAAGAGCTCGCTCTACGACGCCGACCTCGCCAGCTTCGCAATGGACGGCTACGACATCACCGCCGCCCGCGGGTTCATCGACCTCTACGGACTGCCCATGCAGGTCCGCGGTGCCAAGCAGGGCTACCACGGGTAAGCTTCGCGTAACGAGTCACAAGCAAGCATAAGAATCGGCGGCCAACCATGGCCGCCGATTTGTTCTATGGCGCTTGTGCATCGGCCTCGGGCATCTGCGGCGGGGCGTGCAGCGGCCAGACCACCCAGTCCCCGTCGGCGGGCTGGTTTGTATGCCAATAGGCCGCATCATGGGGGTCGCTCACCGGCGCAAAGCCCCCGTCATCATCACGGTCGGCACCGACGCTGTACACGACCGGCCCATGCTCGCCCAGGCGATAACCCAGCGCGCCGCCGGTGATGCGATCGATCGGAAGCTCGGGCAGATACCTCGGCGCCAACGACTCCAACGCAGCAGGGTACGCCCCGACCGATCGGCGGTGTAGCTCCAACGCGATGCCCAGCATCACGCCCCCGGCCCGCGCCTCGTGTCGCTCGGCCGTGTCACGCACCGCGCCCAGCGCCGGCATCAGATACACGATCGGCAGGTACTTCATCCGCGTCAGCCGAGAGCCGCCCGCCAGCGCCTCGACCTCGCGGTCAAACCGGCCGTCGGGCGACGCGTGCAGCGGGGTCTCGTGCTCGGCTACCAGCAGCGCAAACAACCGGTCGTACATCGCGCTCATCTCGGCCCGCGAGGCCATCATCGTCACCAGCGCGGGCGTGACACCCGCCTCGAAGGTTTCGCCAAGCCAGTGCCCCGGCGCCGGGTCCGTCATCATACTGGAGAACGAGGCGAACTCGCTCCAAAGCGACGGGACGAAGTGGCCATCGCCGTGGCCGTCGTCGGTGAAGAAGTGCTGGAGGAAGTCGTCAAAGAAGATGCGCTCGCCGGTGAAGTCGATCCCCGGGTCCGCGACGGCCGCGACTTCATGCGCCAGGCCCACGAGCTGCGCATCGGTCAGCAGGTCGGGGTAGTCGGTTATCACCTGGCTGATCGTCTCGAGCGCCCGCTGCACGACCGAGATCGCGACGAGCTGGTTGATCAGCGTCGCGTGCTCGTTGGCGTGGCGGGACAGGTGGAGCAGCGCGACCAGGTCGTTGTAGCAGGCCGACGCCTCCGCGCGATGCGCCGCGTGGAGCGCATCGAGCCCGAGCACCCTGCTGCTGGTGCGCAAGGCCGAGAGCTGGGGCAGCATCAGCCCAACGACCCACTGCACGTGCCCCTCGCCGCCCTTCGAAACAGACGCGGCATAGTCCGCGGGGTCGGTGTCGGGCATAAAGAGCGCGAGGTCGTCGGGGTGGTGCGCGTAGCCGGCGATATAACCAAGCCCGGGCATCGACGCGGCCGCGCGGAGTTGGGCGACCGAGGCCGTGTGCTCGCCCAGGTA
Source organism: Phycisphaerales bacterium JB063 (assembly GCA_044439905.1). Lineage (GTDB taxonomy): Bacteria > Planctomycetota > Phycisphaerae > Phycisphaerales > Phycisphaeraceae > JAHQVV01. Next base: position 15,661 of record JBITAC010000021.1, on the reverse strand, counting down.
CTGTTCCGTCGCATCCCAGCCCGGCTCGCCCGGCGAAGCGTCATCCAGCAGCGCGTCGTTGGGGTTGCCCTGCCGCTGCTCAAGCCCCATCGCCAGCAGCGCCGCGCGATACATCGGCCAAGCGCGGTCGCCCTCCGCCACCGCCGCCGCCGGGGCGTTCAACTGCTCGACATAATCCACCGAGATCGTCGGCGAGCCGAAGCTGTAGTAGACCCCCAGCCCGGCGTAACACAACACCAGCCCGACCACCGACCACACCGCCGCCCGCTTCACCTTCCAGATAATGCTGCGTTGTCGCTTCTTGGCCCGTCGGATCAGTGCGGCCGTGCGTTTCACATCCCCGAAGCTGCCCAGTAAATCCGCCAGCGGCACACCCGCGCCAAGCCCGTCCGTAAAGTGCGCGATCAGTTCGTGCGCGACCTCCACCCGCTCGCGACGCCAAAGCCGGGTCCGCCGCACCACCCGGTACACCTGAGACTTCGCCTCGTCGGGCAGGTCGGCCTCGGCGATACGCAGCGCCCAGTCCAGCCGGCCCGTGGCCCGCAGCAACAGCAGCTCGCGCCAGGGCGTGTGGTTGATCCGTCGCAGCCGGCTCTCGGTCGGTAACGTCTCCATCAGGCACCACCCCCCGCGACGCCGGGCGTCCCTACACCGAGCTGCCCCAGCGCCTTGGCCAGCGCGTTCCACTGCTTCGTATCGCCCGCAAGACGTTTCTTGCCCTTGCCCGTCAGCCGGTAGTACTTCCTCGGCCTGGCCCCGCCCTCGTCCACACGCGACGCGACCAGCCCCTTCGCCTCCAGGTTGTAGAGCATCGGGTACAGCGTCGACTGCCCCAAATCCAGCACGCCATCGGTCCGCTGCGACAGCGCCTTGACCAACTCGTACCCGTACATCTCGCCCGACGACAGCAGCGACAAGACCGCGATCGGCCCCGCCCCACGCATCAATTCACGCTCGATCTTCATGGCAAAACCCCTTTACTATGTACAGCATAGCTTATGACGCCTACCTGTCAAGGGTTTTCTCAGACACACCGGCCATCCCGCCACCCCCGTTCGATATCATGGCCACGCCCGGCGCTGGCCGCGGGGCACGCACGCATCCCGCCCCGGAGCCGGCCTTGGCCAAACTGCAACCCCACACCCTGCCCGCCACCGCGCTCGTCGTCCTCGTGCTCCTGGTCCCCATCGCCGTGGGCGCGGGCATCGTCTACTTCATCTACAACCAGCCCGAGACCGCCGTCCGCCAGGTGCTCGTCCAGGCCATCGCCCCCGCACAGGTCGAGGAGGGCGAGATCTTCGAGCTCAAGGTCATCGTCCAGAACAACACCGACCAAGCCGTCAACCTCCACGGCCTCGACCTCGCCGTGAGCTACTTCGACGGCTTCGTCCTCTTCGCCACCACCCCCGAGTACCTGACGCAAGACGACGGGCACCTCTTCCGCGGCTTCGAGTTCGACCAGCCCATCGAGCCGGGCACCAACACGCAGGTCCTCTTCCGCCTGCAAGCCGTCAACGCCGGCGAATGGTCGGGCGATATCGACGCCCGTGTCTCCGGGACGGCCGGCACCCTGACCACGAAGGTGAAGACCCTCGCCATCGTCCCCCGCGACCGCATCGGTGCGCCGCCCGACGACGGCCCGCCGATGTCCATCGAACCCGACCCGGAGTAAACACCATGGCCGTCGCCGCCGCGCTCACCCGCCGCTTCGTCCCCGCCGACCTCGACCCCTCCACATGGGAGAACGTCGAGCCCCTGTTCGAGTCGTTGCTGTCGCGCGACCTGTCGACCGCGGCGCAGGCCGAGGCCTGGCTCACCGACTACAGCGAGCTGATGTGCGTCGTCTCCGAGTACGGCAGCCGGGCCAACATCGACAAGGCCTGCGATACCGAGTCGGACGCCGTCGACCGCGCTTTCCTCAACTGGGTCGAGGCGATCGAGCCCAAGCTCAAGCCGGTCCGCGACGCCCTCGAACGCAAGCTGCTGGACTCCGGCCTCGCCGACCAGCTCCCCGCCGACCGCTTTGGGGTGATGGTGCGGGACTGGCGCACGGCGGTGGACCTGTTCCGCGCTGACAACGTCGCGCTGCAGACCCAGCTCACCAAGCTCGCCGCCGACTACGACAAGAACATGGGCGCGCTGACCGTCGACTACCGCGGCAAGACCTACAACCTGCCCCAGCTCGCGAAGTTTCAGGAAGACCCCGACCGCGCGACGCGTGAGGAGGCCTGGCGGCTCGACGCGGCCCAGCGGCTGACGGTGCGCGACGCCAACGACACGATCTTCACCCAGCAGGTCGCCGTGCGCGACCAGATCGCCAAGAACGCCGGGCTGGCGAGCTACACCGACTGGGTCTGGCGGGACAAGGGTCGGCACGACTACAGCGAGCAGGACTGCGCCGACTTCTGCGACGCGATCGCCGAGCTCTGTGTGCCGATGGAGCGTGCGCTCAACGAGAAGCGTCGGCAGGTGATGGGGCTGGACACGCTGCGGCCCTGGGACTCGGGCAACGACGCGCTGGGCCGACCGCCGCTGAGCCCGTTCCCCGCCGACGACGCGACGCCGCTGGTGCGCGGCTGCCACGCGATCTTCGCGTCGATCGACACAGGCCTGGCCGAGGACTTTGGCCAGCTCAAGATGGGCCGCAACCTCGACCTGGTCTCCCGCAAGGGCAAGCGGGGCGGCGGGTTCCAGGCCTCCCTCGCCGAGCAACGCGAGCCCTTCATCTTCATGAACACCGCCGGCCGACAGATCGACGTCCGCGTCCTGCTCCACGAGGCCGGCCACGCCTTCCACTACCAGTGGGCCAGTCTCGCACAAGACAACTACTTCACCCAGCGATCCCCCATCGAGTTCGCCGAGGTCGCCTCCATGTCCATGGAGCTCTTCGGCCTCGACAAGCTCGGACGCTTCTACCCCGGCGACGACGAAGCATCACGACGCGCCCAGCTCAGCATGCTCGAAGGCATCGTCCGCTTCTTCCCGTGGATGGCCGTCATCGACCGCTTCCAGCACTGGGTCTACGCCAACCCATCCCACTCCAGCGAACAACGCACCGACGCCTGGCGAAGCATCACCCACACCTTCGGCACACGGCACGGCGGAGCAGGCACCGACTGGACCGGGCTCGACGACGAACTCGACAGCTACTGGCAACGCCAGATCCACCTCTTCCACTACCCGTTCTACTACGTCGAGTACGGCATCGCCCAGCTCGGAGCGCTCCAGCTCTGGCAGCAGTACCGAAGCGACCCGGGCCAAGCCCTCGCCAACTACCGCAAGGCCCTCGCCCTGGGCGGGTCGCGCACGCTGCCCGAGCTCTTCGCCGCCGCCGACATCCGCTTCGACTTCAGTAAGGCCACCCTCGCCCCGCTGATGCAGGACGTCGACAACGCCATCCAGGCGCTGCAGTAAACGGCTACTCCGTCGGCACCGAGGCGGTCTGGCCACGCTGCGCCGCGCCCCGCCGTGTTGCCTCACGCGGCCCGCGCGTCGGCACCTCGGCCACGCCATCCGACGCACCCGCATCAGGCGACTGGGCCGACGAACCCGCCGGCTTCACGCCCTGTGCCGGCAACGCACGCTCAAGCTCACGACGCTGCGCCGCCGCGTGCTTCTCCGCCTGCTCCGCATACGACGCGCTCGCGTCCGCCGCGGCCTGCGCCCGGCTCATCCCGACACCAAACGTAATCGAGAAAAACAAGCCAAACACCAACGCCGCCGCACAGCACGCCCAGCCCAGCATCGCAACACGACGCACCTCGCGAAGCTGGTTCCGGGTATGCGCCAACTGCTCAAAGGCCGTCGCCTGGTGCTTATGTAGCTCGTCGCTGTGCTGCTGCGCGAGGATCAAGCTACCGCCCGCCAGCCGCTCGTACCGACGGACCAGGTCGCTGCCCGACTCGCCCGTCTCCGGACAGCCGCAGGACACCTCCTCCACCGACTCGGCCGGCGTCGCTTCACACTTCGCCGCGACCTCGGTTGATGCTGCGTCGCCGTCTTCCGCTGCCTTACCACGCTCAAGGTGGCCCGGCGGGCAGGGCTCCGTCTGCGCCGCCTCCAGCTCACGCCGCAGCTTCGCGGGCAGGAACACTTCCTGTCGGCCCGATCGGCCCACGCGGCTGCGCAGCTCCTCGGACTCCATCCGCCGGCGAACCGTCGTCTGGCTCACGCCCATCAAGTGCGCCGCCTCCCGTACCCGCATCCAGCCCTGACTCATCCCCATCTCCTCGCGTTTGCTTGCGTGTAATAGACCTCGTGACGTACACCCTCGTTTTCGGACGCAAAGCCAACCCGCTTGATGCCAAACGCCAACTTCCCCAACACCACGCACGCACAGCCGAACCAACCACTCAATACGCCCGGACCGTCACACCCCGACCCCCCGCGTCCTGCGCCACCACCAGGTAACGCAGCGCATCGCACAGGTGGTCCGCCCCGTCCTTCACCGGCTCCTCGCGGTGCGGGTGCTTGGGGTCAAAGTGGTACCGCTCCATCGCCGACGCAAGACGATCACACCGCGGGTGCAGCGTCAACAGCCCGTGATCCAGCCGGCTACGCACCCGCTCGATGCCCACCGCCAGACGCGACCGGAGCGCCTTGACCCGGCAGCCCGCCGCGCGGAGCACCGTCAGGTTCGACTGCCCCGTCTGCCCGTTCCGCTGGTCCCCCGACGGGTCGACCGAAAGCCACCGCAGGCCCGAAGGCCCGGGCAGACCCAGCCCGTCCGCCAACGCCTCTGCCGCCTCCAGGTTCGCCGACAAAGTCCGCTGCGCGACCGCGTACTCCGCGACCACATGCAGCGACGCGCCGGGCCCCGACCCCGACGCCCAGGCCCACACCAGCGTCGTCTCGCCACGCATCCCAAAATCCATCCCGCCCACCCAATACCCCACGCCCCGGTCACCACCCCATCCCCCTGACTGGGCCAGGCCAAGACGCGGGTCACCCTCACCCCGCACGTGCTTATCCCGCGAAAACTGGTAGTACACACTGTCACGCGTCTGCGGCCGACGGCACATCATCTCCGCATCCCACGCCCGATCACTCACCCGACGGCGCGAACCCAGCAGGTCCTCCACCGACACAAACCCCGACGCCTGCTTCGCCCGCCCGCCACAGTCCGACCACAGCGCACACCCCTCGCAAGCAAGCGCCGGCGGGCACCGCGCCACCACATCCAGCGCGTTCCAACGATACAGCCGACGACCCATATCCTGCGGCGACGCTGCAGCATCCCTGTCGACACGATCCGTTTGCCCCGTCGGCTGAGCACGCGTGGTCAGCGACGACATCAGCCCGCCCGAGCGGTGCATCGTCGATAGCGCCTCCAGCCGGCCACGCACCCACTCGCCCCCGCATCGCCCCGACCGTGTCACCAGCTGCGCGGCCTCCCACACCTCGCGGTCCATCTCCTCCACCTCATCGCAACGCAGGATGTGCACACGCGTCCCCCGCACACTCCGCTGGCTCGCCGACAACAGCTCAACCCGGCTGCCGTTGGCCAGCACCACCCGCCGCGCCGTCGGCTGCCCCCGAAGCACACCACCACCGCCCCGCAGGACCGGCCGATCCAGCAGCGCCCGAAGGTGCTCATACATCTTCTCGCTCTGCGACAGCGAACCCCCCAGCACACGCACCTGAACCCCCGGACGAAACAGCAGGTCAAGCAGCGTCGCCGCCGCGCCCAGCATCGTCTTTCCCCCGCCCCGGCTCGCCCACACCACCGCGTCACCCGCCTCGCCAAAGTAACTGTCGCGCAGATAGTCAAAAGGCGAACAGCCCAGCCCCGACACCGACGCCCGGGGCACCGACAGTCCCAACGCCAACGACACAAACCGCTCCAGCTCCCCCGGCGTACGCGGGCGAAGCAACTGCAACTGACGCAGACGAAAGCCCGGGCGACGCGCAGTGTCTCCCAATCGTTTAGCCATATCACTCACCCATCCAAAAGCGTCGACGCAGCATGAAAACAACCACAGGCAACTAAACCGATTCGTCCCCACCGTCCCCCGGCTTTGGCTCGTCGGCCCCGCCCTCCAGCATCGCACGTTTCAGCGACTCAAACGCCGGGTCGTCCAACGCATCGACCGCCTCCAGCGAGACCGACGCCACACGGTCCAGCTCGATCTTCAGCAGGTCCACACAGGCCTTGCGCACCTGCTCGGGGCCGAGCGTGTCGTCCTGACCCGTGGCCTGCGCGACCAGCCGACTCGCCGCGACCAGGCGGTAGCGCGACAAGAGGAGCTGGGTCTGCAGGTCCGCCAGCAGGCAAAGCCCCGCGACGGTGCGCTGCGTCTTGGGCAGCGCCGCCCAGGCCGACAGCTTCGCAAGCCCGACGCCGTGCCGCTCGCCCAGCGCCAGCACATCGTCCTCCGCCCGCGCTAGCTCGTGCAACAACACCACCGACGTCGCCGGACCGGGCGGGGCCACCGCTTCATCTTCCCGCGCCGCTTCATCCGACTTCTTATGCATCGCTGGCATCCAAGACTCCCGTCAGCTCAAGCAGCGCACGCTCGCGCGAGCCCCCGACCTCGCGCAGCCGATGCTCCAAGGCTTTGCGTTGCTCGGCCGTCACAAAAAACGTCACCGCGACCGGCGTGTCTTTCAACGCCTCGGGACGCACCGGTCGCGGCGGCGGTGCAGCATGCAAAGACGCCAACGCACGCAGCTTGCCTGTCTCCTCCGGCAGCAGCTTCGCCAACGCGGGCAACGCCATCCCCTCCATCAACGCGTCCACCAGCGCCCCGCGTTTCTTCGGGTCGTCGCGGCCCTCCAGGCGGTTCAATGTCGTCAACAGCACCAACGCCTCGCGGTCGTCCACATCCCACACCTCGCACTGTACCTGCGTGTAGCCGAGGGTTTGGATCGCCTTGACGCGGTGGTGGCCGTCGAGGATCTGGTACGCCCCGTCGTGTGGCCGGACGATCACGGGCGGGTATCGACCGGACCGCTCGATGTGGCCGGCGAGTTTGGCCAGCAGCTTCGTGGGCATCACATTGCTGTTCGCGTCGTGGGCGTGGAGCTGGTCAAGGGGGAGCAGCGTCGGCATCGTGTTGTTCCGTTGTGTGTTCGCGGTTGTCGTGGAGGTAGTACACCGGCAGGGTCACCAGTTTTTGGCGGGCGGTGTCCCAGTGCTCGGCAGGGTCGCGCGATGCACCGCCGCCCCGGCCGACCGCAGATCGGTACCACCGGCCAAGCTCGTGCTCGACCCAGGCGCGCCGCTCCGGCGGGAGCCCGGCCAGCGCGGCCGAGCGTGCCTGGGGCGCATTGAGCAGCCCGACGGGCAGCCCGGCCGAAGCGAGCGCCGCGAGCAAACGCTCGTCATGCGCGTGGCGTTGGCGGTGGTAGGCGAGCATGCCGGCTTTCTCGAAGAACGGGCTGACCGCGCCCATCGCCGCGAGTGCCTCGGTGTAGGGCGTCGTCGCACTCGCGAGCGCATGACGCACCAGCCGGACCGCCAGGCCCAGCCCGCGGTAGCGCGGGTCCACCACCACCCGGCTGATACAACGCACCTCCTGATTGAGCAGCTTGCCCCGCATCCGCGCCGGCAGCGACGCGTAACGCCCGCACAGCGCCAGGTCTCGCAGCTTGCACGACAACGACGCGAGCGACTCGACCAGTACCGCGACCGGCCGGCCTTCGGGTTCACGCTGCAGGTAGCGGTCGACGACGCCCGGTGCCGGGTCGCGCAGCGTGAGGACCCGCATCATCGTCGCAGGCCGTGCGGCGCGGTAATGGTGCTCGGCTAGCGCGGCGTAATCGGCAGCGCTGCCGGGCGCCAACACCAAACGATCGCCTTCCCCACGCGCGGGCAGCGCTGCGAATCGTCTTGCCAAACAGGTTGTGTTGCGGTTGATAGGCATGCGTTGTGGCGCATCTCGTTTAGTCATCGCACGGCGGGCGTCGCATCGGCGCTGCCGTTGAAGTGGGTACGTTATGCGCTGCGTGTCGGCACGCCGCCCGTTGGGCGACGGCTAAACGGGTGGCAGGGTTGAGCGCTCGAGGACTTCGATCGCTTCGCCCGGGCCCTTGTCGATCAGGGTGTCCGGGCAAAGCGGCTCGAGCAGGTCGTCGTGGGTGGTCGCGGCGACAAAGCAGACCCCCGCCCGCGTCGCCCACTTGCGCACGCCCGCCGCGACGGCCCGGGCGCTGGGGCGGTCGAGCGTCGCGCCGAACTCGTCGGCCAACACCACCGCCCACGGCGCACCGCCACGCTCGGCAAGTGCGATCGCGTGCGCGAGCAGCAGGCGGGCCCGTTGACCGTCGGACAGCTCGCCGGGCCGACGCAGCATGACGCGTGCATCGTTGAGCCCGGCCACGCTCAGCCAGCGCAGCACCTCCGCCAGCGGCGCATCCGCATCGAAGCCGTCGACCAGGGCGCATAGGTCCGAGGGGGCGAGGTCGTCGAATCGAACCACCCCTGGCCGATCGTGCGCGGGCTGCCGGGTGATCGCGTCGTGGATCAGCCGGAGCAGCGTAGACTTGCCCCCGCCCGATGCGCCGGTGATGAAGATGACCCGGCCGGGCGCGAGGGTCAGCCGAGCCGGCGGGACGACGACGACTTCGCGTTCCCCGGCCGGGTCGATGCCAAACATCCCCGCGACCTCGATCGTGCGCGGCGACGTTGCAGCATGTCCGGCAACGGTGTGGGCAAGCTCGATAGTGAGGGAAGGGGTGGGCATGGGCATGTTCGATGGCGAGGGGCGGGGGCGAAAGGCGGGGGGAATCGCGGAGACGCGGAGACGCGGAGGGGAAGTCTAAGGAAGACAGGAAGCGAAGAAGGTAGGAAAGAGACTAAACATCTCGTCTTGCAACAACGCTCTTTTCCTTTCTTCCTGCCTCCCTCAGCGGCTTGGCTCCCCCTCCGCGATTCCCCTACCCCGCACATCGCACATCGCACATCGCACATCGAACATCGAACCCGTGTTGTCGCGATCGGCTTCCGTCCGGACCTTGGGACGCGTGTGAGGTGGGGCGGCGGCTAGTCGGTGGCTCGGGCGAGGGTCTGAAGGGTGGCGCGGTCGGTTCGGATGCGGTGGAGCGAGTTGCCGGTGGCTTGGGCGGTGTGTCGCAGGCTTTGGCCGTGGAGGAACAGGAGCCGGGCGGTCTTGCGGAGCTTGGGGGTGAGCTCGCTTTCGTGGAGCAGGGTGAAGCGGAACTCGGGCGACTGCATCCGGCTGGCGATGCGTTCGATGCGGCGTCGGATGCGGCGGGGGTCGGTGCGGTAGCGGCGGGCGAGGGTGCGGTAGGTGAGCCCCTCGGCGAATCGGCCCCGGATCAGGCCCGCCTCGTCCTCGGGCAGGGCGTCGGCGAGGCGGACAAGCTGCTCGGGGTTCAGCCGAAGCGCAGCGCGTCGGCCCAGATCGTCGCGGGTGGCGTGTTTCAGGTTCATGGGTCCCCTCGGGTTGACAGTCACAGAACAGTTTGGTATTTGTACGGTATTCTCGCCGAATCGGCCGGCCGCGTCAAGCCGGTGTTCACGAGATTTTGAACGGCCGGCCGGCCACGCGTCGGGCCGGGCCGGCGCCCCTTTGAGGCCCACGATGCAGCAGCTTGGCAACCAGCTCCGCGAACGCCGACAGTCGCTCGGGCTGACCCTGGCGGATGTCGCCCAGGCGTCGGGGGTCACCCGTGGCTACCTGTCGATGATCGAGAACCACCGGGTGGAGAACCCGCCCTCGGGCAAGGTGCTCGCGAAGCTGGGCGCCGTGCTGGAGCTCAGCCCCGACGACCTTGAGCGTGCCGCGCAGTGGGAACGCACCCCGCCCGCGATCCGTGCCCGGCTGGCGGAGGCGGAGGAGCGTGCCAACCGGGGCCGGGCGCTGGCGCAGTGGCTTCGGCAGGTGTCGTCCAAGCGGGAGCGTGGGACGGGCAAAGACCTTGATGCGCTTTACCGCAGTGGGCAGCTTGGCCGACGGGTCAACACGGTGCTGGGCCGGGGCTCAGCCCAGCCGGAGGCCGACGCGGCACACCGCCAGCATGAACAAAACCCCTTGGCCAAGCCCGCCCCCGCAAGCCAGGTAGGCCCGGCGGGCGGTCGGCGGGGTTCGGGCTGGCCGGTGCCGGGTGCCGGGCCGGGCGATGCGCGGGCGGGGTCGGGCTCGTCGTCGGTGCCCCTGATCAACAAGGTGGCGGCGGGTTACCCGGCGGGGTTCACGGACCTGGACTACCCGGCCCGGGTGGGGGACGGCATGGTGGTCGTGCCGGGCTACACGGGGGTGCACGGCGGGGACGACCCCGACGCGTTCGCGGCGACGGTGTGCGGGGCGTCGATGCAGCCGGCCTACCGGGAGGGCGACATCGTGGTGTTTTCGCCCCTGGCGGATGTAGTGGACGGTTGCGACTGTTTTGTTCGTCTTGAGCCGGACCATGAGACGACCTTCAAGCGGGTGTTTATGGATGAGGATGCGGGCCGGATCCGCCTGCAGCCGTTGAACCCCGAGTTTGAGCCGAGGACGGTGGACCGCGAGCAGGTGGCGGGGATGTTCCGCGCGGTGTGGCGGATGAGCCGGCTGTAGGGCGGGGGTTGCGCGGGGGAGTGCGCGGGGGAGGTTCGTGGGGGGAGAACCCGCGGTATTGCTGGGGCAACACTGCGGGCATTGGGGGGGGAGGAGGGGGGTATGAGAGGGGATTGAGAGGGGGGTGTGTGATGGGGCTATGAGGGGGTGGGGGGCGGGTGTTGTGCGCGCGCGGGGCGGGGACGGTCGATGTTCAATGTTTATTGATCGTTGCGGGGGCGGAGGTTAGGGCAGGCGGGTCGGCCACGACAGCAGATCGGTGTGCGCATCAAGGGCGGGGCAGGATGTGCGCATAGGGGGGGATTCGATGGGAAAGGCCGGGGAATCGCAGAGGGCACGGAGGCGCGGAGGCTGGGGGGGGGCCGGGCCGCTAAGGAAAATCGAAAGTCAGGAAGGCCGGAACAGGCATCCAATCGATCACGTCTTGCATCAACGCTTTGTTGCTTCTTTCCTTAGAACTCCCGGCTTGGAGTGTGGCTCTTTTGCTCAGCTCCTCTGCGCCTTTGTGTTCTCTGCGATTGATTCCGCATGCCTAACCCACGGCGTTGCCGCTCGCGGAACTCGCGTCAAAGCCGTGGGCTTCGGGAAGGCGGGGATTAGAGGTGGGGTTGAGGTTGTGGAAGAGATTGGGGTTGGGGTTGTGGATGAGGTTGGCTTGGTGTTGGGTGGCGTGGTGGACTTGTGGGGGTTGGGGGGTGGGTCGGCCGATAACCTGGAGTATGAGCACGACGCCCCATGTGATGATCCTGAACAACGGCGGGCTGCGTTCGCTGGTGGCCGCGGCGTTGGCGCAGGGGGGTGAGCCGGCCCCGCGTGTGACGCTGTTGCATATCGATGACGGCCGGGAGGCCCGGTCGACGCGGGTGGCGTGCGTGCGTCGGCAGGCGAAGTCGTTGGGGGTGACACGGGTGACGGAGTTGTCGATCCCGCACCTGTATGGCCACGGCTACGGCCGGCTGCCCGACGGCGGGCCGATGGGCGTGCTCGCGCAGCCGCAGCTGCTGCTCGCGGCGCTGGCGGAGGCCCGGCACCAGCAGGCGGGGACGGTGGTCTGGCCCATCTCGGTGAACGGCCAAACCAAGTCGGCGGCGCAGGCGACCGAGCAGGCGATGCTGTGTGAACACCTGGCCCAGGCGGAGCAGGAGCCCGCGCCGCGGATCGACACGCCATTGGTGGAGTTCACCGATGCGCAGGTCATCGAGCTGGGCGGGCAGCTTGAGGTGGACTGGACGGCGACATGGTCGTGCAACCGCCCGGGCGAGCGGCCTTGCCGGGCGTGCGCGGGGTGCCGGCGGAGACACACGGCCTTCGACCGCGCGGGGATCGTGGACACGCTGGTCGAGCAGGCGGTCGCGGCGCGGTGATGCTGTCGATGTGCGATGTTTGATGTGCGAATGCGTGCGGGGGTTGGTGTGTTTGGGGTGTGCGTAAGAAAAACCCACGGCGTTGCTGGGGCAACGCCGTGGGCATGGGGTTGTTGGTTGGGTCTGGAGTCGGTTGGCTGGGTCTGAAGTCTTAGTCTTCTGACTCCTGACTCCTGACTTTTTCCCTTAGTCCATCTTGAATTCCCAGCCCTCGCGGTACTGCTTGGAGATGTACTGGTTAGCGTTGTCGTTGTTGGTGATGCGCTGGTTGACCCAGTCGTACTCGAGTTTGCCGCCGACCTTCTGAGCGATGGTGCCCAGGACGACGGACTCGGTGAGCATGGCGGCGTAGGCGAAGTTGGAGCGGGGGTAGGTGTAGTCGCGTTCGCCCTTGCACGCGTCGAACCACTCTTTGTGGTGGCCTTCGGAGCGGTTGAGGGTCTGCTCGGGTTCTTTGAGTTCGTTGTTGTCGAAGCTGTAGACGCGGATGTTGTTGCCGTAGTCGTCGAGATACTGGATCGCGCCGCGTTCGCCGATGATGAGTCCGCCGGAGGAAGAGAGCTCGCCGCCTTCGACCCACTCGGGCTTCTCGGGCTTGAGTCCGCCTTCGTACCAATAGTAGTCGAAGGCGGGTCGCGAGAGTTTTTCGGGGAACTCAAACTTGACGGTGCCCTGGCTGTCGAACATGTCGGCGTCGTGGATGGGGTTGTTGCTGAGCAGCTCGACGGAGGTGGGGTAGCCGGGGTCCATGCCCCAGTAGAAGCCGTCGGTGGTGTGGCAGCCCATGTCGCCCAGCGCGCCGGTGCCGAAGGCGGTGAAGCCGCGCCAGTTGAAGGGGTGGTAGGGGCCTCGGCCGTCGCGGCCGACGAAGGGGCGCATCTCGGCGGGCCCGATCCAGCTTTCCCAGTCGAGGTTTTCGGGGATCTCGCTCTCGCCGCTGGGCGCCTCCCGGCCTTGTGGCCAGATGGGGCGGTTGGTCCAGATGTGTGCTTCCTTGATGACGCCCAGCTCGCCCGAGCGGACCCACTCGACGATCTTGCGGTTGCCCTCGTTGGCGTGCATCTGGTTGCCCATCTGCGTGGCGACCTGGTAGCGTTCGGCGGCGAGCTTGAGCTGGCGCGCCTCCCAGACCGTGTGGGCCAGGGGCTTCTGGGTGTACATGTGCTTGCCGAGCATCATGCCGATGATCGACGCGGGGTAGTGGTGGTGGTCCGGCGTGCCGACCATGACGCCGTCGATGTCGGCGTGCTTCTCGTCGTACATCTTGCGGTAGTCGGTGTAGCCGGTGGCGTCGGCCCAGCGGTTGGCGGCGGCGCCAAAGCGGTTGGCGTCGGCGTCGCAGTAGCAGGGGCAGCCGGCACCCAGCTCGTGCATCTGCGGGATGTGCTGGCCCGAGGCGATGCCGCCCACACCGATGAAGGCGATATTCATGCGGTCGTTGGCGCCGTAGACGCGGTTGTACGACGAGGCCGAGAGCGTCCATGCCGAGGTCGCGGCGAGCGCGGCGGAGGACTGCAGGAATCGTCTTCGGGTGAGCTTGGGTTGCTTAGGCATGCTTACTCTCTCTTGGTGTGATGTGAAGGAACAGACTGAATCGATATCCGAGGGATGCCGGGGACGAAGAACATATTACAGCGGATGGTGGGGCGATGGGTCAAGGGGTCGCCTTGCGTGGGACGCAACCAAAAACCCACGGCATTGCGGTTGCAACGCCGTGGGCATGAGGTCTTGTCTTGCAATCTCAAATCTTCAATCTCAAATCAACGATCGCCCTAGGCCAGGCGGTTGCCCAGCAGCTTCTTTTCGGGCACGCCGCGGAGGTCCCAGATCAGGCCGGTCCACGACATCATTTTGAGGACGTAGTAGGTGATGTCGATCTCCCACCAGTAGAAGCCCTGCCGGACGGAGGAGGGGTAGTGGTGATGGTTGTTGTGCCAGCCCTCGCCGAGCGTGAGCAGCGCGAGCCAGAAGTTGTTGCGGGAGGTGTCGGTGGTGTTGTACCGGCGTCGGCCGAACAGGTGGCTCAGCGAGTTGATGGTGTACACGGCGTGGTAGTTGAAGACCGTCGAGATAAAGAAGCCCCATACAAAGATCTGCATGACCGAGGTGTTGAGCACGTCGAACTGTGCGAGCAGGAAGCCCAGCCCGAGGACAAAGGCGGCGAAGCCGAGGTAGACGATGGTCTCGTGGCGGTTGAGGAACTTGATCTCGGGGAACTTGGCCAGGTCCTTGACGTTTTTGTGGTTGGTCGCGAAGACGGTGTCGGTGGTGAACCAGAACATGTGGGACCAGAGCATGCCATGCTGCTTGGGGCTGTGCAGGTCGGGGTGTTCGTCGGAGTGGACGTGGTGGTGGCGGTGGTGGGCCGCCCACCAGAGCGGGCCGCGTTGGATCGCACACAGGCCGCAGACGGCCATGACGAACTGGAAGGCCCGGCTGGTCTTGAAGGTCTTGTGCGAGAAGTAGCGGTGGTAGAACGCCGTGATCGCGAACATCCGGAAGTAGTACAGCGCGACCGCGACGATCACCGCCGTCCACGAGATCCCGACCCAGATCACCCCGAGGCAGGCGGCGTGCATCGCGAAGTAGGGCAGGTTGCGGACCCACTCGACCTTCTTGGGCCCGGGGTAGCTCGCCGCGTCGGGCGCCTGGGTGTCGCCGCTGTCAAACCAGCGCAGGATGGATTGGCCGATCCGGGTCCAGAAGCGGGGGGCAGTCGTCTTGGACATCTTCAGAAACTCACGGCCGCGAATCGCGCGGCAGGCAGGCAAGCAGGGTTGGAGCGAAACACACATGCCGATGGCTCGGCTGGGCTATATCGTAGCCCGTCGCCACGCCGTCGCGGCGACACAGAATACCCGCCGACGCCCCGCAAGTCCCAAAACCCCCGCCAGAGCACCCCAGGGGCGATCAAATCGGCGATTTTTTCTTTATCGGCCAAGCCCCCGCCCCGCCATCGAATCTACAAGCCCAACACACACGAACACCACACCATGACCCCACAACCCATCCACATCACACGGCAAGGCCAACAATGGACCCTCCGCATGGAGCAGTGGCTCGCCCTGCCCCCCGAAGAGCTCTTCGACTTCTTCGCCGACGCGCACAACCTCGAGCAGATCACCCCCCCAACCGTCCGCTTCAACATCATCACCCCGCCACCCATCGACATGCACGCCGGCACACTCATCCAATACAAACTCCGCGTCCACGGCCTACCCATCCGATGGACCACACGCATCGACACATGGGACCCGCCCAGACAATTCGTCGACACCCAACTCAAAGGACCCTACAAGCGCTGGCACCACACCCACACCTTCGAGCCCAAGGACGGCGGAACCCTCTGCCGCGACACCGTCCAGTACCAGCCCCCCGGCGGACCGCTCGCACCACTCATCAACAAGCTCGCCGTGCAACGCGATGTCGAAAACATCTTCCGCTACCGTGCCCAACAACTCGACAAACGCTTCAACAAGCCCCAAGACTAAGACGCTCCCCCACAAGCCACAGCACGCACGCCCTCCCCGAAATCCCAAAAGCCTAAAATCCCAAAACCCAAAACAAGCCCACGGCTTTGCCGCGAGTTCCGCGAGCGCCAACGCCGTGGGCTTGTATAGATAGATCAATCACAGTTCGCACAGAAACACAGAGGCACAGAGGCACAGAGGCACGGAGCAGAAGTTCTAAGGGATGCACGAAGTCTGGGAAGCAAGAACAAGTGGCGTGATTGAGGGTGTCTTTCAACAACACTTGTTTGTGCCTTCCTAACTTCCT
>JBITAC010000020.1:0-49938 GCA_044439905.1 Phycisphaerales bacterium JB063 | reverse complement strand
CGTTTCCCCAACGGCACGAGCCCCACCACCAGCACGACCAGCACCAGCACCGCCGCGAAGTACGGGTTGACTTGCTGAAGCGCGGCGGGCTGGGCGAGCGCGAGGGTCAGCCAGCCGGCGAGCAAGGCGTAGCGGATCGTGACCAGGTGCGCCAGACGCGGCGACGCGACGCGTCGGCCCTCCCCCTGCGCCGGCGGGGCGAGCAGGGCCTCGGCCACGGCGAACGCGATCAGCGCGAGGACCAGCGCCATCTGGACCCCGATCAGCTTCAGGTAGTGCTGCTGCCGGGTGACCTGCTGCTCACGCTCCAGCATGCCGATCTGCAGACGCTTCTGCGCGAGCTGGTTGTCGAACGAACGCTGGGTCACGCCCGCCCGGTACTCGACCAGCGTCTGCTCCGCCCGGGCCACGTGCTCGTCGATCGCTTGCTGCGTCACGCCGGTCGCGCGCAGCGTGGTGAGCTGGCGGTTGAGCTTCTCCCGCGCGAGCGTCTCGAACCGCTCGACCTCCGCATCGACCTCCGGCGAAAGCAGCCAGCTCCCGGGATCGTTCATCATCGCCAGCGCCGCCTCTCGCGCCGACTCCAGCTCGGTGCTGTAGCCGCCGCGATTAAAGAGCTGTTCGTACGCGCTGGGCAGCACCCGCCCCATCACCGCCGGGCCCAGCAAGACACCCAGCACGATGCCGGCCGCGAGGAGGTAGATATGCCGCGCATCGGGCAGGGGCCAGAGCGTGACGGCGTCGTTTGGTTTTTCAGTAGCATCGGGCATGATGGGTGATGATAAGACAAGCCCGCGCCTGGCGCGGGCAGACTTCGCGCCGTTCCGGTTCTTTCCTTCCGATCCAGCGACGCACCTCACGCATCACAGCCACGCACCGGCCACGCTACATCATCATCGGCAGGCCTTGCTGCACATGGACCCGGACCTGGCGCAGGACGTCGAGCATCATGGCGACCGAGTCGTCGAGCGATGCGTCAAGCGCATCACAGTCCGCGCCGTCGCCGCCGACGTTGGCGTAGGTCTGTTCAAGCAACAGCCGACGGATCGTCGGGCCCAGCGTCTCGACGGGCTGGTCGTGCGTGTGCATCACCAGCTCGAGCACGCGGGGCAGCAGCCAGGCGACCGGGCTGGCCTGCAGGTAGACCGCCCCGGCCTCACCCGGCGCGGCAGCGCGGGCACGGCGGAGCACCGCGTCCTCAAGCATCTCACGGGCGTGAGCCAAAACCGCAGGTGACATCCGTGCCTCCGTTTCGTAACCCACACGCGTCGCATCACTTTCCCCAGATTAACGCTCAGCCGACCCCGCACCAAGCAGAAAACGCCCTGATGCGCAAAAAATCGGCGTTTTCTCGCGACCAGGCCGACCCGCCCCACCCGTCCGCCGTAGGCCACCGCCGTGCGTGCCGGGTGTTTGGGGCCCGCCGTGCCCGTTGTTCAGCCCGAAACCCCGGGGCTGCCGATAACATATTGACCTGCCGGCGGGCCGATCCTTCACACCGCGGCAGGGCCGACGCGCCTTTTCCAAGAGACCACGATGCTGAACCACCGCCCCACCCCTCCGCCGACCGCCAAGCCGCCGCGCGTGCTGCTCGCCGGCGCGTTGCTGGCCGCGATCGGGCTGGCCGGCTGCGAGACCTGGCCGACGACGTCGCAGCCCGGCCGGGTCGCGCTTGAGGACTTCGTCGGTGACCAGCCCAGGCCCGGGACACCACCCCCGCGCAACCCGAACCAGCCCGGCGCGAACACCACCGACACCGCCGACCAGACCTCGCCCGGCAGCACCGCCGACAACCGCTCGCATTCGGTCGACGCGATGATCGGCCACGTCAACGGCGAAGCGATCTACGCCCACGCCATCCTCGAGCCGATCGACGCCCGGCTGGCCGCGTTTGGCCGAGAGTACGACGGCGACGAGTTCCTCCAGCGCGCCGCCGCCGTCGTCGCGGGCCGACTCAAAGAAGTCCTCATCGACAAGCTCATCCTCGCCGAGGCCGGCATCGGGCTCAGCGAACGCGAACGCCAGGGCGTCGAGGGCATGGTCCAGCAACGCCGCGAAGAGATGCTGCGGTACTACGGCCAGGGGTCGCTCACCCGCGCCAAGCGCGAGTTCCTCGCGGCCGAGGACATCGAGTTCGACGAGGCCCTCGCCCAGTACCGCGAAGAAATCGTCGTCCGCCGATACCTCCAGCAGGAACTGCTCCCGCAGATCAACGTCCAGCAGCGCGACGTCGAACGGCTCTACACCGACCTCTGCGACGATGGCACCTACGACTCCAAAGACAAACGTGTGATCCGGCTGATGATGACCCGCGACGCAGACGCGGCGCAGACCATCGCAGAGCGCCTGACCGACGGCGAAGCGTTCGCACAGGTCGCACGCGACAATACGCTCAACCAGTACAGCGCCGCCAACGGCGGGCAGTTCAACAGCGGCGCCCCGATCGAAGGCGAGCAGATCCTCAGCGACGCGACCGTCAACGACGCGATCCTCGCGCTCGAAGCCGGCCGATTCGCCGGCCCGATCGTCTCGGGCGACCGGCACTTCTTCGTGATGGTCGAGTCCTTCGAGCCCGGCGTCCGTGTCGAGCTGCGCGACGTGCAGGCGGAACTCGAGCAACGGCTACGCCTTGAGCAGTGGGACGCCCTGTTCCGCGGCTTCCGCCAGGACCTCTGGGACGCGGGCGGGTACACCGACCCGCTGCTGATGACCGAAAAGCTGCTGGACATCGCGATCGCACGCTACGACACCGCGGGCTAAACGGGGCCGGGGCGATGATGCAAACAGCGATCCGGCGGCTGCTGTCCCGATGGCATTACGCCGCCGGCCCGGGCCCGCGCGGGGAACGCGCGGCCGAGCGCTACCTGCGCCAACACCGATACAAAACACTCGCACGCAACCTCCGCAGCAAGCTCGGCGAAATCGACCTGCTTGTGCTCACCCCTGACCGCCAGCGAGTCGTGCTGGTCGAGGTCAAAACCTCCGAAAACCGCACGACCGCAATCAAGCCCGAGCACCGCGTCGGCCCGGCCAAACAACGCAAACTCACCGCCCTGGCCTACAAGCTCAAACAGCAGCACAAGCTCGACGGGCTGGGCATCCGCTTCGACGTCGTCGGCGTCGACCTGCGCGACGGCGAAAAGCCCGAAGTCCGTCACTACGAAAACGCATTCGACGCGGCGTGGTGAAACGGGTGGCTAGTGGCTGGTGGTTAGTGATTGGTGATTGGTGGCTGGAAGCGGCTGTTTTCTGCCTACCGTTTGAACGGACATCACCTCGATGAAACCGCTCGCGCCACTCAATCCCACACCCAACCAACACTCACTAAACCAAAAACAACGACTAGTCACTAACCACGAACCACCAGCCACCAGCCACCAATCACCAATCACCAGCCACACTCCTAATTCCCCGACACCGAATCCACCGCGCCGAAGATTGCTTCGAGCTGGTCACGCTTGGCCTGCGAGAGCGGGGGCCTATTGAGCGATGCGATGTTGTCGCGCAGGTGGTCCGCGTTGCCCGTGCCAAACAGGATCGTGTGGCAGCCCGGCTCATGCGCGCAGAACCGATACGCCGCATCCATCACGCTCGGCGTCTCGTCGTCCACCAGAAAACCCAGCGGATCGTTCGCATCCACCGCGCCCGCATCGACCTTGCCCTGCTCGATCAGCTCGGCCACGGTCTTGCGCAGGTGGTCGGGGTTCGAGAGCGCGTTGCGGACCGCGAACATCACCTCCACGCCGACGTTGTGCTTGATCGTCTGTGGGAAGACATTTCGGCGGGCGCTGGGGTTGAGCAGGTTGTGGCCAACCATCATGACATCGAAGTCGTCGCAGCGCTGCATGAGTTCGGGCAGCGTGCGGTGGGCGGGGTCGCGCTGGAAGACTTCGCTGACGGCGAGGAAGCGGATTTTCCCTGCGGTTTTAGCGCGGTGGAGGACGGGCATGATGTGGTCGAGCAGGTGGTCGATCTGGTCGTGGAGTAGGCCGTGGACGTGGTAAAGGTCGATGGTTTCGACGCCGAGGTTCTGGAGCGATTGGTTGAGCCGGGCTTCAAACTCGTCGGCGTCGACCAGCGGGCCGCCCTTGTCTTTGGGCCAGAGCCCGGCTTTGGTGGAGAGGATGAGCTTGTCGCGGTCGAGGTCTCGGAGCGCGAGCGCGACGGCGGGCTCGGTGCCGTAGGTCCGCGCGGTGTCGATGAGGTTGACGCCGAGCTCGACAGCGAGCTTGACGATCGACGCGGCGTGGGCATTGTCTTTGCCGTAGGCCGTGCCTAGGCGCGAGTGCCCGCCGCAGCCGAGCCCGGCGATGGAGACGTCAAGGCCCGTTCGGCCGAGGGTGGTGGTACGCATGACGAACAGTTTAGCGGGCGATGCGCGGTGTCTGTCGCTCGAACAACTTCAGGGACATTCAACGCTTCGGTGCGCTTGGCCTGGTCGTTTAAGCGACCAGGCCGGGTGAGACATGGTCCGGTTCTTCCGGGCTAAACACCCGTACGCCGTCACGCTTGAACTTATTGTCGAATGGCTTGCCTAAAACAGCTTACGGGTGCCGCGTGTCCCGTCCACGTTTCGAACTGCGCGGCGGCCTGGCGGACGAACATTTCGATGCCGGGGATCGTCTTGCAGCCGATCGCTTTGGCGTCGCGGAGGAGCTGGGTTTCGTGCGGGTTATAAATCGTGTCGAAGACGAGGGGGGGATGTGCGATGGGCGATGCGCAATGCGCAATTTCGATCGGGGAGGCATCGACATGCGGGTGCATGCCGACGGGGGTGCAGTTGATGAGGATATCGGTGGCGCTGAGGTCGACGGCGTCGAGCGCGGCGTGCTGCGCATCGAATGCTTGCGCCAGCGCGGCGGCGTTGCCGGGCGTGCGGTTGTGGACGGTGACGTGTGCGCCGTAGTGCGTGAAGCCCGCGACGGCGGCGCGCGCCGCGCCGCCCGCGCCGCGGATCGCGACGGGCGTGCCCGCCAGCACATCACGCTCGATATCGAGCGCGTCGCACACCGCGTCGAGCAGCGCGGCGTAGTCGGTGTTGCCGGCGTAGAGCGAGCCGTCGTCGCGTTTGTGCAGCGTGTTGGCCGCGCCGATTTTCGCAGCGAGCGGCTCGATCTCGCCGCCCTGCTCCTCCACGAAGCGCAGCAGGTTCTGCTTGTGCGGGATCGTGACCGATGCGCCGCGGAAGTCGAGGCGGGGGTCGTTGAGCCAGGCATCGACGGTGGCTTTGAAGTGTTCGTACTCGGGCGGGATGCGCATCGGAAGGTACACGCCGTCGTAGCCCACCGCGTCGAAGCCGGCGTTGTGGATCGCGGGCGACATGGAGTGCCCGACGGGATCGCCGATGACGCCGAAGACCTGGGTCGCCGGGCCGATGTGGTCCCAGCGGTAGCGCCGCTTGAGCTGCTGCACCGTCGGCTGCCCCGGCGCGGTCTGTTCGTCGTCCCCCAAAGCCGCGAACGTCAGCAGCGCCCCAAACTTCCTCGCCAGCACACGCGAGGGCAGGCCAAACTCCCCCATGCACAGCGCGATGGTTGGCTTGTGCTTCGCCGTGAGCAGCTCGAACGCCTCGAGGTTGTCACGCAGCGAGCGCGCGTACCACGCAACCTTCACCACCCGGCAGCCCTCGGCGTCGGCCATGTCCGCGACGCGGCGCAAAAGGTCGCTTGGCCTCTGCTCAAAGTCGTGTGACGAGAGGATCAGCCCCGCGCCGCGCTCGCGTGGGGTGTCCTGGCCCGGGTGGTCGGCGACGAGGTGGATCTTCTGGCGGAGGTTCGCGGACCGCTGATACGCGGCGAGTTCGACATCGAAGTACGCCGGCCCGTGCCCGGCGCAGGCGGTGCCCAGGTGCTCGAGCAGCGAGATGCGGTCCGCGTCGTCACCATCGAACAGCCCCCCCTCCCACGCGGGCCGACACGTCACGATGCACGGCAGCGGGCTCTCACGGATCAGCCGCACCAGCCCGTCGGCGGAGGCCTCGGTGTTTTCGTGCTGGTCCGCCCAGGGGTCGATGCGGAGCTCGACGAGGTCGGCGCCCGCCTGCGCGGCGCGCGCGACATCGGCGCGGGCGGTATCGGGGTCGTACACAAAGATCGGGACGCAAAGCTGGGTCATCGCGCGGCCAAGATAACGGGGCTGGCGCGATGGGGCGACTTGGGGCCCTATGAATCGCTCACGGCCTTACGGTCGCTGGGCTCGATACACAGGGTCTGGCGTACCGCGCGGCGTCCGTAGGCCATCGGCCGCGCCGCAAAGTCGCGCATTAGCAGGCGACCTGCTCGACGAGCTGCTGCTGCGAGTAGCGGCGGACACGGCTGGCGCGGTGGGCGTAGCGGGCGGAGTCGGCGACCTTGCCGCGCAGCGCGAGGTCGAGCTGCCGGCTGCGCAGGCGCGCCAGGAGGTTGAGGATACGGATGCGTTCGTCGTTGGAGGGGTGGTATGGCATGATGAAATCCCCGCATGGAAGTTGGTCCAGCGGACGTCGCCGGGCCTTACAGGATCAACGCGGACGGGCGTGAGGTTTATGCCCGCCCGTGTAGGACGACTGTAAGTCCTGGAGGTTTCGTCGGGCTGCGAAAATGAGAGAAAACCGGGGCAGACGCGGGAAACCACATAGTCTCAACGGTTTATCCCAACCCCGATCCGCGCGAACCGGCACGGGCATGGACGACGTACAATGGGACCATGCCGGACGACCCCGCCCTCGACGGGCTGAGCGACCTGACGGATGAACGGCTTGTCGTGGCCTACCGCGAGGGGCGGGTGTCGGCGTTGCAGGTGTTAGTCAAGCGTTACGAGCAGGAGCTGTTCCACTTCCTGATCCGCTTCTCGGGCAACCGCGCATCGGCGGAGGACCTGTTCCAGGAAGCGTTTTTGCAGGTGCACCTCTCGGCCGGGACGTTCGACGCCAGTAAACGCTTCAAGCCCTGGCTGTTTACCATCGCGGCGAACAAGGCGCGTGACCTGCTGCGCAAGCAGAAGCGGCAGCGGGCGGTCCCGCTGTCGGCCCTGATCGATGCGACGCAGGAGTCGGGCTCGAGTTTTATTGACCTGCTTGAGGCGGATATCCCCCTGCCCGACGAGCATGTGGACGATGTGGAGATTGGCGAGTTGATCCGCGCGGTGGTGGAGGAGATGCCCGACCACCTCAAGGAGGTGCTGCTGCTCGCCTACTTCAACCACTTTGCGTACAAGGAGATCGCCGACATGCTGAGCATCCCGCTGGGCACGGTCAAGAGCCGACTGCACGCCGCGGTCGGCACGTTTGCGCAGCTCTGGAAAGCCCGCTACGGCGTCGCGTACGACCCCGCGGCGCGGGAATAAGCCCATCGAGCGCTCATGCCTGGTTTTTCGGCATTTTGTGCGCAACGATCAAACCCGACCGATCCAACCGACGTATAACCCCTGAACGCCGCCGATCCGCGTGTGAGTCTCCTTCGGCCGGCCGTTCATCCCCTACCCACGAACCCCTGCTGCCGTGATGAACCACGAACCCCCCCACCGCCCCGACGCCGTCCGGCTGAGCCCCGAGGACGCCCGCGCCCTCGACGCGGCGCTGGGCGAGCTGTCGCTCCCGGCGGATGCCGACCGCGCCCAGCGCGTCAGCGCGGTGTTGTCGCTGCTGGACCGCTGGCCGACCGAAAACGCTTCGCCTGAGCTGGTGGCGTCGCTGCTCGCCCGGCTTGAGGCGGCGCGACGGGCACCGCAGATGCCCGCCACCGTCTGCGACGCCGACGCGGCCGTACTTGATGCGCTGCTGGCCGCCCATGCGGCGGGCGGCGCGACCGGCCCGATGCCGCCCGATAGCGCAGAGCGTGCGGCGGCGGTCACGGGCGTCGTCGGGTTGTTCGACCGCTGGCAGGCGCCAGCCGTGCCCACCGACCTCGCCCAGCGCACGCTGCAGCGGGTGGAGCAGGCCCGCCGACGCGAGTCGGTCGCGCGTCTCCCACAAGACCGCCCCGGGCCTGGTCGGCTGTTCTCGGTCGGGCTTCGCCAGTTCGGCTCGGTCGCGGCGCTTGTGCTCATCAGCATGTCGCTGCTCGTGCCCGTGTTGAGCAAGGCCCGGACCGACGCGGAGGTCGCATCGTGCAAAGCGAACCTCGGCCGCGCGGGCTCGGGGCTCTACCAGTACGCCAACGACCACTTGGGCGCGATGCCCCTGGGCAGTGACCGCGCCCCGATCTTCAGCGAGCTCATGGAGTTTGCCGAGGATGCCGACGGCCAGTCCCTGCCCTCCAGCGCGGTGCATATGCTCGTCCTCCCCCGCGAGGGCTACCTCCGCGAGGAGCAGCTCGCCTGTACCGCCGCCAACGCGTCGCTCCCCTCGGGCGGCCGATACAGCGCCCAGGCGATTGAGGGCTCGCGTGCCCTTCGGCTCAGCTCGCTCGAAGGCCCGGTCATGGCCGACACCAACCCGCTCTACCTGCGTCGCGGCACCGCCGTCATCCGCCAGGCCGGGTGGGACGCGACCGCCAGCATGAACCACCGGGGCACGGGCCAAAACGTCCTGCTCTCTAACGGCTCGGTCATGTGGACCCTCCACCCCGTCGTCCAGCACCACGACACCGACGACAACATCTGGCTGCGGGCCACCGACCCCCCACGCCCGCAGGAAAGCTCGGCACGTGTCCTCGACGCGTTCCTGACGCCCTGACCCCCTTCTTCACCGATCGCCTAAAGAGCGTTTGCCTAACCACAGACGCTCGGAACCGTCGCGCCTCCCCACGCGGCGGTTTCTTGATGCGCCGGTGATCATCGCGATCACCGCCCTTCAACATCCGCGCGCGTCGCACCGTGTACAAAATCCACGACGTTGACCCTGCCCCGTCCGTCATCAACCTGGTAGTAAACCAAGTACGCCCCAAACACCAGCTTATGCGTAGCACACCCCACCTGCGACGTGTAGACCTCATCCACTCCAAAACGGCGAGGCATCAGCTCCAGTTCATCGATACGGTCCCAAAGATTCCCAAGCCAACGCTCCGCGTTCACCGGCGAATCGCAATCAACCACGATGTAACGGACCGCCCTACGGATCGCGTCGAAGACCTGCTCCCCGATATGGACTTCGTAAATCATCGATCGAGTTTGATCCCAAACTCATCCGCGACTGCACGCAGCCCCTGCTTCGCGGGACGCGATTGCCCCGCCTCGATCTCCGCCATCCCCCGCTTAATCCGCTTGACCGTCTCCGCCCGCCACGCGGGGTCGTCCTCGCATGGCAGACGGTTGGGTGTCACCTGAGCGGCTTGATGAGTCAACCAAGCCGCAAGTTCGCTCTTCTGCGCTTCAGACATACCGTCGGGGATGGGGATCGTGATGTGGTCCATAGCGTTTGGGGTCCGAGAAGAGGCACACCATTTTACCTTAGAAAACCACGGAAAGTCCAGGCTTTTCGCTCGCCCTGGGTGCGATGACACCCCGTATCACGGCGAGGAGATGGGCTGCAATCGCGCAAGAAAAAGCCGGCGTGCGAGACGCCGGCGTTGGGGGTTGACTTCGTTACGCGGGGGACGCTCAGGCCGTCGCGGGCGTCGCGCTTGTGGGCGGGGCGACGTGCTCGATGCGGCGGGCTCGGCGTTCGGTCTCGACGGCCTCTTCGGGCTCGTGGATCTCTTCACCCTCGCGGACGAGGCGGGCGGAGTTGAAGATCACGACGATCGAGCTGATGCCGTGTCCCACCGCCGCGATCCATGGCTGCATCCAGCCGGCCAGGAGCAGCGCGACCATCAGCAGGATGTACAGCAGCGTCCCCACCAGGTTCTGGCGGATGACCGTGACGGTCTTGGCCGAGAGCCCGACCAGGAAGGGGATGCGGTTGAGGTTGTTGTTCATCAGCGCGATGGACGCGGAGTTGATCGCGACGTCGGAGCCGGCCGCGCCCATGGCGATGGAGACGTCGCCCGCGGCGAGCGCGGGGCCGTCGTTCACGCCGTCGCCCACCACCGCGACGGTGTGGCCTTCGGCCTTCAGTGTCTCGACCAGCTCAAGCTTGTCGCCCGGCAGCGCCTCGGCGGTGAAGTCCGTGATGCCCAGCGCCTCGGCCACGCGACGCGCAGGGCTCCAGCGGTCGCCCGTAATCATCACGCGGCGCTTGACGCCCAGCTCGTCGAGCTCGGCCAACGCGCCCGGCGCGCCCTTGCGCGGCTGGTCGGCGAGGCCAAGCCAGCCCGCCGCCAAACCATTGTGCGCGACGAAGAGCAGGCTCAGCCCTTCGGTCTCGGACGTGTCGAGGTGGGACATGTCGATATCGTGGTCCTTCAAAAACGCCTCCCGGCCAACGAGCACGGTCGAGCCGTCGCTGAGCTCGGCCTTGACGCCCCGGCCCGAGACCTCCTCAAAGTTCGTCGTCGCGGTCGGGTCGAGCTTCGCACGCTCGGCCACACTCACCACCGCGCGGGCGACGGGGTGGCGCGAGTTCGCCTCGGCCGAGTAGCACCACTGCAGCAGGTCCGCGCCCTCAACGCCCTGCGCGGGCTTCATGCGGGTGACGCTCAGGTCGCCGGTCGTCAGCGTGCCGGTCTTGTCGAACACGATCGCGGTGCATCGGCGGACGACCTCGAGGTCGGACACGCTCTTGACCAGCACCCCAAGCCGGGCCGACGCGGAGAGCGCCGCGACGATCGCGGTCGGCCCGCAGAGGATCAACGCACACGGGCACGCGATCAGCAGCAGAGAGATCGAGTCTTCAAGCCGTTTGGTAAACACGAAGAGCACGAACGAGAGGATGATCACGACCGGCGTGTAGTACGAGGCGTACTTGGACAGCTCACGGACGACGGCCGGCTTACTCGCGGCGGCCTGGAGGATGAGCGACTGCACCTTGCCCAGCGTCGAGTCCTCGCCGGCGCGGGTGATCTCGATCTCAAGGCGCCCCGTCTCATTGATCGTGCCGGCGAAGGCCTCGTCGCCCGGGGCTTTTTCGACGGGGACGGATTCGCCGGTGATGTTAGCCTGGTCGACCGTCGAGTTGCCTGCGCGGACCGTACCGTCGCCGGGGATGTTGTCGCCGGGCAGGACGAGCACGACGTCGCCGGGCTTGAGGTCCTTCGCGGCGACTTCCTTCTCGCCCTCGGGGGTGAGCACGACGGCGCGGGTCGGGGTGATGCGGATGAGCGACTCGATGGTCTTGAGCGCGCCGGCTGCGGTACGGTGCTCGATGAGCGAGGCGATGAGCATGAAGAACGCGACGACGGCGCACTCGAAGTAGATGCCCGCCGCGAAGGCCGCGATGATCGCGAGCGCGACGAGCTCTTCCATGTGCGACCCGCCGGCGACGTGGTCGTCGTGGTGATGGTGCGCGTGGTCGTGGCCACAGTCGGCGCCCGGGCCGTGGTCGTGCGAGCATCGGCCGGTGATGAGGGCCTTGCCTGCGCCGTAGACGATCGGTCCGCCCAGCAGGATGGACGCGAACATGGCGAGTAGGTCGCTGTGGTCCTGGGTATCGAACGTAAAGCGTGCGATGACGGCCGCGATCAGCAGCGTCACCCCGATGAGCACGGCGACGATCTGCAGGTCGACCTTGCGCTGCTCCTGAGCGCCGGCGCTGTGGTCGTGGTCATGGCCGTGGTGATGATCGTGGTCGTGGTCGTGAGCGGAATGGGCGTGGGCATCGACTGCGGACATGAGCAACAACTCCCTGACGAGCCGCCCGGGCCGGCTCAGCGAAAAGATCAAACCAAGGCGGGGCAGACCCGCGCGACGCGCCCGCCGACCCACCGCCGGTCGGCCGACAACCCTGACCGGTCGGCCCGGGCGCGAACCTCAAAGTATAGCACGCCGGGTACCGGGTACGCCCGTTTTTCACACGCCGGGTTATCGGCCTGCCGATGCACGCCCCGCCGGCTCGACCCCCGACAGCCGGGCGATCAGCGCCGCCTTCAACGCCGGCCCATCCCGGTCCAGCACGATCCAGGGCCCATCCAGACCCGCCGCCGCGAACACCTCGCCCGAAAACGACACCAGCGGGTCAATCTCGATCCGGCTCGTGGGCAGCCACGGCACCGACTCGGGCAGCGCCGCGCCAAGCCGGGCCAGCGAAGGCACCTCCCAAGCCCAAGGCGTCAACCGCTCAATCTCATCCGCCGCCCCGCCCAGCACCTCCGGGTGGTCGAGATGGATCCGGATCGGCTCAAAACGCTCGCCCACCATGCCCAGGTGCACCTGCCGCGCGGTCGGGCCATCGGTATCCCACCACTGCGACCGACAGGCCTCGACCGCCCGGCGGGTCCCGGCCGTATCCAGCGGCGCTAAACGCGCAATCGACTCCGCGAGTGTCGCCGTCATCGCCTCCTCGTAGCTCACCCCCTCGGACTGCACCCGCAGGATCGCCCGCCCCGCCGCGACCGCGCCGACCCGGTGCGAGGGTTGATCGTCATACATAAACGCCGACTGCTGCTCGGGGATGCCCGGCACGCCGTGGTACCCAAACGAGGTCAGCACCTCATGCCAGGTCGAGATCACATACCCCATCCGCACCGCGAGGACGACCGCCAACCGCTCCGCCAGCCGTTCTCGCGCCGCATCGTTCAGCGCACGCCAGGGCTCGGGGTAGTCCAGGTGCAGGATGAAGACGGACGGCTCGGCCCCCGCGAGCAGGACGCGCGGGCGCGACGCGAGCAAGGCCGACAAAATCCGCTCGTACGCGTACCAGGTCAGGTCCCCGGCGTTGCGGGTGTGGGCGAGGTCGATAAAGCCCGTCTGCCTTGTGTAGATGATGCCGGCCGAGGCCTCCCCCAGCCGGATCGACCGCAGCGCCGAGTCGCGGTAGCGGTGCTGGCCCAGGCGTTGGGGGTCGGCGTAGTTGACGGGGATCGGGCCAAACGGGTGGGGGAGCGAGCCGATCCGCATCATCGGGACGTTTTTGGCGTGTTCCACGGGGATCGCGGGGTCCAGGCGGGAGATTTCGCAGTAGGCCCGCTCGCCGGTGACCGGGTAGCAGCCCGGGCCGACGCACAGGACAAGCGACGCGAGGACCAGGATGCCGACGCTGCGCTTGCCCATCGGGTCAAGATAACCGTTTGCTCACACGCGGGGTAGGATGTCGGGCATAAAAGGATGCGGCCCCGTGCCGATGGCGGGTATGATGCCCACCACGCCGCCACAGGCCTTCAGGAGCCGACCGATGCCCGACGAATCAATTTCAGCGCAAAATCATGCCAAATCGATGCTTATGGCTGCTTGGCGGTCCTGGCTGCTCTGCCTGGTCGCGCCGGGGGTCTGGCTGGCGTATGTGCTGGTGAACCTGCCCGTCCGGGCCGAAAGCGGCCCTGAGGGCCCACAGTCGTCGTTTTGGGGCCCCGGGAGCGGCCTGATTCTCCTCGCGGTCGCGTGGCTGGCGTTGGCGGGGGCGGCGGCGTTCATTCTGCGCAGCTACTGCTTCCGCGCGACCTGGGACGGCCGACCCGTCGAGCCCGAGAGCTACCTCAAGGGGATGGGCACGATCTGGGCGGTGCTGGTCGTCGGGGCCGTGATCGCGTTGGTCGGCTCGGTCCGCGCGGGCCAGTGGATGCCGGGCGTGGTGGTCGCAGGCGTGGCGTTGGCGGGGATCCTGATCACGCGGCCGAGCAAACAGGCGCTGGGGCTTGGCATCTCGGCCGGGCCACCCTCGACACCGACGCACGCGTGAGCTTCGGCCGCGCCTGGGCCTTGCGGCGTGTCGGCATGATTGGATGGGTTGAGTTGGATTGCGATGCCCAACAAACGGGCAATCGTTATCGATACGCGTCGGCATGAATGGGTACCAAACCGGGCCTTATTGAATGACAGCTTGTGCCGAGGTTGGTCACGATTGACCGATGGTAGGCGAAAGCGCCGCCCGATCAGTCTGTGCAATCGGGCGGCTGAATTGCGTCCCGTGCGCGGCGCGTCTCGGTGTTGAAACTAAGGCGCAACACCGCGAAAAATCGCGGCGTGTCGTTTTGTCAACGCACGCCGAACGGGTTATCGTGTAGGGCTCAACGGAGTTGGCCTTGGCCAACGAAGTCGAGAACCAGGCGCAGGTCTCGGCTGCCGTGCCGACGCCATCATGGACCAACAACGTGCGTGCGGGCCCTACCCCGCCGCCACTCCGAAGCACCGCCGCGCCCAGCGCGGAACAAGGCGGGTAACGTGTCGTATCAACCTACTGACAAGTTTGTGTTCCCCAAGTGGGCGAACTATCTCCTTCCGCTGATCGTGCTCAGCGCGCTGGGCGGCGCGACCGTAGTCCCGCCCCTCGTGTTCTTTGGCATGTCGGCCCAGACCCAGAACGTCGGGTACCAGCCCGACCAGCCCGTGCCCTACAGCCACGCGCTGCACGTGGGCCAGCTCGGCATCGACTGCCGCTACTGCCACACCACCGTCGACAAGGCCGCCTTCGCCTCCATCCCCCCCACCCAGACCTGCATCAACTGCCACGCCCCCGCCAAGGTCATGGCCGATGGCAGCGACACCGGCTTCTCCGGCGTCCACCAGAACTCGCAGGCCCTCCGCCCCGTCTGGGAAAGCTGGGAGACCGGCGAAGCCATCCCCTGGGTCAAAGTCTACGACCTGCCCGACTACGCCTACTTCAACCACTCGGCCCACGTGAACCGCGGCGTCGGCTGCGTCTCGTGTCACGGCCGGGTCGACAAGATGGGCGGCGCCGGCACCGAAGACGCCATCGCCGGGGTCTATCAAGTCCAAAACCTCTCCATGGCCTGGTGCCTCGAATGCCACCGCGCCCCGGAGAACCACCTTCGGCCCGTCGACCAGGTCACCAACTTCGACTGGAGCCCGGTCATGCACGCCCAGGCCATCGCCGAGGGCTTCACCGACGCCGACAACCCCACGCACGTCCGCGAGGCGCAGCGCATCGTCGGCAGCTACCTCAAAGAACAGTACGAAATCAACAGCGCGGCCTACATGCAGTCGTGCTCGACCTGCCATCGATAAGACCCGTTTGATCGGTCGGGACACGACGACATCGCCGGGCTGAACACCCGCCGACGACGACCCGCCCCACCGACCCCCGATTGTTGACCCCGGCCCCTGGCCCTCCCACAGAAGAGTACACACCCGTGTCCACCCTCGAACACAACATCACCGGGCAGGCCTACTGGCGATCACTCGAAGAGTACGCCAACACCCCCGAGTTCCAGGATCGGCTGCAAGACGAGTTCGCCGACTACGCGCCCGACGAAATCCAGTCGATGTCGCGACGCACCTTCCTCAAGCTCGCCGGCGCCTCCATGGCACTCGCCGGGCTCACCATGACCGGCTGCCGACGCTGGCCCAAGGAAGAGCTCGCGCCCTTCGCGTCGCGCCCCGAGGACATGATCCCCGGCGTGCCCAACTACTTCGCCTCCATGACCCAACGCGCCGGCGTCGCACACCCCGTGCTCGTCGCCTCGTTCGACGGCCGACCCATCAAGGTCGAGTCCCACCCGCAGGCCGGCTTCAGCACCGACGTCTTCGACCAGGCCCTCACGCTTCAGCAGTACGACCCCGACCGCGCCCGCGACGTGACGTTTGGCAAGGGTGAAACCCTGTCTCGCAGCTCGTGGACCGCGTTTGAATCCTTCATCAAAGCCAAGGTCGCCGAGCTGAAAGACGCCGAGGGCGGCGCGGGCTTTGCCGTGCTCAGCGAGGCGTCGTCGAGCCCGACGTTCCTGCGTCTCAAGGCCGAGCTTCAGCGTCAGATGCCCGGCATGACCTGGGCGACGTGGGAACCCCTGAACCAGGACAACGCGATCGCCGGCGCGAAGCTCGCGCTGAATCGGCCGGTGCGCCAGCAGTACGACGTCAGCCGGGCCCGGGTGATCGCGTGTTTCGACAGCGACTTCCTGTGCGACCACCCGTCGGCGACGAAGAACGCCAAGGGCTGGGCCGCGGGCCGAAAGAGCGCCGACGCGGCGTACAGCCACGGCGACCACGGCCACGGCGCGTGGATGAACCGTCTGTACTGCGTCGAGCCGGCGATGACCATCACGGGCAGCGCGGCCGACGAGCGTCTGCCGATCAAGCCCTCGCGTGTGGCGTATGTGCTGACCGCGGTGGCCGTCGGTATCGGCGTGAACAACGCGGGCAGCGCACCGACGCTGACCGAAGCCGAGCAGGCGTTTGTGACCAAGCTCGTCGAAGACCTCAACGCCCATCAGGGCGCAGGCCTCGTCGTCGCCGGCGCCGCCCAGCCCGCCGAGGTCCACGCGCTGACCCACGCGATCAACGCCCACCTCGGGAACGTCGGCAGCACGATCACCTACACCGACGAACCGGCCGCGGAAGCGCAGACGAATCTCGAATCGCTCGCCGACCTGGTCGCGAAGATGGACGCGGGCGACATCGACACGCTCGTCATGCTCGGCGGCAACCCGGTGTTCGACGCCCCGGCCGACATCGACTTTGGCGCAGCGCTCGACAAGGTGCCCCACGCCGTCCGCCTCGGCCTCTACCGCAAGACCGAAACCGCCGCGCAGTGCGAATGGTGCCTGCCCGCCGCGACCAGCTTCGAGAGCTGGGGCGACGGCCGGTGGTACGACGGCACGATCGCGCTGCAGCAGCCGCTCATCCTCCCGCTGTTCAACGGCCGAAGCGCTGACGAGCTGCTCGCGTCGATCGTCGGCGAGTCCTCGCTCGCTCAGCCCACCAGCTACAAGCTGGTCCGTAAGACATTCAAAGACGGCGGCCTGCTCAGCGGCGCGGACTTCGCATCGGTGCTCGACGACCCGGGCTACGCCGCCGACCAGCGCGGGTTCGAGAAGGACTGGCGCCGCGCGGTGCACCTGGGCTACGTCCCCGGCAGTGCGCTGCCCCCGGTGGTGATCACGACCACGATTGATCCCGGCCCGATCATGCCGACACTCGTCGACAGCGCCGAGCTCGAGATCGTCTTCCAGCGCGGCGCGGTGTACGACGGCCGATTCGCCAACAGCGCCTGGCTCCAGGAAGTCCCCGACCCGATGACGAAGGTCACCTGGGACAACCCCGTCAGTGTCAGCGTGCCCGATGCGGAAGACAAAGACCTGAAGTACGGCGACCTGGTCGCGCTCAACGGGAGCGATACGAAGCTGCCCGTGTTCATCCAGCCCGGGCAGGCCCAGGGCGTCGTCGTCGTGCAGGTCGGCAACGGCCGAACCGTATGCGGGATGGTCGGCCAAGCGGTCGGCTTCAACGTGTACCCGATGCGCACCCGCGAAGCGCTGGCGCAGGGCTTCCTGCCCGCGACGCTGGGCGAGGCCTCGGGCCAGCACCGCCTGGCGATGACGAGTGTGCACCACCTGGTCAACAGCATGGGCGGTTTCCCGACGTTCGTGGACGACACCGCCGAGTGGGCGCTCAAGAAGCGGGCCGGCGAACTGCACCAGAGCGGCACGGCCGGGAACATCATCAAGGAAGGCAGCTTCGCCGACTACCAGACCACGACCGGCCTGGGCCACATCATGGGCCACGCGCACGGCGACTACAGCCTGCAGCTCTACAACGTCCCGCGCCAGGAGCTGTGGACCGAGCAGGCCGAGGAACTCGCCGCCGAGCACCCCGACGCGATCGCGGAGGGCTGGTCGCCGCGCAGTGCCTTCAACGCGCCCCACGCGTGGGGGATGACGATCGACCTGAACTCGTGCATCGGCTGCAACAGCTGCGTCGTCGCGTGCCAGGCGGAGAACAACATCCCGACCGTGGGCAAGGACCAGGTCTGGCGTTCGCGTGAGATGCACTGGCTGCGTAACGACACCTACTACAAGGGCGACCCCAAGAACCCCAACGAGGTCCAGGTCGTCCACCAGCCGATCACCTGTGTGCACTGCGAGAACGCGCCGTGCGAGCAGGTCTGCCCGGTGGCCGCGACGGTGCACGACGCCGAGGGCCTGAACACGATGGTGTACAACCGCTGCATCGGCACGCGGTACTGCTCCAACAACTGCCCGTACAAGGTCCGGCGTTTCAACTACTTCGACTTCCACAGCAAGTCGGTCCGGCAGGATGTCGCCAACCCCTGGCTGAACATGCCCGACACGCAGCAGGACGGCGCGGTCGACAAGATCAAATCGATGGTGTTCAACCCCGACGTCACCGTGCGGATGCGCGGCGTCATGGAAAAATGCACCTACTGCACCCAGCGCATCCAACGCGCCAAGATCGAACGCAAAAACGCCTTTGTCCAGAACCTCGAAGGCAAGTACGGCCACGAGGACGCCACGACCAAAACCGTCCCCGACGGCACGATCGTCACCGCGTGTCAGGATGCCTGCCCCACCGACTGCATCACCTTCGGCGACCTCAACGACCCCAACTCGAAGGTCAGCCAGATCCAGACGCACAACAAGCGCGCCTACTCGGTGCTCGAAGAACTCAACTCCCGCCCACGCACCCAGCACCTGGCGAAGCTGCGCAACCCGCACCCGTCCAGCGTCGCGGGAAGTGCGCACGGCGGTGGTGACGAGTCACACGATGATGGACACTAAGACCCCCGGCGTCGCGTAGCGACGCGGCTATTGCTCACGCAAAAACTTCTGCCCTCGACCTTAGTCCCCAGACCCTAGACCCTACTTATGGCAGCGATCCACCCCGGAACACAGATCCCGTCGGTCGAGACGGATAACACGCTGGACGACCCGTCCCGCCGAGCGCCACTGGTGACCGGCGGGCTCGACTTCGGCGGCGTGACCGACGCCGTCGCTAAGTCCGCGACCAGCAAGCCCACCGTCTTCTGGTGGGCCCTCTTCCTCATCACCGCCACCATGGCGCTGATGTTCTTCGCCATGATCGGCTACCTCGTCGTCACCGGCGTCGGGATCTGGGGCAACAACCAGCCCGTCGCCTGGGGCTTCCCCATCGTCAACTTCGTGTTCTGGGTCGGCATCGGCCACGCGGGCACGCTGATCTCCGCGATCCTCTTCCTCTTCCGCCAGAACTGGCGGACCTCCATCAACCGCTTCGCCGAGGCGATGACCATCTTCGCCGTCGTCTGTGCCGGCATCTTCCCGGGCATCCACGTGGGCCGGCCCTGGCTGGCGTACTGGCTGTTCCCCGTGCCCAACCAGATGGCGATGTGGCCCCAGTTCCGATCGCCCCTGCTGTGGGACGTCTTCGCCGTGGGCACCTACGCCTCCGTGTCACTGCTGTTCTGGTACACCGGCATGGTCCCCGACATCGCCACCCTCCGCGATAAAGCCACCTCCCGCATCGGGCAGATGTTCTACGGCTTCCTGTCGCTGGGCTGGACCGGCAGCGCACGCCACTGGCACCGCTTCGAACGCGCCTACATCCTGCTCGCCGCGCTGTGTACCCCCCTCGTGCTCTCGGTGCACTCGGTCGTCTCCTTCGACTTCGCCGTCGCGCAGATGCCCGGCTGGCACACCACCGTCTTCCCCCCCTACTTCGTCGCCGGGGCGATCTACGGCGGGTTCGCCATGGTCCTCACCCTCGCCATCCCCTGCCGTGTCTGGCTCGGGCTGGAGCACATCATCACCATGCGGCACATCATCAACTGTGCCAAGGTCATGCTCGGCACGGGCATGATCGTCTGCTACGCCTACTCGCTCGAGTTCTTCACCGCCTGGTACTCGGGCCACCACTTCGAGCAGTTCGTCTTCCGCGGCCGCCCCCTGGGCAACCACTACATCGGGTTCTGGTCGATGGTGTTCTGCAACTGCATCGGGCCGCAGGTCCTGTGGATCAAGAAGGTCCGCGAGAACGTCTGGGGCATCATGTGGGCGGCGATGTGCGTCAACATCGGCATGTGGTTCGAACGCTACGTCATCGTCACCACCTCGCTCAGCCGTGACTTCCTGCCCGGCTCGTGGGCGCAGTTCGTGCCGACGTGGGTCGACCTGTTCATGTTCTTCTGCAGCTTCGGGCTGTTTGGCTCGCTGTTCCTGCTGTTCCTCAAGCTCCTACCGACCATCGCGATGGCCGAGGTCAAGACCGTCATGCCCGAGGCGCACGCCCACGGCCACGGCGGCCACGATGACCACGGCCACGACCACCACGCCGAAGACCACCCGGCCCAACCGGAGGGCGCGTAACCATGACTGTCATCGACACCCCCAGCACCGACCCCGAGATGTCCACGGCCCCGGCCTCGCCCGGCAAAGTCTTCGGGCTCATCGGCGAGTTCGACAACGTCACCGACATCATCGCCGCGGCCAACACCGCGCGTGAGGCCGGCTACAAGAAGATGGACGTCCACAGCCCGTTCCCCATCCACGGGATCGACGACGCCATCGGCATCAAGCAGACCATCCTCCCCTGGATCGTCTTGGGCATGGGGCTCACCGGGATGACCACCGGGCTCCTGCTCACGACCTACACCATGGCCGACTGGCTGCCGCTGCCCGGCTTCGTGCCCGAGAACTTCGAGGGCTACACCTTCCTGATCTCGGGCAAGCCGCTGGTCTCGCTGGCGGGCTTTATCCCGGTCATCTTTGAGTTGACGATTATGTTCAGCGCCTACACCGCGGTGTTCGCGATGTTCCTGCTGAACAAGCTGCCATTGATGAGCAACCCGCTGCTCAAGAGCGAGCGGTTCCGCCGGGCGACCGACGACCGCTTCTTCCTCGCGATCGATGCGCGGGACGGCAGCTTTGATGTGCATAAGACGGCCGAGCTGGTCCGGGGGATGCCCGGCTGCCGGGCGGTGGAACTGATCGACGAGTGATTGCCTTCGCGTGCCGCGTGGTCGGCCCGCCTGACACTAGAGAATGACGATGAAGCTCTCTGATATCGATATCGACCTGCGTCTGTTCCCCGCCCCGCCGATGTGGCTGGTGGCGGTGGTGGTGATCGGCGGGTTCCTGCCGATGACGGTGGCGTCGGCGATCTGGTACAAGCGGAACAAGATGACGCCCGAGCCGCGCTACCACATCTTCCAGGATATGGACGCCTCGGTCGCCGTCAAAGCCCAGGAGGCCAGCGAGGTCTTCGCCGACGGCCGGGGTGCTCGGCCTTACGCGCCCGGCACCGTCGCCTGGGGCCGGTACACCACCCAGCCCGACCCGGACATGCTCCGCGACGACGACCTGGCCTACCGTGGGTACGCGAGCGACCCCGAGACCGGCGAAGCCGTCCAGGTCGCGGGCGATACCGGCCCGACCCCGCAGTTCCTGCCCGGCTTCCCCGAGACCGTCCGCGTCAACACCCGCTTCCTCCAGCGCGGCCAGGAGCAGTACAACACCTTCTGCATGCCCTGCCACGGCCGGGACGGCCAGGGCGACGGCCCGGTCAACGAACGCGCCAACCTGCTTATCACGCAGAAAGATAACCCCACCGGCACGCAGTGGACCGCGCCGGCCGACCTCGTGAGCTTCAAGTTCACCCAGTCGCAGTACACCAACGGCCAACTGTTCAACACCATCACCCACGGCGCCAACAACATGGCGGCGTACGGCCCGCAGATCGACGTCGATGACCGCTGGGCGATCGTCGCCTACATCCGAGCACTCCAGACCGCGGACCTCATCGAGACCCCGTAACCGGTGGGGCAGGCGCCTTGCCTGCCGGCCCACAGGCGGGACGCCTGTGCCACCTCGAAGCCCCCCCGACGCCGCGGGCGAAAGCCCACCGTGTCGATTGACAACGACCCCGCCGATGCGGGGATGACGGACGACCCCGACCGGCCGCTGTGTGCGAGCCGGCCTACCATGCGATTGAGGTGACCCGCCTTGGCTCACGGACCTACCCACATTGATGAAGCCGACAAAACGCCGATGGGCGCGAAGGCCTGGCCCGCGTGGCGGACCTGCATCATCCTGGCGATTGTCGGGCTCGTGCTGCTCGCGACCGCGATGATCCCCGCCGACGTCACGCTGGTGGGCGGCGGCATGTCCCGGCTGATGTTCGCGTACCTCGTGGGCTACTGCTTCTTCCTGGCGCTGACGGTCGGGTCGGTCGCGATCGTGATCCTGACCCACCTGTTCCGTGCCGGCTGGGTCGTGGCGGTCCGCCGTGTGCCCGAGACGTTCGCCGCGAACTTCCTGTGGGTGGGCATCCTCGCGCTGCCGATCATCATCACCGCGCTGGTTGATTCCAAGGGCAGCATCTACCCCTGGGCGATGAGCATGGACGAGCTCGACAAGCGCATCCACCACGCCGATGAGGTGCTCCACCACGGCGGCGGCCATCACGACGAGGACGCGCACCACGACGACGAAGGCCACGCCGACACCGACGCGGATGTCACCATCCTCCCCGTCGCCGAGACCGAGCACGGGCACGACGACCCGCAGGCCGGCCACGCCGCCGCGGACGGGACACACGCCCTGACCGGCCAGCCGCTGGGCAGCGCCTACCCCGAGGACCGCGACGAGGCCCTGGCGATCCAGGAGGCCGAGTACACCACCCTCCTCGCCTACATGCTCGACTACAAGCGGTTCAACGGCGAAGTCGCCCACCATAACGACAAGTACGCCCTGGTCCCCCCCGGCAAAGGCATGAAGATCCCCGGCCTCGGGCTGTCCTGGTACAACCCCGGCTTCTACGTCTTCCGCATCATCCTCTACATGGCCGCGTTCTCCCTGATCGGGCTCTACTACTGGCGTCAGTCCGTCGCGCAGGACGCCTCGGCCGACCCCGCGCATACCACCAAGCGTGAGTGGTGGGCACCCGCCAGCGTCATCGTCTTCGCCCTGGCCACAACCTTTGTCGCCTTCGACGTCCTGATGTCGCTCGACCCGGCCTGGTACTCGACGATGTTCGGCGTGATCTTCTTCGCCAACTCCCTGCTCGCGGGCATCTGCTTCACGATCCTCGTCTGCCTCGCGCTGCAGAAGAAGGGCCTGCTCAAGGCCGTCCGCACCGACCACTACCACGACCTGGGCAAGCTGCTCTTCGCCTTCACGTTCTTCTGGGGCTACGTCAGCTTCAGCCAGTTCATGCTGATCTGGTACGCCTCGCTGCCCGAGACGACGTACTGGTTCGAGATCCGCGGCGCGACGACCGTGCTCAGCGCCCCGCAGTTCGGCTCGGGCTGGTCGTGGATCATCCTCGTCCTGCTCTTTGGCCACCTGATCGTGCCCTTTGGCTTCCTGCTCAGCCGGCACGTCAAGCGCAACCTCACGCTCCTGGCCGGCGCCGCGATCTGGATGCTGCTGATGATCTACCTCGACCTGTTCTGGTACATCATGCCCGCCTACGATAGTTCAGTGGTGACGTTCGGCCTGCCGGAGATCGGCGCGGTGCTCGCCGTCGGCGGCGTGGTCTTCGCCCAGTTCTTTGGCCGATTCCGTCAGCACGCCCCGGTCCCGCACAACGACCCCCGGCTCAATGAATCCCTCGCGCTGGACACCAGCGCCTGGGCACCGATCCATCACTGAGCGCAAGCAAGACAGACGCCGGCCACCCCGACCCCGGCGATTGAGTGAGACAAGCCCGAGCCCCGACACCGACGACCTAACTCATGGCAAGCAGCAGCAAAAACATCTCGATGCCCCTCGTCTTCGCGATCTCGATCGGCAGCGTGTTCGCCATGATCGCGTGTACCGTCTTCGCGATGGCGTGGTAC
The DNA here is from genome assembly GCA_044439905.1 of Phycisphaerales bacterium JB063. GTDB lineage: Bacteria > Planctomycetota > Phycisphaerae > Phycisphaerales > Phycisphaeraceae > JAHQVV01. The sequence continues at coordinate 26,480 of JBITAC010000020.1, read as the reverse complement.
TCGTACGAGAACAAAAAGATCGTCACCGCCAACGTTGACGCCGCGCCGATGCACAGCCCGGAATACCAGGCGAAGTACGGCGAGGGCGACGACGCCGAGCAGATGATGAACCTCCAGCGCTTTGGCCGGGCGGATGTCCAGGTCGAAGGCGCCATGCCCGAGCGCCACCGCTACATGCCCATCGAAGACGCGATGGACAAGGTCGTGCTCGACAACGGCGGCCACCTCGAGCACAGCCACGAAGACGACGGCCACGACCACGACGACCACGCAGGACACGACCACTAAAACCTAAGCCGCCGGCGTCGCGACGCGGCGATGGCGCTCAAGACCGACCGTTACGATGAACCCGACCCGACGCCAATCTGGACCCTGCCGACCGCGACTGCTCGCGGCGTGCGCGGTTGCCGGCGCGCTGGTCGCGGGCGGGCTGACCGGCCCGGCGTCGGCATCGAACTACAACAGCAACGTCGAGTCCACCCGCGCCAACCCGTGGGGCGAGGAACTCGAAAACGAGGTCGGCGTGGTCGAACGGCTCAACTGCGACCTGCCGATGGACCTCGCGTTCACCGACGAGACGGGCAAGGCCGTGACCCTGGGCGACTATTTCGCCGAGGGTCGGCCGGTCATCTTGAACATCGGCTACTACCGCTGCCCCACCGTCTGCGGGCTGGTGCTCAAGAAGCTCGCGGACACCGTGGGCGACACCGGGCTGGACCTGGGCGACGACTTTGTGGTGCTCAACATCACGATCGACCCCGACGAGACGGTCGAACACGCGCAGCAGGCCCGCGACGACGCGTTTGGCTACCTGCGTGACAAGGGCGTCGAGCCCAAGGCCGAGGGCTGGCGTTTCCTCACGTGCGACGCCGAGTCGATCAAGCAGATCACCGACGCGACGGGCTACCAGTACTTCTACATCAAGCCGCAGAACGAGTACGGCCACCCGGCGGTGCTCGTGCTCGCGACGGGCGACGGCGTGATCTCGCGTTACATGCACGGCACGGCGTACGACGCACGCACGCTCCGGCTCTCGCTGGTCGAGACCTCCGAGGGCAAGACGGGCTCGCTGCTGGACCGGGCGTTTTTGACCTGCTTCCAGTACGACCCCGAGGCGAACAACTACTCCGCCACCGCCAAGTTCATCATGATGACCGCCGGGGCCGTGACCCTGCTGTTCGTCGCCGGCGGGATGGGCATGCTGTTCGCCTACGAGAAGCGACGCCGATCACTGCTTGAATCGAAAGAGACGACGGAAACGAACACCCCCTGAGACCGCACTCCCCCGTGGGCACTGTCGTCCCACGCCAAGGCCCTGGGCCCTAACTCCCCGCGACTAGATATGAACACCCTGCTCTTCAACCTGCTGGCTACCACGAACAGCGTCAAGCCCAAGACCCTGCTGTTCCCCGAGAACGCCGCGACCGACACCAGCGTCGACGGCCTGTTCTACTTCATCTTCTGGATCTCGGCGTTCTTCCTCGTGCTCAACGCCGGGCTCATGATCTACTTCGCGATGCGCTACCGCCAGCGGAACAAGGAAGGCGCAGCCCACGGCCACACGCACAACACCGCGATGGAGGTCACCTGGTCGGTGATCCCCGCGTTCATCCTCGCCATCATCTTCATCTGGGGCTTCCGCGGCTTCCTCCGCATGGCCAACCCGCCCAACATCGACCCGCAGCACGAGATCGCCGTCACCGGCAAACAGTGGAGCTGGGACTTCACCTACCCCAACGGCGAAACCGTCAAGGGCATGGGCACCGACATGGCCGCGCTGCACGTCCCCGCCGGCGTGCCCGTCCGGCTGTCGATGCGGTCGACGGATGTGCTGCACTCGGTCTTTATCCCCGCGTTCCGCGTCAAGAAAGACGTCGTGCCCGGCCGGGTGACCCAGCTCTGGTTCGAGCCGGTCTACGACCCCAACGCCAAGACCATCGCGCTCGAGGTGCCCAACCCCGAGAACGAAAACGAAACCATCACACTGCACCCCAACGTGTACGACTTCTTCTGCACCGAGTACTGCGGCACCGACCACTCGGCGATGGTGACCAAGGTCTACGTCTACCCACCCGAGCAGTACGACATCTGGTACGCGTCGATGACCATCACCGCGCCGGGTACACCGCTGATCGAACTCGGCAGCAACCTGTACGCCCAGATGTGCGCGAGCTGCCACACCGTGGACGGCGGCGCGAATACCGGGCCGACCTGGCTCAACCTCTACGGCAGCCAGCGGACTACGAGTGCTGGTGGGGTCGAGGCGGACGACGCGTACATCATCGAGTCGATCCGCAACCCCAGCGCGAAGATCGTCGACGGCTTTGCCAACGGCATGAGCGCGTTCCCGAACCTGACCGACCGCGAGGTCCGGGCCCTGATCGAGTACATGAAGTCCATCAGCGATAACGCTGAGGCCAACCCCGACCTGACCTACGGCGACCTGAACCCCAACGGCACGCTCAAGGAGGGTGTCGGCGAGGAGGCCGGCGAGGCCGAGGACGCGGCCGAGTAACCCCCCGCGTTTGGCGGGCGCCGTCTGTTGGCGGCGTGAGCATGAGAGAGAGTCGGCGTGGCGGGTCTGCCCCGCGCCGTGCTGAACGGATCGAACCCCACCCCACCGGTGTATGCCGGAGACACGAACCATGACCGTTGCTGACAAACCGATTACGACCGACATCTACGGCCAGCCCGTCGAGCCCAAGCCGGGCGACAACTACATCAACCACAGCAAGGGCATGCTGAGCTGGGCGTTGACGCTGGACCACAAGCGGATCGGGCTGATGTACCTCGTGGCGGTGCTCAGTGCGTTTGCGCTGGGCGGGTTCTTCGCGATCTTCCTGCGCACGATGCTGCTCTTCAGCAAGTACTCCAACGTCAAGAACGCCGAGGCGGTCGGCGGGATGTTTGGCGACTCGATCGGCGCGGCGGCGTGGAACAACTTCTACAACCAGGCCTTCACGCTCCACGGCGCGATCATGGTCTTCATGTTCATCATCCCCGCCATCCCCGCGGTGCTGGGGAACTTCGCGCTGCCGCTTCAACTGGGCGCGAAAGACGTCGCGTTCCCCCGGCTGAACCTGATGAGCTTCTACTGCTGGCTTGGCGGGTCGACCCTGCTCGCGGTCGTCCTGTTTGGCGGGATGCTCTCGGCCATGGGCATCAACATGCCCGCGGCGCTCAACGGGCTCGACACCGGGTGGACGTTCTACACGCCCTACTCCGTGCAGACGCAGACCGGCGTCGTCCTCGCGACCCTCGGGGCGTTCGTGCTCGGGTTCTCGTCCATCCTCACCGGGCTCAACTTCATCGCCACCATCCACATGCTTAAGCCCAAGAACATGGGCTGGTTCAATATGCCTCTGTTCCTCTGGGCGCTCTACGCGACCAGTGTGATCCAGATCCTCGCGACGCCCGTCCTCGCGATCACCCTCCTGCTGCTCGTGGCCGAGAACATCATCGGCATCGGCGTGTTCGACCCCAAGCTCGGCGGCGACCCCGTGCTGTTCCAGCACTTCTTCTGGTTCTACAGCCACCCGGCCGTGTACATCATGATCCTCCCCGGGCTGGGCGTGGTCAGCGAGATCATCTCCACCTTCAGCCGGAAGCACGTCTTCGGCTACAAGTTCATCGCCTACAGCTCCGTCGCGATCGCCCTCTTCGGCTTCATCGTCTGGGGCCACCACATGTTCACCTCCGGCCAGTCGCCGATGATCAACGCGGTCTTCTCCCTGCTCACCATGTCCGTCGCCATCCCCTCGGCCATCAAGGTCTTCAACTGGCTGGCGACCATGTACCACGGCAAGATCCGCGTCGAGACCCCCATGCTCTACGCCATGGGCTTCATCTGGCTGTTCACCATCGGCGGGCTCACCGGCCTGTTCCTCGCCGCGCTCTCCACCGACATCTACTTCCACGACACCTACTTCGTCGTCGCCCACTTCCACTACGTCATGGTCGGCTCGACGCTCTTCGCGTTCCTCGGCGGCATGTACTACTGGTTCCCCAAGATGTTCGGCCGGATGTACAACGAACGCTGGGGCAAGATCGGCTGGGCGCTGTGCTTCATCGGCTTCAACGCCACCTTCTTCATCCAGTTCGTCGCGGGAAGCCAGGGCATGCCACGACGCTACGCGACCTACGGCGACGACTACGCCGTCTACCACCACCTCTCCACCGGCGGGTCCTACATCCTGACCCTCGGCCTCATCGTCGTCCTCATCAACTGGCTGCTCGCGAAACGCGGCAAGCACGCACCGGCCAACCCCTGGGGCGGCAACCAGCTCGAGTGGCACACCAACTCCCCCCCGCCCCACGCCAACTTCGACTACGAGCCCGTCGGCACCGACCCCTACCACTTCCACGACTGGAAGTACGACGCCGAGATCGACGGCTACGTCCTCGACCCCGACCACGACCCAAGCAACCCCCAACACGCGGCGGCCCACTAAGCCACGCAACCACCCGCACCCCCTCCCGCCCGGCGGAAACGCCCGGCGGGGGTTTCAAGACTAAAAACCCCTGGATCGACGACGCTATGTCAGACCACGCACACGATCACGACCATCCCGATTTCCTGGCGCACCACTTCGACACGCCCGAGCAGCAGTTCGAATCCGGCAAGCTCGGCATGTGGCTCTTCCTTGTCACCGAAGTGCTGATGTTCGGCGGGCTGTTCTGTGCCTACGCGCTCTACCGCGCCAACCACCCCGACATCTTCGTCTACGCCCACGGATTCCTCGACTGGAAACTCGGGGCCACCAACACCGCCATCCTCCTCGCCAGCTCCTTCACGATGGCACTCGCCGTCCGCGCTGCGCAGCTCGGCCAGCAGACCGCACTGGTCCTGCTCCTCGTGCTCACGCTGGGCGGCGGCGTCGGCTTCCTCGTCATCAAATATGTCGAGTACACCAGCAAGTTCGGCCACCAGCTCTGGCCCGGGCAGAACAACCTCTACTACCCGCTCGAGTTCACCCAGCTCAACCAGGTCGACGAGCACGGCGATCTGGTCGTCGATGCCGAGGGCAACCCCGTCCTCATGACACGCAAGCAGCAGAACGACGAGATCGCCTTCGTCGAGTTCGAGGTCCTCGCGCTGGGCCACGGCTACGCCCCCGAGCGGCCCCAGACCACCTTCGACCAGTACCGCGCGGCGGGCGTGTTTGAACGGCTCCACGGCCATCACTTCGAGCACGCGATGGAGATCTTCAGCGATCTGGGCGTCGATGTCAGCGCCGTCGCCGACGCGCACCACGACGGTCACGGCCACGACGGACATGACGATGGCCATGCCGCCGAGGAAACGCACGCCGAGGGCGGGGACAGCCACGGCGACACCCACGCCGATGAGCACCCCGTGACCGCGCATGCCGAGCACGATGCCCCGCAGGACCCGGCCTACGACTACAACGCCGAGCTGATGCTCGTGCCCATCGCGGGCGAAACCGCGGCGGCGTCGAAGGTCACCCCGCCGCCCTACGCCACCACAGCGCTGGCGCACGGCTACGCCCACGATGCCGACCAGGCCCAGACCAAGGCGGTGCTCGAAACGCTGGGCGCCCCGGACCTCTCGCACAGCGGGCACTACCTGCCCTACGCGATGCAGCCCGAGTCGGTCCAGCGCCGCGTCCATATTTTCTTCCAGATCTACTACTGCGCGACCGGGCTCCACGCCCTGCACGTCATCATCGGGATGGGCTGCATCACCTGGGTCCTGGGCAAGTCCCTGGCCGGGGCGTTCACCCCCGAGTACAACGTCCCCGTCGATATCGTCGGGCTCTACTGGCACATCGTCGACCTGATCTGGATCTTCCTGTTCCCGCTGCTGTACCTGATCCACTGAACCACTGGTTCGATGTTCGATGTTCGATGTTCGATGTTCGATGTTCGATGTTCGATGTTCGATGTTCGAGTTTAGATTGACCCCCTGCCCGCAGCTTTGACGCGGGCCCCGCGAGCGACAACGCCGCGGGATACGAAGCACCGAGAACCCCCATGTCCGACACCGCAATCCACCACGACACCCATGGCGATGCCGACCACGGCCACCACGACCACGAACACCACGTCGTGAGCTGGAAGCTGCTGACCGGCGTGTTCCTCGCGCTGATGGTGCTCACGGTCCTGACCGTCGCGGCGATCAACGTCGACCTCGGGCCTTTGAATATCGTCGTCGCCCTGGGCATCGCGCTGGTCAAGGCGCTCCTGGTCGTCTTCATCTTCATGCACATCTGGTGGGACCGCGCGTTCCACGGCCTGCTGATTGCCGGGTCGCTCTTCTTTGTCACGCTCTTCATCGCGTTCACGATGATCGACACCGCCCACTACGATCAGGACATCAAGACCGACGACCGCATCCAGGAAGCCGAGGCCATCAAGCTGGGCGAGTTCACCCCGATGCCCACGCTGCACACCGACGACGGCCACTAAACACACCAACCGCCTGTCGCCGGCAAGCCCCCCTCGGCCGGCCCGGCGTCGCGTCAGCGCCTAGACTTTGGTCGTCACGCAAACGCCCGACGACCCGCAGGCCCACGATGCCTACCCCCCCCTCCAGCCCGACGCCCGCCGCCCAGGCCCCCCACCCGTTCCGGGTCCTGATGGGCCACACCCGCGGCAACACCGTCCCGCCGGGCACGCACGCCTTGGGGATGTGGCTGTTCCTCGCGGCGCTGACGATGCTCTTCCTCGCCGGGCTGCTCGCCTACATCCTCATCCGCATCATGGGCACGTTCGACTACACCGCGCCCACCGGCGAAGTCGTCCCCGCGACCGCGCCGCCGCTGCATACGCTCCAGATGCCCATCGTCCTCTGGCTCAGCACCGCGGCGATCCTGCTCTCGAGCTACACCCTCCACCGGGCCGTCGAAAACATCCGACGCGAACGTCAGGACAAGTTCCGCCAGGCACTCACCGCGACACTCGTCCTGGCGGCGCCGTTCTTCCTCGCCCAGCTCTTCGGCCTCGGGCTCATGCTCAAGGGCAACGGCGACATCACCGCCGGGGGCACGCCCGCGCTCTACCGCACGATCGTTTTCCTGGTCGTCGTCCACGCGCTGCACCTGGTCGGCGGGCTGATCCCGCTGGCGGTCGTTACCAAACGCGCCCACGCCGGCCGATACGACCACGAGTACTACACCCCCGTGGCCAACCTCGCACGCTACTGGCACTTCCTCGACCTCGTCTGGATCACGATGTTCGGCACGTTCCTGGTGCTGGGTTAGTCATCGCAGACCGTGGGTCAACCACTGGGTCGTAAGCGTCAAAAGCCCACGACCGGCGGCCGTGGGCTTGTGTGTTTTGTTGACTTGACTTGTTCGCGGCTCGCCTGCGCAGGCTCAGTACGACCAGCCGCTGGTGGGGTCCCAGGTGGTGGGGATGTCGGGGCCGCGGTAGCTGGGGTAGGCGGTGTAGAACTCCTGGATCGCGCGGGCGAGTTCGTTGTTGTCGGTGTAGGGGTTGAGGCCTTCGTCGAGCTCAACGAAGAAGACTTCAAGCAGCGCGGGACCGGGGGCGACGCGGTAGCCGGCGGGCTCCCACTTCTGCTTGCCGGGGTTGTAGGTGACACCGTTGGCGAAGCGCCAGTCACCGTTAAGCCGGCGGTGGCCCGTGCGGGTGCGGGAGCTGTCGGACATGAAGCGTTCGAGGAAAGGGCTGACCTGGTCGTGCCGGGCCTCAAAGCGTTCATAGAGGTTGGTGGGTGAGGAGTTGAGGAAGCTTTCGAGGTAGGCGAAGCCCTCGTCGGCGGTCTGCTGCTGGAGGGTGCGGTGGGCGTCGGGGATGTCGGTTCGGCCGCGGTTGGTGGCTTCGGTGAGGGTACGTGCCTGGTCGCTGACGTCGCCGTAGAACGCCTGGTTGAGCGGCTCGTGGCCGAGTATGGGTGCCTGCGTGGGCCCGGAAGCGCCGGGGGTGGTTTCGCGCCAGGCCTCGTAGCGGTCCATGTTGGTCACGCGCTCGAGCCGGCGGAAGCTCCAGCCGAGGTACATGAGCAGCACGATGACGACCATCAGCAGCGGCGTAATCAAAACCGTCTCGACCATGACCGCGCCCCGGCGGTTGCGTCGGAGGCGGGCGGTGCGTCGTGTTGGGCGGGGTGTTTTAGACATCGTGTAGGTCAGGGCGTGCCTCGCGTGGGGCGTTTGGTTGGATGCGGCCGGTGTTCATCCCGCAGCGTTTCGACTCGCTGCCGCTCGCCTCAAAGCCGCGGGCTTGGGGCTTGTTTCTCTTGTTCCCGACTTCTTCCTTCTGGCTAAAAAGCTCTTCTTCCCGGCTTCGTACTCAGTGGTTCAGGAGGATCGGCGCGAGCTCTTCGAGTGAGCGGAGGTAGCGTGTGACGCCGCTGACTTCGCTCGCGTCGAGGTTGGGGAAGCCGCCCGCGTCGCCTTGGGTTTCTTCCATGACGTTGACCCAGCCGACGTAGTCCTGCACGGGTTCGAGCTGGGCGTGCCACATCTGGGTCCAGAGGTCCCACGAGTGGTTGTTGAAGACGCCGGCCTGTGCGATCGCGACGTGGCCGTCGTATCCGCCGGAGTTGAAGAGGTCGGCCCACATGGGCGCGGTGTTGGGCTGCTTGGCGATCCCGAGGAACGCGAAGGGCTCGCCCGGCTGGCCGACCGCGCCGTCCTGCGGGCGGAACATGAGGCTGTGGTCAAAGTCGACGGGCGCGGGCAGGTCGACCCGGCTGGTGAAGTTGTTGGGGTTGCGGATCTCGATGCGTGGGCCGACGTTCATCCCCGCCCAGACGAATTCGCGGGTGAGGACGGTGCGGGTTTCGACGCCGGTGTTGGGGTCGGTGTAGACGATCTCGGCCTCGTCCTGCCAGGTGTGGTTGCCGGTCTTGGGCAGGCCCGGCACATTGAGCCGACCCCCGCGCGGGCGGAGGATCGTCCAGTCGGTGAGCACCGGCTCGGACGTCACCGGGCGGTCGTTGATGAACACCTGCTCGAAGTCCATGCGGATGAACTGCGTGTACGCGGCGCGGGGGGTGCCGGCCTCGATGATGGAGCGGGCCTCTTCGTAGCTCGTGATCCACTGCGGGTCGAGGAACACCCACTCCTGCGCCGAGCCGGGCCAGACGTAGTTCAGCTTGTTCCCGGCCATGCGGTTGACGCGGGTCACGAACTGGCTGTTGTACAGCACGCCCTCGACATCCACCCGGTCACGCAGCACTCGGCCAAGCCACTGCCAGGTGCCGAAGGTCGTGTAGGACGTCACCCGGCTGGACACGACGATCGAGCCGCCGCGTCCCGTGCCACCGGACCACCGCGACCCAAACCCGTCGCTGACGCGCTCGTTCTCGCGGTCGGGGTTGGGGATCTCGACGTCCTCGCGCTGCGACGACTGCCAGCCGAATACCGCGTCGTACGGGCCGCGATTCGTGATCTCATCGTCCACCCAGTCGGGCAGTCGGCCTCGAGTCACGGGCCCACGGAAGTCGTCGAACGCGTAACGCTCCCAGATGTACTGCGGGCGGAAGGGCACGGTGAACCCGGCCGTCGTCTCGCCACGGTGGTGCATGTTGTCCCGGCCGCTCTGGATCGCGTTGACCTGCTGCAGCTCGCCGACGTACTCCATCGTCGACTGGCTCAGCGCATCGAGCGACTCCATCGCCTTCCACATCTCGCCCCGGCCGCCCGGGCCGTTGTAGAACGTCATCTCCCGGACGTCGTAGCCCGAGTGGTTGAAGAACTGGTCCATCTCCCGGAGCAGGGCGATCTGCTGGATCAGGTCGTCGTGGATCATCCGCAGCTGGTCGTCGACCCACGGGTCACTGCCGCCGCGCGTGAGCTGGGAGGTGACGACATCGAGCGTCGCCTCCTGGTCGGCCATGGTGTACTCCACCGCCAGGGGCATCGCGTCCAGCATCTGCACCGCGGCGATCAAGCGCGAGATCTCGACGTTGTTCATCGCGACCGTGTTGAACGACCGCGCGACATAGCCCGCGCCGCCGACGGCCACAGCGTCGGCCGCGTTCTGCGTCTCCTGGCGCATCTGCGCGTGCCGGCCTGTATTGAACACGTACCCGATCATCCCCGCGATCAGGAAGATCGAGAACACCGCGATCACGATCACCACGCCGCGCTGACGTGCCGAACGCGCACGAAGCACACGGCGGCGGGTCGGGCTGTGGGTCACAGGGGTCATCTCAAAAACTCCATCCATCCCACGCAACACGCGTCGCGTGCGCAGGCAAACAGGGCGTCACCGCCGGGGGACGCGCGGCGGGTCGGGCAGGGTGCGGTCGATGCCTTCGTTGGTCAAAATCGCCCGGGCGCGGATCACGGTCCACGTGCCCGGCGGCGGGGGCGAGCCATTATTGTTGCGCGACTGCGGGCTGTAGTTGCCTGAGTTGGCACCATCGCTCCCGCTGCCCGACAACCGGAACAACTGCGACGCGACGGGCACGGTCAGCGCGAACTCGTGGCGGACCTGCACCGCAACCGCTTCCTTGGGCGCAAAGGTCACCTGCCCGCCGATGTCGTTGAACAGCACCGTGCCGTCGTCGAGCATCTCGACCGACTGCAGGGTGACTTGCGTGTGTGCCGCGGCGTAGTTGAGCCGGCCTTCCGCGAGGTTGTCGACCCAGCCGGGCGTGCTCTGGCCTTGGGCGCCATAGTAGCGGTGCAGCCCGGTGACCAGGGTCGAGGCGGCCTGGATGTCGCCGGTCTCCTGCCCCGACACGGGCATGACGGCGATGATCGCGGCCGAGCGGATGTGGTCGAACTTAAACGCGCCCTCGATCGGCGTCACGACATTGGGCCCGTCGGCGCCGATGTTCGCGGGGATGTAGACGATCGCCGAGCGCGCCGCCGCGTAGGCCGAGTAGTTCACATAGAACAGCCCGGTGAAGACAAGCATGGTCTGGATCAGGATCAGCGTCACGGTCAGCAGAAACGGCGCAACCAGGACAAACTCGATCGTCGCGACGCCCGACTCGCCCGGTCGCCGGCTCTTCGCCCGCGCCCGCACCGGCGCGACCCGCTGAAGCCGCCACGCCATCAACGCCAACAGCACCACACACGCCCCCGCGATCGCGAGGCACGTCACCGCCGGGCCGCTGGTCAGCGTCCCCCACCACCACGCCTGGGGCACAGGCACAGCGCTCGCCAGCGCAGTCGGGATGTCGGCGGTCCAATGCATAAACAACAGCGATCCTGATTGTACCGGGACCAACGCCGTCTCCAAAGAGACTAACGCACAAAAACCCCCCGCCATTTCATCGGTTATGCGATTTCCCGGCGTTTCCACAATCCGGCCAGACCGGCAAAACGGACCCCCGTACCCACCACCCGGCCTGCCTCAACCCCCGATAACCCCCGCGAACACCCCCTCATCACGCCCTACCGCGTATAAAACACCTGCGACTCGACCCAGTGCGTCGCCTGCGCCTCCTCGCGGGCCAGGTTCTCATACGCCATGGGCACATACCCCAGCGTCGCCTCCCGCCCCGCCCGGAACGCATCGCCCAGCGGGACCTCCCACGGCTCGACCATCGCGCCCGGGGCCCAGCCCGCGCGGTCGAACTTCCACGTCCCGCCCTGGGGCCGACACGGGTTCAGGTAGCAGTCCTCACGCCAGAGCAGGTTGCCGTGCCGATGCGTGTCGTTGATCACGAGCGTCCGGTCCGCGGGCATGAACTCCCCGGCGTTGTACGTCGCCGGGTGCATGCCGTGCCCCGTCACCATCAGCCGGACAAACCCGCCGGTCGCGCCCTCGGGCAGCGTCAGCGCCTTGGTGACAAAGAACGCCTGCATCGGCGCGGCAGGGTTCCCGTACTCCGGCTCGCCGGTCCACAGGTTCTCGATCGCCACCACCTCACGCTCGGGCGTCCCCGCGTAGTAGTCCAGCGTCACACTGATCGTCCAGCCCGGTGTCGTCTCCGGCGTCTCGCCCGTCATCCATGTATCCACATACAGCCCCGCCGTGATCTCCCCCGACAGCAGCACCGCGTAGTCCGTCACATCCACCTTCCACGCGTAAGGCCGGCCGTAGGGCGTGATGAATCGAAGCAGCTCAAACCGCTCGCCCGCCGAGTTGAACACATACACCGCGCCCTTCTTGTCCCACGGGTCGCACCCGCCCGGGCCGGGGTCAAGCGTCAGCGTCGCGATAATCCGCCCGGTCTGCGCCGGCACGATCGATGGCAGGGACGCCTGCACCATCGGCTCGCGATTGCCCGCGTGCACCACCACGCGATCGATCAGCGTCGCCCGCGTCGGCGGGGACTGCTCACCCGCCGGCGACCCGACCTCGTACCCGATCGCACGCACATCAAACGGCGCCGCGAACTCACTGCTGCTCGCGCCAAACGCCAGGCGGTGCTCGTAAGGCAACAGCCCCGCGACAAAACGCCGGTCAATCACCGCCTCCTCATCGATCCAGACCGTCACATAGGCCCCGCCCACCGCATGCTCGATCCGCAGGTGGACGTCGTGGAAGCCCTCGTCCGCATCCTCTTCGCCCTCGATCCCCACCGCGAAATCCACCGCGCTCAGCACGTTTGCGACCTCGACCCCATCAAAGTGCAGCGAGACCTCGCGCTGCGGGCGATCGTAGATGTTGCCCATCGCATTGAACCAGTTACCCGACGGCGGGTTGTGCGTATCAAACCCGATCGCCAACGCCCCGGGCAGACTCGGCTCGTCCCATGAAAACCCCTCGGGCAAGGCCTCGATCGGGCCCGTATCTCCGTAGCCGTCGGTCGGCAGCAGCGCCACCGCGCCGCCCAGGCCCCCGACGCCGACCCGCAGCAGAAAACGCACGTCCACCGAGTCGTAGCCGCCACGCTCCCACAGCCCGAACACCGCCGTGTTCGTCTGGTGCGTATGCCGCCAGGCCATCAACAACTCGAGCGTATCCCCCGGGTCAAACACCCCCGCCGCGATGTCCTCCGCCGTCACCCCCGAGGGCACGACGGTCGGCGGCGCTTCCGTCGGCGGCGCGCCCGCCGACGCCTCGACCCAACCGCTCACGTACACCGGCGTCCCATTAAAACGCGCAGGCCCATCCGACGCCTCCGCCTCGGGCTGCGCCAACGCCACCGGGCACACCGACAACAACGCGAACAGAGCAACCCACCATGATTTAGCGCGCATCAACAAACTCCATAAGCCAGACCCCACCAGCATAACGCCGAGAACATGAACCGTCTGTGATACGAAAGACACCCCAAACACCCCCAAGCCCACAGCTTTGAGGCGAGCTTTGCGAGCGGCAACGCCGTGGGAATCCCCCAGACGATCCCACAGCGTTTCGACTCGCAAAGCTCGCCTCAAAGCTGTGGGCTTATGGCTGTTGTTCAAATCAGGCCCCGCCGCCACACACCGCGCACGCTGGGTCGGCAAAGGTCTTCACCGTGCGGAACTTCATCTCCCGCAGGTTCAGCCGGACCATCCGACCGATCAGCGGCTCCCCGACGCCCGACAACAGCTTCACCGCCTCCATCGCCCCCATGCACGCGACCGTCCCGCTCACCGCGCCGAATACCGGGAACTGCCGCTTCCAGGCCGGGGGCACGTCGGGCACCAGGCAACGCAGGCACGGCCGACCCTCGGGCGCAAGCGTCGTGATCGTCGCCTCCAGGTCATACATCGCGCACTCCACCACCGGCTTGCCCTGCGCAAACGCCGCGGCGTTCATCGCGAAACGCTCCTCAAACATCGGCGCACCATCGACCACGACATCCGCCAGCCCAACCAAGCGGTCCGCGTTGTCGGCGGTGACGTTCTCTGCGATCGGCGTGATCTTCAGCCGGGGGTTCAGGTCCTTGAGCCGGCGCTCGATCGTCTCGATGCGCGGCTTGCCCAGCCAGTCGTGGGTCATCAAGAGCTGGCGATTCAGGTCGGAGTGCTTGACGTCCCCGCCGTGCGCGATGACCAGGTGCCCGACCCCCGCGGCCGCGAGCTCGTAGGCCACCACACTCCCCAGCCCGCCGCAGCGCGAGACCAGCACCGTGCTGTTCTTCAGACGACGCTGGCCCTCTTCGCCGAAGCCCGGCGACCACATCTGCCACTCATACGTCGCGCGTTCCTCGTCGGTCAGCGTCTCGGCGGGTGGTTTGGGGAGATATGGTGGCTTTAAAAACATCTGACTTAGATTGCTACGCTTCCGATCACTCATCCGAAAAAACTGCTGCAACTCGGGGCCTCCCCAATCCTCTGCCGCTACAGGCAGTTGTCCCAACTCTTCCAAAACACTAATCGCCCATTCCGCAACCCTCCCTTGCTTACTTTGCAAGTCACGCAGGTAGATCGGCACTCCCTTCTTCAGTCTCATTCTGACCGCATCGCGCAGTGGAATACGTCCGAACTCTGACGTCAAGACCACTTGGCCTTCTGCCCAAGACTGAGACATCTCAACAAACAGATCGTATATGTCTTCACGGCCAGGATGCCCCTCCTTGGTGAGAATGTCGATCAGAAAGGGTATGGCGTAGTATGCCGCCTCATACAAACCACCAGAAACCACAATAGCGCCTTCCAGCCACTGCTTTCCCTGACGACACAGTTCGGGGTCATTGCTGGCGAGGGCTCTGATCGCAACAGGAACATTCTCTGCTGTCCCCATCAGTACTCGAACGTTTGCCCAGTCAACGTCATCTAGCGCTTCAAGCATCTATAACCTCAATGACTCCGTTTACCAATCGCAGCACATGCGTGCCCAGCTGCTCCGCCTCGGTCGAGCTGTGGGTAATGTGCAGGGCGGTCACGTGCTCGTGCGCCTGAACACGCCCGAGCAGCTCGATCATACGGCCACGCGTGTCCTCGTCGAGCGCACTCAACGGCTCGTCCAAACACAACACCTCGGGCCCAAACGCAAGCGCCCGCCCCAGCGCCACACGCTGACGTTCCCCGCCCGACAGCCCGCGCGGTTTGCGGCCCAGCAGATGCCCGATCCCCAACAGCTCCGCCAGCTCCTCGATCCGCCGCCGCTGCTTCGCCTTGTCCCATCGCCGCAGCTCCATCGCGAACGCGAGTTGGTCGCGGATCGCCATCGTCGGGAACAGCGCGCCGTCTTGCGGGACATAGCCGATGCCGCGCTCGCCGGGCTTCGCACGGGTGATGTCACGGCCGTGCAGCGTGATCGTGCCGGCATCCACCTTGCGAAGCCCGCAGATCGCTTCGAGCAGCGTCGTCTTCCCGCAGCCCGTCGAGCCCATCAGGATGCCGTACGCGTTGTCGGGCACGGTGAACGTGACGCCCTTGAGCGCGAAGCCGGGCACCGAAATCGCTAGCCCGTTGACCTCGATCATCACACCACCTCCCGGCCGACACCCAGCAGTCGTGTCACAAGCAGCACCACCATCGCCAAGGCGACCATCAGCATCGACACCGCGACCGCGCCGTGGATGTTGCCGATCGAAAACTCGAGGTACACGCTGGTCGAGAGCACCTCGGTCTTCATGCGCGTCGTGCCCGCGAAGATCAGGATCGGGCCAAACTCACCCAGCGATCGTGCCCAGGCGAGCGTAAACGCCGCGGTTATCCCGCGGTACGACTGGGGCAGCGCGACCCGCGAGAACGCCGTGGCGTGGCCCGCGCCAAGCGTCAACGCGACACGCTCGGGGCGTGGGTCGATCTGTTCAAACGTCACCCGCATCGTCCGTGTCGCGAACGCGGCCGCGACCGTGAACTGCGCCAGCACCACGGCCGGGATTTCGTACGTGATCCCGCGGATCCCGCCCGCGCCGATCAGCTTCATCAATTCACGGAACGCATCGTCGAGCCAGCGCCCGGCCGGGGTCTGGAACAAAATCAGCAGCGAGATGCCGATCACGAGCGGGGGCAGGACGATGGGGATGTCGAGCACCGTGTCGATCAGCTTCTTACCCGGGAACCGGTAGCGCGACATCAGGTAGCCGATGGGCACCGCGACCCACACCGAGAGGATCGCCGAGATGGTGCAGGTGATGAGCGAGAGCGCGATCGAGAATCGGATCGCCTCGTCGCTCAGCGCCTTGCCGATCTCGGCCAGCGAGGTGAATCGCCAGTCGGCCCAGAGCATCGCGACGATGAGCAGCAGGTACGCGCTGCCGATCGCGATGAACGCCGTGAAGAACGGGAGGTCGCCGCGCACCTGGCGGCGCGGCGCACGGCCGGGGCGCGGTGTGGCGTGGGTCGGCGTGGCGTCGGGCTCGGGCATAAACGGCAGATCGGCGGGTGCCACATAGCGCCGCTATGTGCGGGATCGGGAACATCAGGCGCCACTCACACCCCTTCGTTGTGTGGCACCCACACGATACCGGGATAGACGCGCGGTGCTACCGCGGGTCGCGCCAGTGGAACCCGGCCGACTCGAAGCGTGCCCGGCTCTGCTCGCTGCTGAGCAACGCAAACAGCCGACGCATCAGCTCCTTGTGCTCCGACATCTCCGCGATCGACCACGGCTGGATCGCCCGCGTCAGGCCCGAGTCGCCGTCCTGGATCTCCACAATCTCAAGCTCGTCCAGGTTCGCACGGCTCGACATCACGTTGCTGCGGTAGACGATGACGGCGTCGAGCCCGCGTGCGAGGATCTGGCTCACAAGCGTCGGGCCGACGTCGACCTCGACCGACTTCTGCGCCTGCACTCGGCCGTAGATGTTGTTGAAACGCTCTGACGAAAGCATCTGTCGGGTGAGCGTGCCCAACGCGGACTCCGTCGGGTGACACACGCCGACACGCACGCCGGGCTTGAGCAGGTCTTCGGGGGTCTGGATATCGAACGGGTTGCCCTTGGCGACCGCGATGATGATGTCGTTCTCGGAGACGATCGTGCTTTCGCCAAAGACCCGCTGCCCGTTGTACTCGTGGATCGCGTCGTAGAACTGGACGTCGCAGGCGAGGTAGGCGGAGGGGAACTGCTCGGGCTCGACACCACTTTCGAGCAGCGCGGACATCTGCGCAACCAGCTTGCCACAGCCCGCCCACTGCGGGTCGATCGTCACGCCCTCGCGTTCGCTGAACTCCTCGAGCGTGTCCTCAAACACCGCCCGGAACATCGAGCCGCAGTACAGCACGATCCGCGGGTGCTCGGCCCAGGCATCACCCGACGCGACCTCGAAGCCGTCGCGGGCGAACGCCTCGAGCCCCTCGTCCCGCGCAGCGATGAAGCGCGCCAGACGCAACGCCTCGGTCGGCCGATCGGTCGTACTCACCACCGCGATACCGATCTGACTTACGTTCTCCTTAAACGCGCGGTGCGGGTCTTCGACGATCTCGACACCGTCGGTCATCGCCGCGATCGTGTCCCAGACCACCGCCGCATCGAGCGCGCCCACACGCACCGCATCGACCAGCGCGACCACCGTCTCCTGCTCAGTCTTGCGGTTCTGCTCGATCGCGTCCAGGACGCCCATCGCCTCCGCGATCGCGCGGGTCTTCTTGCCCACCGCCGCGCCTTCGTTGGCGATCCCAAAGTCGATCCCGCGGGCTGGGTCGGCCAGGTCGGTAAGCGAGTTGATGTGCTTGGGGTTGCCCGGCGCGACGATCAGCACCGGGCGTTGCGTGCCGATCGGGATCACCTCGGCGAGTGTGCCCGCCGCGTGCCCCTGGTCCAGGTAGGTGCCCTCGGCGGAGATGTAGAGGTCCGGGCCCTGGCCCTGCGCCGCCTCGGTGTTGATCTGGCCAAAGAGGGTGCCCGAGCCCTGGGCGTGGACCTCGACGCTGACGCCGTAGCGGGCCTCGTAGTCCTGCAGGATTTTGTCGAGCGTGGGCTTGATCCCTGCGGCGCAGTACAGCCGGAGGGGCGCGTCGTCTTGCGTCGCCGGGCCGGGCTGGACCAGCGGCGTCTGGCCACGCAGCGCTAGCGCGGCGGCAACGAGGACCGCCAGCGCGACGACCGAGGCGAGGACGAGGACCACGGCGGTGTTCGCCGTGCCGCGGGTCTGGTTGGCGTGTGTCTGAGTCATGGCGTTTCAGGGGCAAGTCATGGCGACGTCGCGACGCGACGCGTGGGGTCAGGCATGGGCGGGCGCGGCGGCCGGGTCTGCCACCACCCCGCCGCGCAGGGTGACAACTCGGTCGGCGACGTCGTCGTGAAGCGTGGAATGGGTCGCGACCAGGACAGTGCCGCCGGCGTCTGCGAAGGCGCGGAGCGCGGCGAAGGCGGCGTGGGCGTTGTCGGGGTCCAGGTTGCCCGAGGGCTCGTCGGCGAGGATGACCCTGGGCCCGTTGAGCATCGCCCGGGCGATCGCGGCGCGTTGGCGTTCGCCCTGGCTGAGTTGGCCGGGCTTATGGTCCAGGCGGTCGGCGAGGCCGAGGTCGACCAGGAGCTGGCGTGCCCGCTCGCGGGTGGCGTGTTGTTTCTGCGCGGCCGGGGGCGCGGCGAGCAGGACGTTCTGCATGGCCGAGAGGTACGGGATCAGGTTGAGGGTCTGGAAGACGAAACCGATATGGCTTGCGCGGAAGCGGGCGCGCTCGGCGGCGTTCATGGCGTAGAGGTCTTGGCCCGCGAGGCGCACGGCCCCGTCCGTAGGCCGACGCATCCCGCCCACCGCGAGCAGGAGCGTGGACTTGCCCGAGCCCGACGGCCCGTTGATCAGCGCAAGCTCGCCAGCCCCAAACGCGAGGCGGACGTCGGCGAGCGCATCGACTCGGCCGTGCCTGCCTTCGTAGCGATGCGAAACCGCGTCGAGTTGAACCATCGCGTCGCTCACGCTTTGTCCTCCCGCATCGCGTCGGCGGGGTGCTGCGTCACCGCCCAGACTGTTGGCAGCGCCGCGGCCAACGCCGCAAACACCGGCGCCGCGACCAGCACCGCCAGCAGCAGGGCGTTGCCCGGCCTAAGCCCGCCGGGCTCCACCTCAAACACCCCGGGCCCGCGCACCGCCAGCAGCAGCCAGCCCGCCGCAACACCGACCACCGCACCGATCAACGCCAGCAGCAACGCCTTGCCCATAAACAATGCGCCGATCGAGCACGACCCCTTCCCCAGCGCGCGGAGCACGCCGATCTCGCTCTTGCGGTCACGGACGTTGAGCATCGTGATCGCGCCGATCGCGATCGGCACGCCGATGAGGATGACGGGCAGCAGGATGCCGTGGAACTTGTCGATGATGTCGGTCTGCTTCGCGAGCACGGAGCGCTGCAGGACGCGGGCGTTGGCGACATCCGCATCACGCTGGACCTGCAGCTCGGGCGCGACCGTCGCGAGCTCGTCGCGCAGGATACCCAGCGCTTCCTGCTCCGGGTCGGCACAGCTCACGCAGTCGAGCGCCTCGATCTTGTTGATCTGCCCTTCCTTGCCGAGCATCCGCTGCGCATCGGCGAGGTTCGCGTAGACCCGCAGGTCCTCGGCTGTGCCCTTGGGGACATAGACCAGCGCGACATAAAACGACTCGCCCAGCACCTCGACCGTATCACCCGTCACGACACCCATCGCCTCGGCGACCGCGCTGCCCAGCTCCAGCATGCCCGGCTCGACGCCGTCGTTCATCTTCTTCTTGGGCCGGCCCGGCGTGTGCTGCGAGGGCGCGATGCCGGTGAAGAGCACGTTTCGGCCGGCCAGTTCGATGCGGGCCTCGAGCATCGGGATCAGGTGGTTCATCGACACCGCGTCCTGCGCGACCAGGCGCTCGATCACGTCCTGGCCAAACGTGTCGCGGGCGACACCCCCGGCGTCGTAGTAGTCGGCCAGGTCGGTCGCGGCGGGGATCAGCGTCAGGTTCGTGCCCATCGCCTTCTGGATGCGTCTCGTCGCGTCTTCCGCATCGACCGCCTGGCGGTGCAGCGCCTGCGCTCCGGTGTCGTAGAAGACCACGACCGCGCTCGCGGCCGCGACGGTGAGCAGCACCAGCGCCGCGCTGAGCGGGCGGAAGCGGAGCTCGCGGAAGATCAGGCCGACGATGCCGTGCATCTCAGTGGTCTCCCCGTGATTTGGCGATCAAGGCAATCGCGGCCGCAGCGACCAGGAACGCCAGCCCACCCAGCACGGCCAACGCCATCCGCATCGAGGTCGCCCCGGCCTGCGCGGTCGGTGTGTGGTCGGCCTCGACGATCGCGGCCGAGGCGGAAGCGGGCTGCGGCGGGTCGGTCGTCTCGGCCGGGGCAGCGTTCGCATCCTGCG
Organism: Phycisphaerales bacterium JB063; assembly: GCA_044439905.1. Lineage (GTDB taxonomy): Bacteria > Planctomycetota > Phycisphaerae > Phycisphaerales > Phycisphaeraceae > JAHQVV01. The sequence goes on along the minus strand of JBITAC010000020.1, from coordinate 6,437 downwards.
CGGCAGACGCCAACACCGCCGGCGGGACATTGGATGCCGCGTCGTCGAGGTTGTGGATCGTCAGCCCGGGGATCCCGATGTTGGTGCCGGCGTCCTCGACAAACGGGTCGCGTGCGGTAGTGCCGCTGCTGCCCGGGCCGCGCTCGAGGATGCGTGACACGGCCGCGCGGGTCGCGGCGCTCTCGGGGTCGAAGCCCAGGCTGTCGTAAGCCCGGCGGCGCAGCGCGTCGTCCCACACCAGCGGGACCGTGTTGCTGTACAACCAGCCGCGGTCAAGGTCGCACTCACAGTCGCGGGCGACGTAGCTGAGCATCGTGAACAAGGCGTTGTCGGTGAGCCGGCTCCCGGTGAGGACATCGCCCAGGCGTCGGCCTTTGCCATACAGCACCGCGACACTGGGCATCGGCTCATCGGTGTCGGCAATCCCCAGCGACCAGAGCAGCCAGCGCTCGGCGTGGCGCTGCTCGGCGGTGATGACACGCAACGCCGGGCCGACCTCGATCACCCGGTCGAACCCGGACTTCACGGCATTGATGCGCTGGATGGCGGCCTCGGCGAGCTCGCGCGCGGCGGCGTTGGCGCCGGCGTCGGTGCCCTCCACGACAAGCACCGTCGCGTAGCCGTCGATCAGCGCCGCGGCCAGGCCCTCGCGGGCGGGGGAGTGTGTCAGTCGGCCGACCGCATGGGACAACGCGTCGGTCTGGGCCGTGTGGTCGGCGGGGGTGTCCTGGAGCAACGCGCTTCGGCCGTCGGGCGCGAACACCGCCGCGGCGGGCAGCGCGTCGCCGGCCTGCGACGCGACGTCGGCGAAGTGCCCGCCCTCCCGAGCCGATCCGACCGAAACCACCACGTTGCCCGGGCCCAGCGCGGTCCGCGCCTCGCCCAGCAGCCGGTCGCGGTCGGCCTCGGCCGTCCCCTCGGGCACCGCGATCACCACGCGGTACGGCTCGTGGTACAGCGACACAAAGCCCACCTCGCGCACGCAATACTCGCACGCCGACGCATGCCCCCATGGCAGCAGCAACGCCAACAGCGCGGCGAGTTGGAAGATCGATCGAAAAAACATCGGGACAAACTTCTCGGCTACTAAGAGTTACCCATGGCGGCACCAGTCTTACATCATAGGTCGCACCACCCCAGCGACTGCAAGATTCGGGTTAGTGGCCCGGCTCGGCACCGCCCCGCCCCGCCTGCTCGCTGGTCGCCCGGGGCATCCAACCCAGCGAGGTCTCGATCCACGAGCCGCACGAACACCCGCCCCCGCCCTCGGGCGAGAGCACCATGCCGCCGGCCGGGATCGTGCTGATCCAGCAGTCGGGGCGGTGCCGGTCCCATCGGCTGATCTGCGCCTCGTTCACGCTCCACATCATCGTGTCGCCCGCCCGCGCAAACAGCGCGTTGGTTGTCAGCGTGTACGTCCCGCACTGGTGGCCATCGGGAAAGTCGAGGTCGTGCTGGCTTCCCGTCTGGAGGTCCAGCACCCGCGGCCGCATGAAGACCAGATCGCCGACGACCGCCGGCCGGGCGAGGTGCTTGCCATGATGGTCCGCCTGCCACGCGAACTGCGTGTCCCAGACCCGCGAAGCGTCGTCGGCCTCCATGCAATACAGCGCGAACTGGTTGCCTGCCGAACTCGACAGGATCAGCTTGCCCTGCGAAAAGATCAGGTAAAACGCCGTCGTCCCCGCCATCGGCGTGATCGGCTTGCTCAGGACTTCGCGCCCTGTCAGCGCGTCGACCCCGACCAGGTGCAGGCCCTGCCAGAGCGCGTCGGACTGGAGCCGGCGGGTCTCGCCCTGCACCGTCTCGGGGCTGCGCGACTCGACGAAGTAGACGATCGGATTGCCGGCCGCGTCTTCACCGACCGTGATCGTGGTGTTGAGCACGAGCCCCGCGCTGCGGCTCCAGCGTTCCTCGCCGGTCACCGGGTCGACCGCGAAGAGTGCATCGGAGGCGACCTTGGCCGCCATCTCGCCGTCGTGCTGGTCGTACCAATTGGCCCCGCCCCACCAGTCGGTGAAGATCGCGCCGGGCGAGACGCTCGACCCGATCAAAACGCCGGGCGTGCCGTCGCCCTGCCCGGCGCGGGCGACGTAGCCCCAGTCCCAGGATCGCTGGGCGGTGCGGTTGCCTGCGGCGCGGAAGCGCTGGGCGATCTCCCCGGTAGCGCCGTCGATCTTGAGCAGCTCATCGAGGACCGCGACGTAGAGGTAGTCGCTGTCAGCACACCAGTTTGCGCTGTCGCGCGGGACGTTCCACCGCATCATCTCGGGCAGCTCGATGGACCAGAGGATCGTGCCGTTGTATTGGTCGCAGCAGATGATGCGCTGCAGGCCTTGCATGTAGAGCCGGCCACCGGCGGCGAGAGGCGCGGGCTTGCGCGTCTGGCGGTCGGACTGGTAGCGCGGGCCGGGTCGGCCGACCCACTGGACCTCGAGGTCGGCGGTCGACGCGGCGTTGCCCAGGTGCTCGCCGCCGAAGGAGGAGTTGTCGGCGCTGCCGTACATGTGGCCCCAGTCGCCGCTGCCCGCGATGGGCGGCGCGGTCCAAACGATCTCGCCGCCCCGCACCAGCACGCCGCCGGGCTGGAGCAGCCGACGATACGCGGTCGCGTCCGACGCGCCACGCGCGCCCTGCGGATCGAGCAGCACGGCGTTCGCAAACAGCGGCGGCAGCGTTTCAAGTGATGCAGTACTCAGCACCGTGACACGATCGCCGTACACCCCGCCAGCCACAAGCGTATCTCGCTCGCGTTCGACCGCCGCGTCGTCGGCCAAGATGCAGATCACGTTCAGCCCGGTCCTTGCCGACAACGCATAGGCAAAACTGGCGTCCGACTCACCGACCACCACCGCAAAGCCCGACTGGGTATCGAGTTGGTCCGCGATGTCGGCCGCCGCTTCGCGGCTCGGTGCGTCGTGCGCATACGCGATGCCGGATTCGCCCCGGCGGGTGGTGTAGTTGAAGAAGGTGTCGCACTCGAAGCTGCGCGTCGTGCGTTCGTTGCGACCTGCCGACACGGTGATCTGGTACTGGTACACGGCGTGGGAAGCGAGGCCGGTCACGGTGACTTCATGCTCCATCCCGCGTGCGTTGCTATCGACGGTGATCGTCTCGCCGTCGCGGACAAACGTGATGCTGCCGGTCGTCGGCCGATCGGTCGTCCACTGCACCACCGCCTCACCCGGCGCGGTAAAGCGCAGGTACGGCCCAAACGCCAGGAAGTTGCCGCCGGAGATCCCGCCGCCCTGCTCTGTAGCGGGTTCGGGCTCGGGGAAGTTCGCCGCCTTCGCCCGGAACAACGCCGTCACGTCGCGGTCGCGCAGCACATTGGTATAGACGCGCACCTCGTGCAGCATGCCCCTAAGCCGGAAGTCTTCGTTCTCGTCCTTGTACGCACCGATGACGTAGTGGACGCTTTCGGGGTAGCGGATGTCGCCGCCCTGCGCGTCCGATGACACCTCGAATCGGCCGTTGACATAAAGCCGCATCGTCTCGCCGTCGTACGTACCCACGACATGGGCCCAGCCGCCGGGGGTGAATGCGTTGTTCGCGGACAGGTAGGTCAGCGCGCCGGGCTGCTCGGTGCTGAGGCCGAAGCAGAACTTGTCGTCGCGGAAGCCTAGCAGCCAGCCCTGCTCATCGCTGCCGTTGTCACGGACGCAGCCGACGATCCCGCCCCAGGCCATCGGCTCATCGACACGGACCCAGGCCTCGACACTGAACTCCCGCCTGGGCAGGTTGGCGTTGGCGGGGTCGGTCGCGAGCTCGACCAGGGTGTTGCCATCGAACACCATCGCCTCGATGTTGTTGATGCGCTGGGTCGATGCGCCGCCGACCACTCGGCCGTGGAGCTGGCGTGCCTGGTCGCGGACGGTGACGTTGCGGAACGTCTCGGTGTCGATGCTTGCGCCCTCGGCGTCACGCATCGCGCTGCGGTGAAAGACCCATCGGCCAACCAGCCCGCGGGCCCGGACCTGCTCGACCTGCGGCGACTCGACCACGCCGTCACCCGCACTTTCCGGGCCGCCCCCATCGACCGCGACGCCGCCGCCCGGTGCGCCCTCGACAAAGCAGTGGATCGTGCCCGCGTCGGTGCTGGCGAGCAGCGCGCCGTTCGCCACAACGAGCCCGTGTGCCGTGCCCTGGACCGGCGCCGACCAGACGCGGGTCCCTTCGACCGCGCGGTAAGCCGTCACCCGCCCTTTGCTGCCGACAAACAGCGTGTCGCCCGCGAGGACGAGGTCGGCCGGGCCCTCAAGCTTGTGCCGCCAGAGCTCCTTGCCCTCGGCCAGGTCGAGCCCGATGACACTCTCCAGGTCGAGCAGGAAGCCGTAGCGGCCCGAGACCACCAGCGCGTGCCCCCGGCTGTACTGCGCGACCTGGTCGTTGCCGACGAGCCCGCCCGCGCGGGCCTGGCCCTGACGGAGGATGTGCTGGTCGGCGGTGATGACGACGAACACGCCGCCCCCGCCGCCCAGCGAGCCGTTGGGCTCGCCCGACGCCCGATCGAAACGCATCGGCGCGACCCGGCCCTGGGGCAGGATCAGCTCGCGGTCGGTCGCCAACATCGCGCCCTCCATCGTCTGGCCCTCGATGCGTCGGCGGAACGTGCCCTGCGCACCGACCTCACCCGTCAGCGCATCCACCGCGACGAGGTACGACTCTTTCCAAGGCAGCAGCGAGGCGCCGAAGTACGCGATGCCGTCACGGACCACGACGCCCGTGCGTACCGGGTGGAACGCGATCGCCCGGCCGTTGTTGAGGACCATGCGCTCGCCGGGCGTGACATCGTAGCGCCACACCTGCTCGCCCGAGGCGCTGTCAACGCAGTAGGCCGCGCCGTCGTCGGAGCCGAAGTACACCTTGCCGTCGTTGACCATCGGCGCGATGCGGACCGGCCCGCCGGTGGTAAAGGTCCAGACGACCTCGCCGGTGTCCGCGTCGAGCTTGTAGACCGAGTCGTCGGTGGACGAGCCGAAGTACACCGCGCCGCCGACCGCGACGGTGTGGTAGCACGGGTCGTAGTTGCGCATGGAGGGGAGGTCTTTGATCGTGGCGTAGGCGTCCCACCGCGCGGGCCCGGGCCAGGCGGGCAGCGGCGGCTGGGCCGACGTATGGACCCACGCCTCACCCAGCCGCGCCGGGTCGAGCTGCTGGGCCGTCGTCCCGGTGCGCGATACATCATGCCGGTAGGTCGGCCAGTCTTCTGCCCTGGCCCCCCACACCAGCAGCCACGCACACACCCATACGAGCGAGACAGACCCAACACGGCAAGTCGGAAACAACCACATACGACGGCCTCGGCAGGGGGGATTGGACCACCGCCCGCCTGCGCACCGGGCAAGGCGGATGGGCGTTGTATCCTACCGGGGGGCCGCCGGATTTCGCAGCCCGTGACACAATCTGCGCAAAAGCACGGATCGGTTGCGCGTCTATAGGCCTTCGGCTCAGGGGTTCGCCAGGTCCTGATCCCACTCGGCGTGGAAGCGCTGCTCCTTGAGGACGTTGAGCGCGACGTTTCGGCTCGAGCCGTCGAAGAAGACCATGTTGATCCCCTCGCCGTGACGCTTGAGCGAGAAACGCGCCAGCCAGTTGCCCGCGCCGACAAACAGGTTGGGGTTTTCGTTGTCCGGCGGGATGGTGTCGGTCTCGACGGGCCAGCCCTGGTCGCCCCACACGCCATCGCCGAAGACCGGCGAATCCGAATCCGCCCGCGCGTCGTCGAGACTCTTATAAAAGTTGTTCGGGTTTTCGCCGCTGGTGTGGACCGGGTGGTACTCGAACCAGTTGTTGAGCCCGTAGCTGCCGACCTTGTGGAAGTCCTGCCCGGTGTGGATGGAGGTCGCGATGTACCAGGCGTTGAAGGCCCGGCCCGCGGTGTCGGTGGAAGTGTCGACGGGGGTGTCGGCCTGCGGGCAGACGAAGCTCTGGCTGTTCTGGTCCATGTAGTCACGCATGACCCAGTGCCACTGCGAGCCGCTGCCGACCGCGCCAAACTCGCCGGTCTGGATCGTGACCTGGAAGCTCGGGGCGGCCCGGCCCTTGTTGTCGGCGGCGAAGGCGTGCCACGACATCCCGATCTGCCGGAGCGAGACCGCACACTGGCTGTCACGCGCCGACTTCCGCGCGGCGCCCAGGGCGGGGAGCAGGATCGCGATCAGCAAAGCGATGATCGAGATCACGACTAACAGCTCGATCAGGGTAAAGGCATGACGTTGGCGCACGATCGGACTCCTTCGAAGAGACGGACAGAGAGGCACGGCCCGCACACACACAGGCCGGGGAATCAGCCGCCCGCTACGTTGGTGCGAACGGCCGTGGGTGGAAAACGCCCGGCCCGCCGGGGCAGGCCGAACGTGAAGGAGGATGCGCGTCTAGGCGCGGCGACGCCGCAGCAGCGCGAGCCCGCCCAGGCCCAGCAGCGCGAGCGAGCC
>JBITAC010000019.1:0-47538 GCA_044439905.1 Phycisphaerales bacterium JB063 | reverse complement strand
ACTCAGCCCTCTACCCAGAGACGTCCCTCGCATAGGGGGACGCGGTGTTTGCGATTCTTCCACTTGATGTTTCGATCACGCGTTTTATCGAATGTCCATGATTTAAAACCCGCAGCTTCTGCGAGACGCCCGAGCCAGTCGATCACAGGGACGTACACACCGTAAGGCGCAGAGTCTCCCACCACAAAACACACACGCGAACCATCCTCGCAACATCTTCGCAGAGACATCCATACTTTGGATAAATCTAGAAAATAGCATGCGATCATGATGTGGTAGTTTTTCTTCCCCCCCTTCGTGAGTCGTACCGTTGCTAACTGTTCACAGACGGATTTGATCTCATCCGCAATAGGTGCCAACAGCACGTTATCCAAAACGTTGTCGATATCAATTGTCTTTGGTGTTTCGTGTTGTGAACAGGAGCGGATGAGGTGGCGTCTTACAGCTTGCTTGAGATCGCTCCACCCAGAGATTTCCTGGAGAAAGCACATCTCTAATCTTGTTGCGTCCGCATAGTCGTAGTTGTTTGCGTACGGCGGTGAAGTTAGGACCAGGTTCGCATAGTCATCGGGGACACCCTCGCAATCACGGGCGTCGGCGACAAGTAGGCTTGCCTGTCCAGTGAAGTACTCCCGAGCATATCGCATATCTGAAGCCATCATCTCGACGGCGGACTCAAACGCTTGAAAGGGCTGGGCGATTCGCTTCTTGGATTTGTTGGGTAGGACATACTGCCATTGAGCGGTACCGGAAGGTGAACAGGCGCGGAGGATGGAGACGAGCGCGAGCCATACCAGATGCCATTCAGGCGAATCCTGTTGGTGAAACTCGATACTTCTGCGAAGCGAGTCCAGTTGCTTGAGTGTTTCGTCAGGGTAACACCTATGTACCAAATCTGGATACTCACTCAGCGATCCACTGCCGTTATTCGACTCATTGAGGACCGTTGAAGCCAGCGAGATGAAGTGGTCTGGGTCCGACTGACAGTTGAGTTTCGCCTTTGCGACGCGTGCCACGAAGGGATGAGCTTCAACGCCCATCGCCTCGACTCCGGCGGCCTGCGCAGCAATCAGGGTTGTGCCGGAGCCGGCAAAAGGGTCAAAAACACGACAGCTTTCGCCGTACTTATCAATTTCCTGTTCGGCCCAAGCCGCCGAAAACCCTGCACTGAACCGAAACCACCGGTGTACCGGCAGCTTCATGTTTTGAGAAAACGTCGATGACGATGCCCGGGATGACTTGGGCTTCTCACGCAGGTTCGGAAATAGAGAATGTTGCTTCAAAGTAATCTAGTTGATGTAGTTTGTGAGGGTAGGTTGATCTCTGCTCTCACCCTATCCCCAACAACCTTACCACCTCATCCAAATCCTTGTCGCCGCGGCCCGAGAGGTTGACGACGAGGGTTTGGTTGGGGGGCATGGTGGGGGCGAGTTGGAGGGCCTGGGCGAGGGCGTGGCTGGATTCGATGGCGGGGAGGATGCCTTCGAGGCGGGTGAGTTGCTGGAAGGCGTCGAGGGCCTGGGCGTCGGTGGCGGCGGTGTACTGGACGCGATTGGTGTCGTGCCAGTAGCTGTGCTCGGGGCCGACCCCCGGATAATCCAGGCCCGCGCTGATGGAGTGGACGGTGGCGGTTTGGCCGTCGGTGTCCTGGAGGACGTAGGACATGGAGCCGTGGAGGACGCCGGGGGTGCCGAAGGTGAGGGGTGCGGCGTGGTCGCCGAGGGTATTGGAGCGTCCGCCGGCCTCGACGCCGACGAGTTTGACGGAGGCGTCGTTGACGAAGGGGTAGAAGATGCCCGCGGCGTTGGAGCCGCCGCCGACGCAGGCGACGATGCAGTCGGGGAGTTGGCCGATCTGGTCGAGGCATTGGGCGCGGCACTCGCGGCCGATGACGGACTGGAAGTCTCGGACGATCATGGGGAAGGGGTGGGGGCCGACGACGGAGCCGATGATGTAGTGGGTGTCTTCGGAGGAGCCCATCCAGTCGCGCATGGCGGCGTTGGTGGCGTCTTTGAGGGTGCACGAGCCGGAGGTGACGGGGACGACGTTGGCGCCCATGAGCTTCATGCGGGTGACGTTGGGCTGCTGGCGTCGCATGTCCTCGGTGCCCATGAAGACGTCGCACTTCAGGCCGAAGCGTGCGGCGGCGGTGGCGGTGGCGACGCCGTGCTGTCCCGCGCCGGTCTCGGCGATGATGCGTTTCTTGCCCATGCGGAGGGTGAGCAGGGCCTGGCCCAGGGAGTTGTTGATCTTGTGGGCGCCGGTGTGGGCGAGGTCTTCGCGCTTGAGGTAGATCTGTGCGCCGCCGACATGTTTCGTGAGGTTCTCGGCGAAGTAGAGGGGGGTGGCGCGGCCGACGTAGTTTTTGAGCAGCCCGTCGAGTTCCCCCCGGAAGGCGGGGTCACGTTTGGCTTCGTCGTACGCCTTGGCGAGTTGTTCGACGGCGTGGTGGAGGGTTTCGGGGATGTAGGACCCGCCGAAGCCGGGGGTCTGGGTCGAGGCGCGGAACCGGCCGGCGGCGTCGGGGACGGCGGTGTAGTCGATGGTGTCGGTGGGGGTGGTCATGCGGGCATGATAGGCGATGGGGGCGTGGGGATCGCGCGGGCGTGGTGGGGGATTTTGCGGGGGCGGGGGAGCCCGCCGTCTTGCTGGGGCCACACGGCGGGCATGGGGGTAGGGGAGGCGCGGGGTGGTCGGGGCGCGAGCGGGGGGAGTGCCTTAGCGGCCTGCGCCTCGGGCGGCTCGGCCGCGGAGGCGGAGGATCATTTCGTAGAGCTCCTGCTCGGCGGCGTCCTCGCGGTTGCGTGCGGGGAAGAACTGGATGAGCTGGTCGATCTCGACCAGGGCGTCTTCCTGTGCGCCTTGGGCGTTGAGTATGCGGGCGTCTTCGTAGCGTTTGAAGACGAGTTCGGAGAGCTCATCGAGGACGACCTCGTAGCGCTGCTGGTCCTCGGGGCCGAGGTCCTGGTTGGCGGGGAGGTGTTTGACGGCGAGGCGGTAGTAGCGGTAGGCCTCGTAGAGGTGGCGGGTGCGGGGCTCGTTGTTGTAGTTTTGGCGGGCTTTGCTGAGGTTTTCGTCGTGTCGGTACTCGTCGGCGGTGCCGCGCTGGACGGGTTGTTTGAGGATCTGCCGGACGTCGTCGGCGGACTCGAACTGGACGATCTGGTTGCTGTTGGTGGGGGCGTCGTCGGGGCTGCCCTTGTCGAGGACGGCGAAGAGGATCATGAAGACGCCCAGGACGAGTCCGAACCAGACGGCGAGCATGAGCCAGAGCTTGGACCGGCCGCGTGCGCCGGTGCCGGGCGCGGGTTGTTCGGGCTGTTGGGCGTCGGGTGTTTCGCCGGCGGATTGGCTGGCGGCGGCTGGCGCTGCGGGGCTTGCGGTTTCGCCGGCGTAGTGGATGCGGAAGACTTCTTCGTCGCCGATGGTGATGGATGCGCCGTCGGCGAGCTCGCGTGGTTTTTTGGTGACGCGTTTTCGGCCGACCTTGGTGCCGTTTTGCGAGTGGTTATAGAGCCACCACGCGTCGTCCTCGTAGCGGAGTTCGCCGTGGTTGCGTGAGACGGTAGAGAGGTCGAGGACGAGGGTGTTCTCGGGGGCTCGGCCGAAGCTCGCGGGGGACTGCGTGAGCTGGAGTCGTGTGCCGGCCTGTGGCCCGGCGGTGATGTGGATTTGGAGGGCGATCAAAACCAGCTCCCGGTGACGATGTAGTTGATGATGAGCGGTGCGCCGATGACCATGACGACGGCGATGAGGATGAGCATCGAGGGCACGAGGATCTTGAGCGAGGCGGAGGCGGCGAGTTTTTCGGCGCGGACGCCGCGGTGCATGCGGAGCATCTCGGACTGGAGCTTGAGGATGGAGGAGAGCGGGGTGCCGAGCTTCTCGGCCTGGTTGACGGCGCCGACGACGGAGCGGAGCGACTCGAGCGGGATGCGTTCGGCGAGGTTCTGTAACGCGGCGGCGCGGGTGGAGCCGAACTCCATCTCGGAGAGGGCGTAGCGGAGCTCCTGGTTGAGGTCGTCTTCGGGGTTGTCGCGGATCAGGGTCTCGATGGCTTCGGTGAAGCTCGAGCCGGCGGCCATGACGAGGGAGACGAGGTCGAGTGTGTAGGGCAGCTGCTTGCCGATCTTCGCGACGCGTTTGCGGGCGGCGCTGCTGAGGATGAGGATGGGCAGCTCGAAGCCGATGGCCATCATCATGGGGATGGTGATGAGGAGGTAGCGTCCGCCGGTGGTGGCGAACTCGATGATGATGCCCGCGGCCCCGGCGACGAGGGCGGCGAAGATCGCGAGGGCGACGTACTGGTCGACGATGTAGCCGCTGGGGTTGCCCGAGGCGTTGAGGTCTTGTCGGACTTTGGTGCGCAGGCTGTGGATGTTGAGGCGTTTGGCGAACTGCACGCAGAGGTTGAGCAGGGGTGCGAAGATCGGGTTTTCGAAGATCGTTTCCTGGTCCATGCCGACGGCCTTGGCGATCTGTCGATGCACCGGGGGCTCGGCGGGGACGGGGAAGCGGAAGATCGCGTAGATCGGGAGGAAAACGCCCGCGAACACGAAGACGCTGGTGACGATGGCCAGGATGAGGATGCCGGTGTTCATAGTGGCTTGGGCTGAGGGTTAGATATCGACGCGCATGATGTTTCGGATCCAGACGTAGCCGGTGGCGATCATGACACCGACAGCGACGAGCATGAGCCGGCCGTAGGGGTGTGTGAAGAGCAGGGAGGTCTGCTCGGGGAGGATCAGGAAGAGGATGATGATGATGGCGATGGGCATGATGGCCATGAAGTTGGCCTGTGCCCGGCCCTGCGCGGTGATGGCGTCGAGCTTGCCTTCGAGTCGCTGGATGTCGCGGATGGCGTCGGCGATGCGGTCCATGGAGTCGCCCGAGTCGCCGCCGCGGACGCGGTGCATCTCGATCGCGGTGAAGGTCAGTCGGTAGAGCGGGCTGCCGATGCGGTTGCTGGCGATGCGCATGGCCTGGTTGAGGTCCATCCCCATCTCGTACTCGCGGAGGATCTGGCCAAACTCCTGCTGGATCGGGCCCTTGAGGTTGTCGACCAGCAGCTTCATGGCCTGGACGAGGTTGAGCCCCGCGCGGACCCCCGAGGCGAGCGTGGTCAGGCCGTCGACGAGTTGGAACTCGAGCTTCTGACGGCGTTTGGTTTCCATGTGTTTAATGACGACGTGGGGGATAAAGACCACGATGCCCGCGAGGACGGTCGCTAGGAGCAGGCTCTGGCTGACCAGGAAGCCGAGCACGAACGACACGGCGATGGTCGAGAGGTTGAGCCAGACGACGGAACGCGGGGAGACGTCCATGAGGAGCTGGCGTCGGAGCACGCGGTCGTAGGTGAGTTCTTGCGCGTGGAGCCAGCGGCGCACCGGGCCGTAGCCGTGCCGGACGGCCATGTAGAACGCGGCCGCGGTGAGGAGCGAGTAGAGGGCGCGGAGGCCGGGGTTGAAGGTGATATCTTCGGGGATCAAAGGAAGACCTCCACGCCGAAGTGTTTCTGATCGATCATCTCCTGCGTAAACGTCGGCATGTAGCCGGTGTGCCGGAGCGTTGCCTGCTGTTTGTCGCGCAGGGTGAAGATGTTTTCGAGGCGGATCTGGTGCGACTCGGGCTCGATGGCGGTGACTTCGGAGATGGTCGTGACGCGTCGTCGGCCATCGCCGAAGCGCGCGACCTGGACGACCATGTCGATCGCGCTGACGATCTGCTCGCGGATCGCGCGGATGGGCATATCGACGGCCATGAGCACGAGGGCCTCGGCACGCTTCATGCAGTCGTAGGGCGTGTTGGCGTGGATCGTGGAGAGCGACCCGTCGTGCCCGGTGTTCATCGCCTGGAGCATGTCGAGGGCTTCAGCGCCGCGGACCTCGCCGATGATGATGCGGTCGGGCCGCATACGCAGGGAGTTGCGGACCAGGTCGCGGATGGTGTACGCGCCCTTGCCTTCGACGTTCGCGGGTCGGCCTTCGAGCTTGACGACGTGGGGCTGGGGCAGACGCAACTCGGCCGACTCTTCGACGGTGACGATGCGCTCGTTGGGGCGGGCGTAGGCGGAGAGGACGTTGAGCAGGGTGGTCTTGCCCGAGCCCGTACCGCCGGAGATCAGGATGTTTTTTCGTCCGACGACGCAGCCCTGCAGGAACTCGGCGACGGGCCCGCTGATCGAGCCGCGCTCGATGAGGTCGTCCATCGTGAAGGGCACCCAGCCGAACTTGCGGATCGTGAGGCACGGGCCGACGAGCGATAGCGGGTTGATGACGACGTTGACGCGCGAGCCGTCGGGCAGGCGGGCATCGACCAGCGGCGTGCTGGTGTCGACGCGTCGGCCCACGGGGGTCAGGATGCGTTCGATGATCGAGAGCAGGATTTCGTCGCTGAAGAACGTCCGGCTGGTCTCGACGATCACACCTTGTTTTTCGGTGTAGATGTGGTCCTTGCCGACGACCATGATCTCCGAGACCGAGGGCATCTCGAGCAGGTCTTGGAGTGGGCCCAGGCCGAACATGATGTCCTGGATGTCTTTGGAGACCGTCTGCCGAACGATGTACCGCTGCACGTCGCGCGGGATCATCGGCAGCTCCATCTCGAAGAGCTCTTCGAACGCGTCGTCGGCGACGGCGAGGTCCTCCTGCACGCTGGTCGGGTCAAACAGCAGCGGCATCATGTCCACGAGGTTCGTGACCAGCTGCGAGATCTGCTGCTCTTTGTCGGCATCGAGCACCCGCGAGTCGGCGGACTTGTAGTCGGTCTGGACCCGCCCTTCGCATTGACGCACGACCTCGGCCTGGACCAGCCGACGCAGGTGCATCCGCATCGTGTACAGCAGGACCTGCTTGTCCATCGCCTCGATCCGCGCGCTGAGCACGGACCCGAGGTGGTTGAGGACTTCGTCGATAAAGCGGTTGTCGTTCTTGTTGAGGTGCCCCGTCACGCGGAGGTTCATCCGCTCGAGCAGCTCGGTGTGGACCTCGCTCTCCATGTCCATCAGCGCGGCGTGCAGCTCGGCGTCGGTGACGCGTTCCTCGGCGCCGAGCTTGCGTTTCTCCTGGCCGACCAGCGCGAGCGAGAACTGGCCAAGCTGGACCTCGTCGCCGAAGTCGATCTTGACCGGGTTGTCGGGCAGGACCTCCCGGTTGGCGACGCGGGTGCCGGCACGCGAGAGCGATTCGACAAACATCTGGTTGCCCTTGCGTACGATCTGGCAGTGCCGACGCGCGACAAAGGGGCTCTTGAGGACGAGCGTGTTGCCGTCCTCGCGGCCGATGGTGATCGGGTCGCCCTCGACCTCGATCGACTCGCGGGTGTTTCGGCTGTGGTCGTAAAGCCAGAGTTCCATAGGGCAGGTTCAGCAGGGGGGGGCGGGCTCGGGTAGAAACGGCAAACGAATCGCGGGTCAGTCGAGCCCGAGCATCTCCATGATTTCGTCACGGACGACGCCCTCTTCCTCGTCGCCATCCAGCAGGGTGCGGTCGATGCCGGCACGGACCACGACGAGGAACTCGCCGCCCGCGATACGGGTCTGGAGGTTGGCGAGCTTGGCGACTTCGTCGCGGTCGACTTCGATGGTGATGCTGCCGTACTTCACGTTGCGCGAGCGCGAGGAGTCTGCCCCGGCCTCGACGACCCGGCTACCCACGAGGCGGACCTGCACACGCTCCATCACGACGACCGATTGCGTGCCGCTGCGGCGCATCACGTTGGCGTAGATATCGATGTAGTCGTCGGGGGCAAGGTTGGGCGGCTGGTTCTCGGTGTTGACAGGCAGCGCGACCAGTCGGCGGCCCGGGCGGAGGTCGATGCCCAGGCGGTTGGTGCTTTCGCGGATGAACATGCCATCGCGGAGCACTTCGCCGGCGCGTGCGGAGACGCTGAACTTCCGCTTCTCGTAGCCGCCCGCGGGGATGCCGGCCCGGGTGGGGTCTTCGCGGATCGCGTCGGTGCCGAAGGCGCGGATGTAGGACTTGGGGATATCGATCATCTCGAAGTCGCCGGGCGAGAGGTCGTCGCCGCGTTCGCGGTCCACGGTAAGGCGGAAGAAGTGCTCGGTGTCTTCGGCGTTGGCCTTCGCGCGAAGCTCGACGTAGACGTTGACGAGGATGACCGCGACGACCGCGACGACGCCGGCGATCATGACCAGTTGTGTGCTGCCGCCCCGGGCGGGTGGGGACTGTGAGGAGGGGATCTGGCTCATCGGGTTATCCGGTGGGGGGCTTGGCGGGGCGCTGCGCTAGGGCTGCGAAGCGATAGGGTAACGGAACTGGACCGCGACCGAGAGCGAGGGCTCAAGCGGAGGCGCGGGCCGATACGGATTGACCATCACGGTCAGGGTTGCTTCACCGCGGGTGAAGAGTGTGCTGAGACTATCGGGGCGGCCCTGAACGGGTCGGCTTGAGCGGACAGTGAAGCCGGCCCCCTCAGCGGCCGCGCGGTAGTGCGCGATCACGTCCTGGGGTGTGGCGTCGGAGCCCGGGACGGTGTACACCGCGCGCTCGTCGCTGAACCGGCCGTCGGGTTTGAGACGGTGACATACGTCGCGCTCTGCGCCGGGATACGCGGGGAGCCGTGCGGGGTCGTGGTCGATCGGTATGTAGTTGTCGGACAGGACCTCGTCGGCAGACTCGGGCTGGAGCATGTCGCCGCCGGTCATGGGTGGGCTGTCCGGATCGAGCGCGAGCGTGTCGGTCGCGGACGCGGTGGGGGGCTGGGGGATGCCGTTCGCCAGGTCGTTGAAGGCGTAGAGCCCGAACACGAGCAGCCCGACACTGAGCAGTGCGACGACGGCGAAGCGGGCCGCGAGCAGCCCGCGGCCCGGGGGTGGGCTCGCGGCGGCCGAGTCGGCGTCGGTCGGCGTCGGGGGATCGTCGGGCGGGGTTGGACTCAAGGTGTTTGGCGGGGCGTGCGTCAGGCGGGGAGGGGATTGGCCTGCGTTTACGGCCAGGCGGCTGCCGGGCGGGGGCGGGTTACTGGATGCGGTCCTGGATCGTCTGCCGACGTTGGCGCGTCGCGTCGTTGGTTTTGATCGCTTCGGCCTGGGTGAGCGCGCTGTTGGCTGCGTCCCACTGGCTGCGCTGGATGTGGACGTCGCACTGGACGAGCCACATCTCAAAATCGCAGTCACGGATCTGGGCATTGATCTGGGCGTTGGAGAAGATTTCTCGCGCCGCGATGTACTTGCGCTTGGCGGGGCCGTACTCGCCGCGTCCGAAGAAGACATCGCCCTCGGCGACCAGCGCGCGGTAGTCGCGGAGGTTGGTGATCGCGCGGTCCAGCGAGAGCACCTGCTCGGTGTTGCCCAGATTGCTGCGGGCGATCGCGAGTTGGCGTTCTGCGGTAACGATGTCGCCCTCGTCGAGCGCCGCGGAGGAGGAGGACAGCGCGAGCTGACCGGTGGACTGGGTGATGATGTCGTTCATCTCGCCGCCGCGATCGCCGCCGAGCTCGACCGCCTCGGTCGCGAGGTCGATGGCCTGTGCGTAGTTGCGGCTGGAGAAGGCCCGCTCGGCCTCGCGTGCTTTGGCGAGGTAGGCGCGTTCGTTGCCGATGCCCGCCATGAGCTGCTGGGCCAGGCGGTGCTCGGGGTCACGGTCCAGGACGCCTTCGAGCAGCGTGACCGCCCGGTTGAGTTGGCCGTCGTCGATGTACTCGTCGGCCAGCGCAGTGTCGCGGTCGTTGATGAGCTTCTCATAGCGCTGCTCAAACGGCTCGGGGTTGGGGTCGCGTTCGATCCGGTCGTGCAGCAGCTCGATCAGGCGGTCGATGTCGTTGCGGCCCTCGGCCAGTGCGATCTCGCGGTCGTTATCCGCGCGGTACACACGCCATTTCAGGTCGGCGAGCATCTCAACATGCTCGGGCGATGCGGCGTCGGGGTCGTCGCTGATCGTTTCTTCAAGCAGCTCGATCGCGTCGTCGAGCTCGCCCTCGTCCACCATCGCCAGCGCTTCTTGCGTGATCTCCGTGTTGCGCTCCGTGTTGAACAACAGGCGGTAGCGGGCGTGCAGCGCGTCAAGGGTTGCCTGGTCGTCGGCCGCGAGGTTGTCGCCCAGCGAATCGCGCTGGGTACGGATGCGTTCGATCGCGGTCTGGAGTTTGCCCTCGTCCAGCAGCGCGGTGATCGCGTTGGCGTTTTCCTGGAACGCGGCGCGTCGGGTGTGCGTCTCGACCAAGCGGTCGGCCTCGCCCAGCGTCAGGTCGGTGTTGGCCAGACGGGTCGGGTCGTCGGTGATGGCCTGCATCGATTCTTCGTAGGCCTCGAACGATGCGAGCGCAGCGACGTAGTCGCCCGACGCGACGTGGAGGTGGCCCTGGGCGCGGTAGGCACCGGCCGCGGAGAGCCGGCCGAGGTTGGTGAAGTCGGCCTTGAAGCTGTCCGGGCTCTGCTCGTACTCGGTGGTGAGCTGGGTTTTGAGCTCGTTGAAGGCGTGCAGCGCGTCGGCGTAGTTGTTCTCGGCGAAGTGCAGGTCGTCGGCCGCCTCAATCTCATCGGCGAGCGTCGCGATCCGGTCGCGGTAGTCCTGCTTGCGCTCCTGGCCTTTGTAGATGAAGTACCCGCCGATCGCGAGCAGCCAGAACACCAGCATGCCCACGAGGATCATCGGCACCTTGCTGCGCTTGGGGACCTCGGCGGTTTCGCTGACGTCGCCGGCCGACGCGGGCTGCACGGTCTGGTGCGGCTGGGGTGTGGGGATCGCGCCCTGCGCATCGTTGGCGAAGTGCATGCGGATCGCTTCCATCAACTCGTGCGAGTTAGCGATCCGGCGGGCGGGCTCTTTTTCCATCATCCGCGCGACCAGGTCGCTGAGCGACTGCGGGATGTCTGGGACTAATGTGTTGAGCGGGGCGACTTTGGCGCGGGGGTTGGTGTGCCACTTGACCCAGCGCATCGCCTGGTTGCGCTGGTCGCGCAGGATCGTGCGGAAGGCCTCGTTGAATTTTTCTCGGCCCGCGAGCATCTCGTAGGCGATGATGCCCAGCGCGTAGATGTCGCTGCCGGTCGTGGCCTTGCCGCCTTGCAGGAGCTCGGGGGCCATGTAGCGGACCGAGCCCAGATCCATCGCCTGCTGGTCGCTCAGTGCCGCGGCGAGGCCGAAGTCCGCGATCTTCAGGCCACCGCCCCGGGGCATCAGGATGTTGGAGGGCTTGAGGTCGCGGTGGATCGTGTTGGTCGCGTGGATCGAGGCGAGGCCCTTGGAGGTCGCCGCGATGATGCCCAGCGCCTGCCGCTGCTCCATCGGCTTGGGCTCGGACTGGAGGATCCACTCCAGCGTCGGGCCGTCGACAAACTCCGTGATCAGGAACACGCCGCGCGGGTCGTTCACGACGTCAATGAACTGGACGAGCATCGACCGGTCGGTGATCGCGACGCTGCGGTGGAGCTTGGCCTCTTTGACCGCACGCTGGCGGAGCTCGTCGCCTTCGTCGCCTGGCGGGACGATCACCTGCTTGATCGCGACGGTGCGGTTGAGGATCGCGTCGAACGCGGCAAAGACGACGGCCGTGCCGCCCGCGCCGACCTGCTGAACAATCTCGAAGTGGTCGACCTTGTCGCCTGGCTTGAGCGTCAGGGAGGTGAGGCCGGGGTTGGCTGGGGTGTTCATGCTCGTGGCCTTCCGGTTCGATCGGGCCGATCTCTTGGCCCATGGGCTAACGAATGTAGTACTTCGGTTGGGTGTATCCGGTTCCTGTCAATCTAGGCATTCTAAACCACTTACGTCCTGCGTGGTGCCTTTCTTAGAGTTTCATGCGGCATCGGCTAGGGCCAAATCCACGGGTTCTTGGGCCAGAGCCCGACCATCAGCTCCGCACCGGCCAGCGCCGCGCCGACCGCGATCGCGACCGCGAAGGGCACCGTCGGGGCGCTCTCCGAGTCGTCGGGCTTGATGACTTTGCCCGCGCTTAGCGCGATCCCCAGCAGTCGGTACATCGTCAGTCTGACCCGGCCCGCAAGAACCATTGTGCATAGGCCCATGACCAGTGCGACCACAAGCGCGTAAATCGTTGTCCCCACCACAACCTGCCACTGGCAGCTGATGGCTCCGACCGCGCCCATGAGTTTCGCATCCCCCATGCCCAGCCCGCCGATGAAGACGAGGAGGATGAACGGGACGAGCCCGAGGAACATCGCGATCCAGGCCCCCGACAGCGTGCCCGGCTCGGTCAGCGGGCTGCCCAGCAGGCCCTTGCCCATGACGAGGCCGGCGATAGCCCAGAAGGCGAGGCCGGCGAGCATGGCGGGGAAGGTGAGCTTGTTGGGGATGAGCTTGGTGCGGACATCGGTGACCGATGCGGCCGCGCCAACCCCGAGGAGCGCGACGTAGGCCAGGATGTTGATCGCAATGGGCATCGGGAGGGCGATGTTCCGGGCGGTGGTGTGGCGATCGGATGTCGTGGTAAGGAAACAGCCCCGCGCGGGGGCGGGGCTGGGTGGTCAGCGTGGTGGTCGAAACAGCGTGACCGATTCAACCCGCGAGGCGGGGAATGGATTAGAACGGGTTGTCGCTGGCGTCGTTGATGTCTTGGTTGCCCTGGACGGTTTCCCAGTTGCCGGTCACCCAGTCGCGGATCGCGCCGGAGAAGAACAGCAGCAGGCCGAGCAGCGGCAGGGCGATCGCAGCGACGATAAGGATTTTTTCGAGGGCCTCTGCACCCTTTTCTTCACGGATGATGCGGGTCAAAGCGCTTTTAATCATCTTCGTCATGGTCGGTCTCCAATCGGGCTTGAACCCGGTTTGTTAGGTCTTGTGTCTATCGGCTGAGACGCTTTGGGTTTGAAACGCGTTACACAAAAAGGCGGCTAGGGCCCGCCAGGGGCGTTTGGATTTAGGGGAACGGCATCTGGTTCATGGTGGTGACCAGCCCGTAGTGGCCCGCGAGGGTCATGAGGCCGTACATAATCAGGCCCAGCGTGGGGATGCCGATCGCGGCGAGCAGGAGGACCCATTCCAGTGTGGTAGCGCCCCGCTCTTCACACCAAAAGCGTGTCAGGGCCCGTTTCCACATTGTATGGATGGATCGTTTCAACATCTCTAAGTCTATGCTTGGGCGTTGTTTCTGTCCAGTGTTACCCGGCTTTGGGGCGTTATTTCTTTGTCTCGGGGTCCATCCCGAAGATCTCGGCGGTGTGCTGGGTCACCAGACCCTCCATCCCGCTCTTGAGGTGGCCCGCCATGGCAGAACGCTCGCCGGTGGGCATCAATTGCATGGCCTGGTGGCCTTCTTCGTGCGTCCCGGGCTGGAGGTTGAAGATATCGCGCAGGGCGTAGTGGCCGTCGGGCCCCAACGGGGCGACCTCGGCGATCTGGGTGACCTGCCGGTAGCCGCCGACCTGGCGTACGAGCTGAATGATGACGTCGATGGCGGAGCTGACCTGGCTGCGTAGCGCGGAGAGCGGGAGCTTGACGGGGCTCATGAGGGCCATGGTTTCGAGGCGGTTGAGTGCGTCGAAGGCGTTGTTGGCGTGGAGCGTGCCCATCGACCCGCCGTGGCCGGAGGTCATGGCCTGGATCATGTCCAGGGCCTCTTCGCCGCGGACCTCGCCGATGATGATGCGGTCGGGGCGGAGCCGGAGCGACGAGCGAAACAGGTCACGGATCTTGACGGCCCCGCGTCCGAAGGTGTCGGCCGACTTGGCCTCAAGCGAGATCACGTGGTCCTGCTGGAGCTGGAGCTCGGCCGAGTCCTCGATGACAACGATGCGCTGGCCGCTGGGGATGTAGTGCGACAGGGCGTTGAGCAGCGAGGTCTTGCCCGAGCTGGTCCCGCCGGCGACGAGCATGTTCTGCTCGTTGTTGATCGCGACCTTCATGTACTCGGCCGCGGCCTCGGAGAGCGACCCGATGTGCACCAGCCAATCGACGTCGAGCATCGTCTTGGCGAACTTTCGAATCGTCATCGCCATCCCGAAGCGTGCGCAGGGGGCTTTGGCGACGTGGACACGCGAGCCATCGGGCAGGCGGGTATCGACGAGGAAGTCTTCGTCGTTGATGCTTTTGCCGGTGTACTGCAGGATGTTGTTGACCGCCGCCTCGTAGGCCTCGACATCCGGGAAGCGGGCGTCGGTCTTGAGGATCTTGCCGCCCTGCTCGATGTAGACCTCTTGAAAGTTGTTGCACATGATTTCGGCGACCTGGGTGTCGTCCAGGTACGCCTTAATCGGTGCAAGGTAGTGAGCGATCGTCTTCTCGAAGAGGGCTTGGTCAGACATAGGCGTGATTGTAGCGGTTTGGCTCAAGGTAACCGCGCGGGCTTAACCCAGCAGGCCACGGGCGCTGGGGCCCGTGGCCTTTGGGATGGCGATCCGGTGGGTGGGTTATGCGGCTTTGGTCTTGCGGCTGGCCTGGGCTTTTCGGCGGCCGACGGTGCGCTGCTCGGCGGGCTCCATGCGCTGGGTCGGGTGGTTGTTCATTTCTTCAACCAGTTCCAGCGGGTCATTGGCCCAGAGGTCGGCACCGATCTCTTCGCTGAGGCCTTCGGCGCGGTTGAAGATGCCGCCGCCGACGATGATCTGGATGTCCGGGCACACGCCGATGTCGTGCAGCCGGTCGATGAGCTGGCGGGTCTGGGGGACGGTGGCGGGGATGGCACCGAAGATGACGAGCTTCTGGGCGTTGATCTGGCCTAGCTGTTCGACGATCTCGTCGTTGGCGATCCCGCCGCCCGTGAAGTAGACCTCGTAGCCGTCGGCTTCGAGGAGGTCGGCGGTGAGCTGACCCGCGAGCTCTTCGGACTCCTCGGCGCCGCAGACGACCAGGCACTTGATGCCCCGGCGGTCCTTCTGCTCAAAGCGGAGCTGGAGCTGGTCGGTGATGCCACGCAGCAGTCGGGTGGCGTAGTTGAAGGCGAGCGCGGTGAGCTGGTCGTTGCGTCGCATGGTCTGCAGGTTGTGAAGCGTGGGCCAGATCAGGTTGCTGGCGATCTTGTCTGCCGGGCAGTCGGCCTCGAAGAGTTCATCCATCACCCCGCGTGCCCCGGGGCGGTCGCCCGAGATCAGGCAGGTGAAGAATCGATCGAGGATGGCGTTAGGACGGCTGGTCATCGGTTGCATGCTCCGCATAAAGGCCGATCGGCCTTGGCTGGTCTTCCGTGAGACGTGATCGAGACGTTCTCCCCCTAAGCAGGGCGGGCCACGGCGGCCCGGTCTCGATGTCGGCGGCGGGCGTCCTGCCTCGCGGCCGTGTACAAGGTTCATCGGGTGGGGGGCCGATCGCCACCACTCGCAAGCCGGTGCGCGGTGATCGGACCTGCGACGCGACCGATAGCCGAGGCGCCGCCCAGCCGCGTCAACTTCCTTGCTAGAATCGGGGGTCAGGATTGGATTGATCACGCCCCGACCGGAGCCCGCCATGCCTCGCCGACGACCGTATTGGACCCTGCTCGCTGTTGTGGTGTTATCGCTCGCGCCGCTCGTGGGCTGCACGACCAACCCGGCGACGGGGCGGTCGCAGCTCTTGGCGCTGTCGTGGGAGGATGAGATCGCGATGGGGGCCGAGGCGGCGCCGGAGTTTCTCGACCAGTCGGGCGGTCAGGTCGGCGACCAGATCGTGCTGGAGTTTGTGTCTCAACTCGGGCACCAGCTCGCGGCGCAGAGTGAGAACCCCGATTTGGAGTGGGAGTTTTTCGTGCTCGACTCGGCGGTCATCAACGCCTTCGCGCTGCCCGGGGGGAAGGTGTTTGTCAGCCGGGGGCTGCTGGAGAAGATGACCAATGAGGCACAGCTCGCGGGGGTGCTGGGCCACGAGATCGGCCACGTCACCGCGAGGCACGGCAACGAACGCATGACCAAGGCCATCGGCGTGCAGGTGCTGATCGCGGGGGCGGCGATCGGCGGGGCGGCGAGCGACTCGGAGTGGGGCCAGCTGCTCGGCTTGGGCACCGCGGCGGGCGGCCAGCTCTACCTGCTCAAGTACAGCCGGTCCAATGAGTCCGAGGCCGACGCGTTGGGTGTGCGGTACATGACGAACCTGGGCTACAACCCGGTAGGCCAGATCCAGGTCATGGAGATCCTGCGCGAGGCCAGCGGCGATGGCGGCGGGCCGGAGTGGCTCGCGACCCACCCGGCGCCGGACACACGCATCGCAGACCTCGAACGCCTGATCACCGAACAGTACCCGGACTACGACGCCACGCCGCCGGTGTACCGCTTTGCCGCCGCGGAGTTCAAGCAGAACGTGCTGGACCGGTTGGCCGAGTTGCCCCCCGCGTCGCACGGCAGCGGGGCGTTCATCCAGCCCGAAGAACTGATCCAGCTGGTCGGCATCGCTTGGGAAGACGTGCAGCACGCCGGGTGTGATTGTGAGCATTGAGCCCGCCACGCCCGCATGGTCGGATGACGACCTGTCGCATAACCCGCACGCCGCAGCGGACAAGGCCAGACGCGTCGAGCAGATGTTCGCCGCGATCGCGCCCAGCTACGACCTGAACAACCGGTTGCACTCGCTGTGGCGCGACCAGGCGTGGCGGCGGGCGGCGGTGAAGATGGCGGTATTGAAGTCGGGCGATGTTGTCGCGGATATCGCCTGTGGCACGGGTGATCTATCGATGGCCTTCCAGCAGGGCGGCGCGTCGCGTGTGGTAGGCATCGACTTTACGGTCCCGATGCTCGGGGTAGCTGACGTCAAGCACCGCAGGCAGCCCGGGCCCACGCCGCTGACCTACCAGGCGGGCGACGCGATGCGGCTGCCCTTGGCGGACCAGTCCGCCGACGTCGTCTCGATCGCCTTTGGCATCCGCAACGTCGCCGACCCGGCCAAGGCCATGGCGGAGTTTGTACGCGTTCTGCGCCCCGGCGGGCGCGTGATCGTTCTCGAGTTCTCACTACCCAAGAACCCGATCCTGCGCGGCGGCTACAACTTCTACTTCAAGCACGTCCTCCCGCGCACCGCCTCCCTCATCGCACGCGACAAGAGCGGGGCGTACAAGTATCTGCCCAAAAGTGTCAACACCTTCATCGACCGCGCGGGGATGACCAAGTTGATGCAGGATGCGGGGTTGGAAGACATCACGGTGAAACCGCTGACCTGCGGTATCGCCGTGTGCTATCGCGGCATCAAGTCCTGACCGGCCCACGGCACTGACCGATCACGCAGGTATCCCCTCGGTGGTAAATGACCCCGGTTGTTGAGGGTTGCCCTGACTATCTGCCGGCATTACTCGATGGGTAATCCGAAAAACTGCACGGGCTCGTCGGGGTTCGCGTCGCTCGTCGCAGCTTCGCCGTCTTCCGTGTCGGCTTGACCGGACCCGCCGGCGGAACGCGATTGCGCGGCACGTTCGCGCCACGACTCGGGCAGTTCGGCCTGTACATCAACCGTGAACTCGTAGGCCATGCTCGTCGTGCGCTGGTAAGCGAGCACCAGCGCGAGCGCGTAGACCGATGCCCCGGCCCCCAGCACCACCGAGACCAGCAGGGCGGCGGTCCGTGCGCCGGCCGACTTCGGGGCGGCCGCGAGCAGGACGATCAACGCCGCAGGCAGCGGGGCGGCCCAGGCCCAGGTCAGCACCGTCTTGAATGTCGTGATCTTGGCCAGCGTTCCCGCGTCGAGGTCCTGCTTGACAGCAAAGGCCAGGTCGTCGTTTGCGATCAATAGCGCCCCGCCCGCCGCGAGCGCGACCAGGCCCCAGACCGCCACCGCCGCCCACCGTGTCGCCGACTTGCCCGTCAACGGCAGCAGGTGTGCCAGGGTGAGCAGCAACGCCCCGGCCGACATCAACGCCACGCCATAGGTCAGCACCGGGAACAGGAAGCCCCCGTCCGTGAGCGCGAAGACGGCGTCCTTGGCGAGATCGACATAGTCCATCATGGTGGGCTCCATACGCGAGGGGGGCTGCGGTGTGGCGGGGGCCTGGCGGGTCCTGATATGATACCCCACAATTCAGGTTTGCCTGCCCACGCAAACCCGGCTAAACTACGTGGCTCAAGCACGGGGCGTGGCGCAGCTTGGTAGCGCGCTACACTGGGGGTGTAGAGGTCGCAGGTTCAAGTCCTGTCGCCCCGATTGCAAGACGAACAGCCCGCCGCTCCATATGCGGCGGGCTGTCTTCGTTTGGGCTCGGGTGCCACCGCAAGCCGGCCGTCTCATTGAGCCACGAGCAGCACCGCGTCCACCGTCACGTAGCCACGGGTCCCGCGGTTGGTCACCGTGACCGTGGCCGAGGCGTCGAAGTCGTACACGCCCAACGAGATGAACTGCCCATCGATGGGCGGGGCGAGTCGCTGATTGACGCGAAGCCGGCGGTTCCCGCGCGCGTGCTCGACCTCGACGGGCACCTCGGTCGCGCGGTTCGCGTGTGGGGTGTAGGCCAGGCGGACCTCATACCGACCCGGCTCGGGCACGTCGATTGTAAAACGCGCGCCCGCCTCGCCCTTGTTCGCGTTGTCGTCGTGCCGATAGCTCCCGCCCACCGCCGAGCCCACGACGCGGCTGGTCAGCCAGGGGCCGATCAATTCCGCTTCGCTGTCGTCCATCCCCAACGGCCCCAGCCCTGCGTCGTGCGCCGTGCCCAGCCGCTGCCCCGCGGCCTCGAGCCGTTCACGAAGCTCGCCGTAATCGATGTCCTGCACCGCGACGCCGCGCTCGATCGCGAGGTCCGCCGCCTGAGCCGCCGACTGCGCGAGGATCATGAACACCGGCTCCATGCGGATCGAACCAAAAGCGATATGCGATGCGCTCAGACACACCGGGACGAGCAGGTTCTCGCACTCCGCTTTCCGCGGCACGATCGCGCCGTAGTCGATCGGGTATGGCTCGCGCAGCCCGACCTGGACATCGCCCTCATTGCGGACAAAGCCGGCCTCGTCGACGTACCGCCGGACGTTGTGCGAGTCCATGTTGTACGACCCCATCCCAATCGGCCGGGGCGTCGGGGTCGCGAGTGTCAGGTGGTTTTCCGTCACGACAAAATCGCTGACCATCCGCCGGGCCTCACGCACATAGATCTGGTGAGGCCAATGCCCGTTGTCGACGAACTCGTCCTTCGCCAAGCCCCATCGCCCCATCCGCTCTCGCACATCCGCAGGCACCCGCGGGTCGTTCGCGAGGAAGTAGAAGTAGCCCATCTGGTAGGTGCGGTGCTCCGCAATGATCTCCGCACGCCGGGCATACGACGCCTCCGGGTAGTCCCAGTTCATACCGATGTTGTCGAGACTGAATGGGCCGTG
This sequence comes from Phycisphaerales bacterium JB063, assembly GCA_044439905.1. Taxonomy (GTDB): domain Bacteria; phylum Planctomycetota; class Phycisphaerae; order Phycisphaerales; family Phycisphaeraceae; genus JAHQVV01. The sequence continues at coordinate 28,367 of JBITAC010000019.1, read as the reverse complement.
GTTGTTGGTGTCGGTTTTCCGATTCGGCACCGGGTCAAACTTGTTGAAGACATACCCGCCGTGGGCCTGGATCGCGCGGAGCAGCAGTTCGTACTGCCCCGGGTCGTAGTGCTCCGGGCGTGGGAACGGCACGCGATTCTCAGGTACCTGCGTCAGACACATCCGGAAGCAGTAGGCCTGGACACGGCGGTCGCCAACTCCCGGCTCGCCGGTCCCGCCGTCCTGAATCCTGGGCAGCAGGCCGCTCGCGGGATCGCCCTGCACGACGTAGGGGTCAACGTTGCGCGTGAACTGGTGTTTCTCTCGGCCGGGCTGATTGCCGTTGAGAGATTCGCCATACTGCTCGTTCGATTCACGCCCGACGGTCGTACGCACACCCGCCGCGGCCATGAGGTCGCCCTCGTAGGTCGCGTCGATGAACATCCGCCCGCGGTAGGTCTCGCCGTTGAGCGTCGTGATCGATTGAATGCGCGGGCCCTGCATCTCGACGCCGGCTTCACGGTCGAGCCAGCGGTCGCGATGCACCGTGATGTCGTACCGCTCGACCAGCGCCTCAAAGACCGCCTCGGCCGCGTGTGGTTCAAAGATCCACATCGTCCGGTTGTCGCCATCGATCGCGGGCGAGCCCTGCCCGGTGTTGCCATAACTCTCGCGTGTCTGCCATCGCCACGTGTCGGGCTGTTGATAAAAGTCGTAGATGCCTTGGTAAAACGTGCGCGACAACCCACCGATGACCGATTTATCGCCGCTGTCGGTCCACCCTAAGCCCCCGGACGAGAGACCACCCAGGTGTGTATCCGGGCAGACGATCACCACCGATCGGCCGTCGCGCTTGGCCTGCACCGCGGCGATGACCCCGGCCGAGGTGCCGCCATAGACCACCACGTCATAGACCGGCTCATCATCCACGACGCCAATCCCAGCCAACAGCGTGGGCAGCATGTACTTCGCGTACCCCGCGCGGTTGGGGTGCAGGCCGTCGGGTACGTAGCGCTTCCACTGCGCCTCGCCCTGATCGAGCAGCGCCCCCCAGGCCGGTGCATGGTCGATCACGCGCAGGCCGAGCCGATCACCGGTGTCGCGGACCGTCTGCTCGTAGCCGTCCAGATTGCCGCGGTAGCCGGCATGCCCCTCAGGCCGATCGGTTGCCGGGTTCATCACCTGTAGGATGATCTCGCAGGCAGGCAGCGCCGCACGAATCTGCTCGACCATCGCGGTGAGGTTGGCTGCCGATTCCTGCACAGAGAGGTCGAAACGCTGCGCTGCATCGTTAATCGCAAACTCAATGAATACCACATCCGGCCGGGCATCAATGACACGCTCCTGCACATGCGCCAGCCCCCATCGCGAGTGTTCGCCGCCTCGGCCGCGGTTTATCACCTCGACCTGCCCGGGGTACCGCGTGCCGAGCGCCTGTTCGAGTTGATCGACCCACGCCCCGCCCGCCGTGAGCGATGTGCCATAGCAGACGATCCTTTGTGCTTCACCCGCCTCGAGCGCCTGCACAAACCGGGCAGTATTCGCCACAATCTCCGACGCGGCTACACGCTGCTCGACAGGGCTCGGCGACAGCGCGCCGAGTGCCGAGGGCTGCGAACGTAGGGCGAGTGCCGGAACGAGTATTGCGGGTAAGAGCATGAACAAGGCGGCATGCGTCTGCATCTGCTTCAATAAAACTCGGGGCATCTTGGGGCGGTCCTAGGGTCGGGAAGTCGTTTGTTTGGGCTGTCGAAGTGCTGGATGGACTTGCGTGTCTGGCATTACTCCCAGCCGATGCCATAGTAGAAGCCGGCCTGGAAGTTCTCGACCCGGATCGCGTTGACCGAGGCGTGGCCATCGTAGTAGGCGATCGCCGTATTGCCATTGTGCCTACGGTCCTCGTACTCCGCGAGCCGGCGGTTGGTGCCATAGATCGGCTCGCCGTACGAGCTGGGTTTCAGGTCGAACGGGCCGTGCCACCAGCGCTCGTAAGCAGACACGGTGACGATGCTCGCGACCGATGAGTTGTCGAAGTGATACTGATTGATTTCAGCGAAAAAGCTGGTCCGTGTCGTTTCGGTAATGTTATCCAACAGCACCCGCCCGGCGCTGGTCACACTTGCAAAGACATCCGGGTTGTCGAGTACTTGCTGGTTCGTAAATGAGGTGTGCCCGCGGTCCACACTGAACCCGTTGACCGCGTAGGTCGAGGCGACCGGGCTGTCGATGGACGGGCAGAGGTAGCTCGCCTGCTGGGCCGACCACTCACCCAGGAGCGTGCGGTCGGCATTGGATGCAAAGTTCGGTGTGGCCGGGCTGAGCGACCCCGACGCGCCGAAGTACTCGCGTAGCTCGTAGATCGTCGCGCCGTAGGGGTCTCCGGCTCCACCGGTGACCACATACTGCTTGTTGTCGGCCGCGAAACCGTACGCGCCTTGTGCATAGCTGCGCTGGTTGGCGAGGCACGCGGACTGCCGGGCCGCGCCGCGCGCCGCCGACAAGGCGGGCAGGAGGATGCCGATCAGCAGCGCGATGATCGAGATGACGACAAGCAGCTCAATCAGCGTGAAAGCACGTCGGGGCAGGGGAGGGCGTTGGGGCATGGGGCTTCCTCTTGAACTATGGCGAGTACTGTGGCGAAACGTCGCGAACGCGTCCGTGCGAAAGCGCTCGGCCGGGGTTGCCCGGCCGAGCGTGGATGAGACCCATCAACCCTATTGGCGGCGACGACGGAGCATGAAACCACCGGCGGCGAGCAGGGCGAGCGAGCCGGGCTCGGGGACCACCGCGTCTGCGTTAGTCAGCAGCGCGGGGTAGGACTGGCCCGCGTCAGCAGTCGAGTCTTCGTTGTAGAACAGGACGGTATCGTCATTGGCGGTATTGCCTTCGTTGGTGAGCAGGAAGGTCAGCAGCCCGTTGGTGTCCGCCTGCACGAAGCTGGTGACCGATGGGCCGAAGAAGTCGATGACATCGCCGCTGGTGTCGGCCGCGAAAGTGATCGATCCCAGGAAGACCAGCGCACTGTCCAGCAGGTTGTTGTTGGTCGCATCGCCATCGGGGCTGATGTACGAGATCGTGTCCCACGCGTCGGCCTGCGTGATGCCTTCCTGCGCGTCCCCGTCGGCGACGCCCCAGAGCGAAAGGGTTTCGCCGGCGAGGTAGTTGTTGGACTCGGCCGTCCGCTCGATATCGACACGCACCGAGGCGGCTGTCACGGGGGAGAGCATGAGCCCGCTGAACTGGACCACGCCGATGCGATCGACGCCGGGGTCAAACGTGGTGTCGTCAGTATTCTTGACGAGGATGCGGTTCTCGGTCACCGAGCCGTTTCGGACGATCGACCAGTCGTCGCCGTCGGTGAACGTCGTGAGGATTTCTGCATGTACGGCCGATGCGCCAGACAAGGCGGTCGCGGCAAGGAGGCAGTGTGGGGTAAGGGATTGCAGTTTCATCATCATTCCTCTCGTGGTGTGCCCGATGGGCGGTTTAGAATAGACATGGCTCAACACAAGCCAGGCAAGTGAATCGAGAACATGAAAGCCGCTGGGCGCCACAACGCACCCAGCGACGAAGGAGGAAGCTGTGAGTCAGGAAATCAGCAGACAACGGCAGACAACGCCCAGACGCTGAGCACAAGCAGTGCGTCGAGTTTCGCGGTGCTCGGGTCATGGGGTCCTCTCCTCGGCTTCACGCCCCGCGACCAGTCGGTAGTGGTGTTTGATCTCGCTAGGACTCAGCGCACGGTCATAGATCGCGACTTCGTCGAGCATGCCCGCGAAGGCCTCTTTCTGGCTGTATGGGCTGGTGTTTTCGTCCCCGCCGCCGATGATCAGTTGCGGTGCCGGTGTCAGTGGGGCCTGACCCCGCGCGGTGCCCGTGAGTACACCGTCGATGTACAGCGATTGGTTTTCGCCGTCGTACACGGCCACGATGTGCTGCCAGCGTTCTCGCCGGGGCGCGATGTCGGAGATCACGCTGGTGCCCGCCTCGAATTGTTCGCCCGCGGGCGAGCGGTGGAGGTAGCGGAACTGGTCGCCGGTCTCGATCACGCCGCCCCATCGCTTGCCGCCGCAATAGAAGCCGACCATCGGCATCACCGCGTGACGCTCGGGCCGAGCCCACAACTCGACGGTGTAGCTCCCGCCGGTCAGTTCCTGTATCGGCGTCGTGACGTGCAGATAGTTGTTGACGAAGACGCCTGCGTGATTTTCCGCACCACCCGAGGTGCGAAAGGCGTGTACCGTGTTTGCGGCATACCGCTGACTCACGGCATTGATCACTACTGCGTTGTCGATCTCGTCAAACCGGTAGTACGCAACCGGGGCCAGGGCTAATACCGATTGGACGTAGTAGGGGTAGATGCCCAGCGCAGTGTCTGACAGGTCGGCGTCGGGGAGAAACTCCGACGCGTCCTCAGGCCGACGCGTCAAGACCGCCGAGCGATCGACGCGTGCCGCCTCGCCATCGCGTAGGTTTGCAATCTCAAGCGGGGTCTTCACAACGACTTCGCCCTCGAACACAAAGCACTTCGAGATATTGTCTTCCGAGACCAGCACCCCGAATACGGTCCCTAGGTCGGTCACCTCCGCATGCGGTGTCCGGACGACGAACCCTCGGCTGGCGGGTGTCAGGCACCGCCCAACGAGTTTGCCGCGGATCAGCCGCAGCTCGCTCGATGAAATCGGTTCGATTACGCAAGGGCCCTGCAGCTCGACCTCGGTCCCGTTGCCAAAGCGGAGTGTGGCCAGGCCGGACTCGAGCGTCAGCCGCTCCTCGATGATCGGGCTTCCCGTGCTGAGCGACGGTGATCCTTGCCCCCAGACCGTGTCGTGACCCGAGATGATGGTTGCGAGGGCGAACGGGACCGCGGTGTCGTGCGATTGCTCCGGCGACTGCGCCTGAGGATCACCCGTCCCCGGGGCCGAGTCATGCGTGTCGGAGGACTGACGCACTGCCAAGGTCGCCACCAGCGCGAAAACCGCAAAAACACCGGCATACAAGAGCCAGTTGGGCAGGACGAATGGGCGTGTGGGCGGCGACTTTGTCCGCGCGGGCTGGTCGCGCCAGTAGGCAGGCGTCTGCTCGGCCTCCCGCCGCTTGCGCTCGGTTTCAAGTGCGGCCTCTGCCTCACGCGCAAGCCGGTCCGCCTCGGCCGTGCGGATCTGATCGATCAAGAACGCCATGATTTCAGCGTTGTCGTCGGACTCTTCGCCCTCGGGTTCCGTCATCGATAGCTCGTTGGCGCGTTCATTCACACGCCACTGCAACGCCGCGTGCAGGTCCATGTATTGGATGTAAAAGCGCCTGGCACGCACATCGGACTCAAGCAAAGCGGTCAATCGCTCGGCGTCCTGTTTGCCCAGTTGGCCGGCGCACAGCGCATTGAGCGCTGCAGGAAGCTGCTGAATGGGTAGCGGCTCGTTCACCGTGTCCCCCCCAAACCCAGCGTCGAGTTGATACAGATCAGCAGCGTGTTCCGGATACGACCCAGCGACTTGTACACGCTGTTCACCGGCCGGCCCATCTCTTCTGCGATGCTCTTGATCGATATCGACTCGGAGTAGCATCGCCAGATCAGGTGCCTGTCTTTCTCACGCAGCTTGGAGAGACAGACATCCAGCGCCTCGTGACGGGACTCAAGCTCGGCCTGCATCTTCTCCCGCTCGTCGCTGATCTGCGCGAGCAGTTGGCTCTCAAGCGGAAGGGGGACGTTCCGTTTCGTTCGTAGATAGCGGAAGACTTCAAATCGAGCGATGCCACAGGCCCAGGCGAGGAAGCTCCCGCTGGGGTTGAAAGTCTCAAACTTTCGCCAAAGGATGACGCTGGTTTCCTGTGCGACTTCGCAGACATCATCCGCCGAGTAGATGAATGTCCCGATGTAGCCGTGCAGTTGGCGTTGATTGAGTGAGTAGAGGCGTAGAAAACGCTCGTGCCGATCGTCCACGGGTTCGGCGGAGATGGGGTTCGGAGTGTGTTTGGGCTCAGGCATGTCGCTCGCGTGCGAATGGAGCGCTGATACGCTCGGTTAACCGCGTCCTCATGATAGATCGCGCTGAGCACCTAAAACCTGTGTCGCCTTTTCTCGATTTTTTAGCATTTGTTGCTTCGGTGTCCCGACATGCGACAAAACCGCGTATCGAGTCGGCAGACGTTGGGGTACCGACCGGTTTACGACGATGCGATGCTGGACATGTGACAGCTTGGGCCGGCGAGATGCACGGGATAGGTGTGCTTGCGCTCGAGCTCAATGCAGCGCAGCAAAACCATCCTGATACATCACGAAGGGCATACCCGGTGTGGTCAATGCGACTTCGGCCTACCTGGGAGCTGCCGAGTATGCTCGATGGTGGTAGAGGCTTTAGGCGACCTTACGTGTACTGAACCGTTGGATGAGCGCGTTGGGGATCGCATCAAGCGGGCAGACCTCATCGACTGCGCCTCGGCGTGCCGCCTCGCGAGGCATGCCGTAGACGACACAGGTCTCTTCGTCCTGCCCGAGGGTATAGGCCCCGGCGTCGTGCATCTCTTTCATGCCGTCGGCACCATCGTCGCCCATCCCCGTGAGGATGACCCCGGTCGCGTTGGCGCCGGCGACTTTTGCGACAGACTTGAAAAGGACATTCACCGACGGGCGGTGGCCGGACACGCGCGGGCCTTCCTTGAGCATGACACGGTACGCCCCGGGGCGACCCTTGAGCATCATGTGCTGGTCGCCCGGCGCGAGCAGGACCTGGCCAGGGCCAAGGGTGTCGCCGTTCTCCGCGTGCTTGACGTTGAGATGCGTGATCTGGTTGAGACTGTTGGCGAACGAGGCGGTAAACGCAAGTGGCATGTGCTGGACGATGACAATGCCAGGCATCCCGGCGGGCAGGGGCGCGAGCACCTTGCGCAGCGCATCCGTGCCTCCGGTCGATGAGCCGATCGCGATCAGCTTGCTGGGGTCGGGCGTGACCCCGTCGTTTGTCGGGACGGGCGCCGTGGGTTTGACGGGGTTAGGGGCGGGCGTTGAGGCCGGTCGGATGCGGGCGACCGCTGCGGCCTTGATGCGCTGTGCGAGGTCGACGCCGAGGTCATCGACCGAGTAGCCCCCGTTGGGCTTACAAACTACCTCGACCGCACCGGCCTCCAGGGCGTCCATCGCCAACTGGCTCCCGGCGGTTGTCACGGACGAGACCATCACCACCGGCATCGGGCGGTGTTGCATCAGCTTACGAAGAAACGTGATGCCGTCCATCCGGGGCATCTCGACGTCCAGCGTTAACACGTCGGGCTCGAGCTTTACGATTTTGTCACGCGCCGCGTACGCATCGACGGCGGTGCCGACCACTTCGATCTCGGGGTCCAGCGAGAGCTGCTTGGTGAGCATCTGACGGACAACGGCCGAGTCGTCGACGATGAGCACTTTGATTTTTAGTTTGTTTTTCATCTGTGTTCACCCTAGTCCTTGATGTAAACCGATGACGCGACGCGGCGGAACCTCTCGCTGATCGAGGATAGGCCCTCGGTATGGCCGACGATGAAGTACCCGCCGGGCTTCAGCAGCCGATGGAACTCTTTGATGAGGCGCTGACGGGTAGGTTTATCAAAGTAGATCATCACGTTTCGGCAGAAGATCATGTCCATCGGCCCGCGCATCGGGAAGGGCGGGTTCGCCAGGTTGAGTCGGCGGAACGTCACCATGTCTGTGAGCGAAGGCGCGGCGCGGTAAGACTGACCGGCCTTGGACGGGATTTTGTGGAAGTACCGACTCAAGAACTCGTCAGGGATCTTTGCGACGCGTTGCTGCGGGTACTCGGCCTGTGTCGCTTCCTTGAGGACTTGGGTGTTGATGTCTGTCGCGAGCACCTTCATATCGGGTGTGCCTCGGCTAAGACGCGCCGCTTCACGCATCGTCATCGCGATGGTGTAGGGCTCTTCGCCGGTCGATGCGGCAGCGCACCAGACACGGAACCGCGTCTGGCCTGCATCGAGCCAGTCTTTCATGACCTGCTCCATCAGGTCGAAATGTTTAGACTCCCTGAAGAAGGAGGTGACATTGGTAGAAACCGCATCGAGCAGGTGTGTGACTTCCTGCTCCAGGGATTGTTCAAGGTATGCGACGTACTCGGCTTCATCAGCCATTTTCAGTTCGCGCAGCCGACCGGCGATCCGGGTCGCGACCAGGGCGTCTTTGCCCTCGCCGATCTTGATGCCGCTCTGGTCATGAACGATCTCGCATAAGCGGTTGAAAGTCTGGGGGTTCATAGGGGGCTCCGACTTTGAAGAAACACGCGGGCCGGTGTTGACCGGCCCGCGCGGGTGTGGTGCTGAGGTTTAGAAATCACCGAAGTCGTCGAGGGGGATGGCTTTCGCGGGGTTCGACTTGGCCGCGCCGCTACCGGCCCCTGCACCGACGGGCTGTTTGGCGGGGGCAGGGCGGGACTGTGCGGGCCGGGCGATCGGGGTCGGTGTACGCTTGATCCCATCGTTGCCGACTTCGAACGATCCGATGAGTTGGTTGAGCGACTCGACCTGGCTGTTGAGCTCGGTCGCACAGGCGGCGGATTCCTCGCTGTTGGCCGCGTTTTCCTGCGTGACCTGGTTCATCTGGTTGATCGCATCGTTGACCTGGGCGATGCCGTCGGCCTGCTCGGATGCAGACGCCGCGATCTCGGTGATCAGGCCGTTTACCTTGGTCGATCCTTCGACGATCTCTGCAAGCGTGTTGCTCACTTCGTTGGTGATCTTGACACCGTTGTCGGCGGACTTGCCCGACTGTTCGATCAACTCGGCGGTGTTCTTTGCTGCTTCGGCACTGCGCTGTGCCAGCGAGCGGACTTCTTCGGCAACGACGGCGAAGCCCTTGCCCGCATCGCCCGCACGTGCGGCCTCGACCGCGGCGTTCAGTGCGAGCAGATTGGTTTGGAATGCGATCTCGTCGATCGTCTTCACGATCTTCGCGGTCTGGTCGCTCGAGGCCTTGATCTTATTGATCGCCTCGATCATCTCTTTGACCGTTTCGCCGCCGCGGGAGGCCGAACTTTCGGCCTTGTCTGAGAGCTGGCTGGCCTGCTTGGCGTTTTCAGCGCTCAGCTTGGTCATCGCGCTCATCTGCTCGAGCGATGCGGAGATTTCTTCGATCGTAGCCGCTTGGGTGTTGGCGCCCTCGGCGATCTGCTGGGTGCCATCGGAGATCTGCGCACCCGCGTCGGAGACCTGCTCGACCGAGCAGGAGATCTCGGTCATCGCCTGTTCCAACTGCTCGATGGTCGCGTTCAGGTTCTTCTGGATCTCGGCATTGGTCTCGCTGTACTGGCCTTCCATCCGCACGGTCAGGTCGCGTGCCGCAAAGCGGTTGAGCACGACGCTGATCGCCTCGGCCGCCCGCTGGTCTTCTTGGACCTTCAGTGTCTGTGCGGTGATGTCCGAGGCATACTTGACAACCTTGAACGGCTTGCCGTTCATGTCCATGATGGGGTTGTAGCTGGCCTGGATCCAGACCTCCTTGCCGCCCTTGCCCACCCGCTTGAACTCGCCGGCCTCGAACTGCCCGCGGTTGAGCTTGTCCCAGAACATGCCGTACTCGGGGGAACTGGCGTAGGCGGGCTCGGCAAAGATACGGTGGTGCTGCCCCTGGATCTCATCAAGCCGGTAGCCGACAGTGCTCAGGAAGTTTTCGTTGGCGGTGATGATGGTGCCGTCCATCTCGAACTCGATGACCGCCTGCGATTTACTGATCGCCTCGAGCTGGCCCTGATAGTCGGCGTTCTTCAGCTTCTGGGCGGTGATATCGGAGGCATACTTGACGACTTTGAAGGGCTTGCCATCGGCGTCGAAGATCGGGTTGTAGCTGGCTTGGATCCAAATCTCTTTCCCCCCCTTGCCATGACGTTTGAATTCGCCAGACTCGAACTGCCCACGGTTGAGCTTGTCCCAGAACGCGGCGTATTCGGGGGAGCTGGCGTAGGTGGGCTCGGCGAACATGCGGTGGTGCTGGCCCTGGATCTCGTCGAGCCGGTAGCCGACGGTGCGCAGGAAGTTCTCGTTGGCGGTGATGATGGTGCCGTCCATCTCGAACTCGATGACCGCCTGCGACTTGCCGATCGCGTCGAGCTGGCCCTTCAGATCGATGATCTGTTCTTGCGTCATGTTCTTCGTATCGATGTTGTTTTGTGCCGACATGGTTGTCCTCTTGTCTGTTGGTTTTGGCCGTGGGTGTGCGGTGAGTTAGTCTGCGGAAGCGACGAGTGTGGATGCTTCATTGAGGTCGGTGGTCGATAGAGCGTTTTCGACTTCGAGCAGGATGATGACCCCCTTGTCGGTTTTGGCGATGCCGCGGATGAAGTCGGCCTCGATGTGCGATCCAAACATCGGGGAGGCGTCGATGTTCTCCCCATCGATGTCGAGGACTTCGGAGACCGCATCGACCAGGATGCCGATCTGCGTGCTGGTCGCGTCGACCTCGATATCCACAACAATGATGCAGGTTTCGACCGTGTCTTCGCACGCGGGCATGCCGAACTTCTGCCGCATGTCGTAGACGGGGATGATCTTGCCCCGCAGGTTGATGACGCCGCGGACATAGTCGGGTGTGCGTGGCACGGGGGTGATGTCCATGAGCCCGATGATCTCGCGGGCTTTGAGGATCTCGATCCCGTACTCCTCGCTGTCGAGTCGGAAGGTCAGGTACTTGCCGCCGGTGTCGTTCGTAACTGGGGTGGGGGTGTCGCTCATGGTTGGCTCCGAGATGGCTGCATCTGCACCGGGCGCGTATCCGGGTGCAAGCGAAAGTGACATCGGAATATGCAAAGGGTGACTTAAGCGGTGGCGCATCCAAACCGATTGATACAAACGAAGCGTCCTGTCCGTGTTTCAAGAGGTACCAGATGTCTGAGCTGAATATCGGAACACTTGTGAATCGTTTGGCCGAGCAGCTGGTGATGGCCGAGCCCGAGGACATGCCGCTGCTGGGCAAGGCGCACGCGGACCTGGTACAGCTAGGTCAGTGCGCCGGCTCGATGGGCACCGCATCGATCCAGCGTTGGGCAACGGCCGCCGCCGACACGATCGAACGCATCATCTTCCGTGAACACGCCGACCCTGCTGGCGCGCTTGCGGACATCACGGAGTTCATCAGCGAGCTCCAGACCGAAAGCCACAAGGCGGGCGGCTGGGAGGGTGTGGCCGATGCTCCGCCGAGTGCTAACGAATCGGTCGCTGACCAACCGGCCGTCGAAAGTGCAATAACGACCGAGACCGACGAACACCCTGAACCGGAAGCGGCCGCGCCGAGCGCTCCCGCCGTGCCCGCTGAGGAGCACCTATCCGCAGCGGCTGCCTTCACGATCCAGTCCGACCCCGACCTGTTGAGCGACTTCATCGGCGAGGCACGCGAGCACCTCGAGCAGGTCGATACCGAGCTGTTGACGCTGGAGTCCGATGCGTCGGACACCGAGGCGATCAACGCGGTGTTTCGCGCGTTCCATACGATCAAAGGCGTCGCGGGTTTTCTCGACCTGCCGCCTGTCCAGCTCCTCGCGCATGAGACCGAGACGCTGCTGGATAAAGCCCGCAAGGGCCAGTTGACCTTAGCCGGCCTCGCGATGGATGTGACGTTTGAGTCGAACGACCTGATGAAGGTGCTGATCGAGAATGTCGCGCAGGCCGCGGCGCAGGGCGGGAGTGTGCCCGAGACGCCGGAGCTGCCCGCACTGCTTGCGAAGATCTGCGAGGCGAGCCACGGCGAAGATGCTGGCCAAGCCACGTCCGTCGCGCGTGATGTTCAGCCGAAGGAAGAGGCGTCTGCCGAGGATGATTTCTTTGGCTCAGAAGCAGCGCCCACGCAGGCGCGGGACGCCACACCCGACGCAACTGAAGATGCGGCGCAGCCCCAGTCTACGAAGCAAAGTCCCCCGGCGGGCAAGCCATCGGCTGTTGCTGCCCCGACACCTGCCCAGGCCGAACCGCCTGCGAAGCAGCGTTTCTCGGGCATGGTTCAGGAGACCATCAAGGTGGATGCGCTTCGGCTGGACAGTCTCGTCGATACGATCGGCGAGATGGTTATTGCCGAGGCGATGGTGCGTCAGTCGTTCGCGGGCAGCGAGTCCGACCGTATGCGCGTCCCGCAGATCTTGGGCCAGCTCGACAAGATCACGCGTGAGCTGCAGGAGCTTGCGATGTCGCTGCGTATGGTGCCGGTGAAGTCCACGTTCCAGCGGATGGCACGCCTGGCACGCGATACCTCGAAGAAGCTGGGTAAGCCCATCACGTTTGTCACCAGCGGCGATGAGACCGAGTTAGACAAGACGGTGGTTGATGTGATCGGCGACCCGCTGGTCCATATGATCCGCAACGCGATCGACCACGGCCTCGAGGCGGCACCCGCCGACCGCGTCGCCGCGGGCAAGCCCGAGGAAGGGCGGATCGAACTCCGTGCCCGGCATCAAGGCGGCAGCATCATCATCGAGATCTGTGACGATGGTCGTGGCCTGGACCGCGATGTCATCCTGGCCAAAGCCAAAGAACGCGGTCTGGTGCAGGATGGCCACGCGTTGAGCGATCACGAGGTGTTCAACCTGATTTTTGAGCCGGGCTTTTCGACGGCGAAGCAGGTGAGCGACGTGTCGGGCCGGGGGGTTGGGCTCGACGTCGTGAAGAAGAATATCCAGTCGCTGCGCGGTAAGGTCGAGATTACATCCGAGCCCGGCCGAGGCAGTACGTTCAGTATCCGACTGCCGCTGACCCTCGCGATTATCGAGGGCATGGTGGTTCGGGCGGGCAGCCAGCGATACATCATCCCAACACTTTCAATCACTCGGATGCTTCGGCACAACGCGGAGGATGTTTCCACCGTGCTGCGTCGTGACGAGATGCTGATGGTAGGCGGGGACCTGATCCCGATGTTTCACCTCGACCGGCTGTTTGGCTTGCGGGGTGATGAGGAGCAGCCGGCCGGGACCGAGATTGTTGTCGTCGAAGACGAAGGGCGCAACTACGCGCTGGTGATCGATGAGATCCTGGGGCAGCAGCAGATCGTGATCAAGCCGCTTGGGCCGATGTTCCGTCAAGGATCGGGCGTCTCGGGCGGGGCGATTATGCCCGACGGACGAGTCGGCTTGATCCTGGATATCACCGGGCTGATCGCGATGACCGGCCACAAAACCCAACGCGCTGCGGCGTAACTCTAACCTCGAGACCCTTGAACGATGAATCACCCTTTGATCCAACCGCTGATCGAGTCCGTTTGCAATGTGCTCTCGATGATGACCCAGACGCCTTGCAGCACCGCGAGCGACGGGCCCGGGCCGCAGGACATCCCCCGCGAGCGGGTGGTCGGCTGCGTCAGCATCTCGGGCGATGTTCAGGCCCACGTGCGGCTGATCTTCCCGAGCGAGACCGGCGATGCGCTGGTCCGCCGAATGACTGGGCTGAGCGAGGTGTCCGCTCAAGGCGTCGATGATGCGCTGGGTGAGCTTTGCAACATGATCGTTGGCTCGGCGAAGTCCAGCTTGTCGCTCGAACATACCTCATTGTCATGCCCGACGGTTTTGCGCGAGACAGGCGTGGACGATACCCCGGCCGACGCGCAGACGACCACGACACGCTTCAAGTCTGAAGCCGGCCCGTTCACGATGGTGCTCTTGCAGGCGGCCTGACCTAACCCCTAACCTCACAGCAGCCCATGCCTCATGGGCTGCTCAAGCCCAGATACCTTGGAGTACTCGGATGAAAGTCCTTCTTGTTGATGATTCCAGCACGATCCGCATGATCCAGGCGCAGGCCCTGGCCAAGCTCGGCTTCACCGATATCGCTCATGCGAACGACGGTGTCGAAGCGCTCGCCGCGGTCGCGGCCGCACCGCCCGGCATGATTATGCTCGACTGGAATATGCCCAACATGGACGGCATCACGTTCCTGAAGAAGTACCGCGCCAACGGCGGCCAGGCCAAGGTCATTATGGTGACGACCGAGGCGGAGAAGGCCCGCGTGATCGAGGCGCTCCAGGCCGGTGTCAACAACTACATCATCAAACCCTTCACGCCCGAGCTGTATGCCAAGCGGATCCGCGAGACGCTGGCGCAGAAGAAGTCGGCGTAGGTAAGGGGGCGTCAGTCGCTATCGCAGATCGCTGCGTTGGCTGCTGATGGACACGATCTCAAACGAGTTCCGGGACCCGGAGACGGCATCGCGTTGGAGGCACTGGCCTCACGCAGGTGCCGTCGGTCTGTTGGGGATATGGCCGTGTTCGCGTAGACGAACATGGTTTTACAACTGAAGGAAGACGCGTGCGTCAGGCGCATTGCCGGAAGGCGGGGCAAGACTCAAGCGGGGCCTCTTGTCCCTCGGCGTCTTTGATGTGCAGTTGGCCGTCCTTGTCCGCGTGGATGTAGACGGGGCCCGGCAACGGCTGGATCGATTCGAACGCAACCGCTGTGCCGTGCTTCGAGACCCTCACGCCGGGGTGGATGACCTCATGCACGCTGAGTCGGCCGCAGGTCTTGCGTTCGATGAGGCCGTCGAGGAGGTCGATCTTTTCCTTGAGCTCGTTGATCGTGGCTTCCTTGCTCTGGATCTCGAACATCAGGGCGGTGAGTTTCTCGCGGTCTTCGTGCGTGCCCCCGCCGCCTTCGCCGTTGAACCGGGCGACCTGCGCCTGGCACGCCTCGATGTCGGCGAGGTCACTGTCGAGGTGCTGCTGTGCCCGCCTGCGGACGTCGGCGATATCGTCGGCGAGGAACGCGAGTTCGAGGTGGGTCGGGGTGTTGTCGCTGTCCCCGGCCTTGGCGAGGTCGATCTGCATGGAGACGCGTGTCTGCCCGCCGACGATCCCGCTGCCCGAGACCTTGAGTTGGCCTTCGACGATGAGGTTCGCCTGGTTCAGGCCGTGATCGACTTCGAGGTCGCCCTGGATTTTGCAGTTGAGCCGGTCGATCCGGTTGATCCGTGTGGTGCCCCGGGCCTGGATGATGCCGGGCCCCTTGACGGTGGTCTCGAGTTTGGAGCGGTAGGCCTCTTGGTCGAGCCCGAGAAACGGCAGGATCGCGCCTTCCTCAGCGAACTGCATGCCCTGGTGGTAGCCGCCGCCCTCGAGTTGGTGCGACCAGCGGGTGACTGCGCGGATCTCGCCCTGGGCGTTGCCTTGGCAGACGAGGCGGATACCGACCTCGGTGCCCTTGCTTAGCGCGTGGTCAGTGGCTAGCCGGAGCCCGCTGTATGAAAAGTCGACCGCGATGGCGTGCTGGGGTGGGACGGGCTGGCCGTCTGGGGTGAGCGTGCGGAACAGGACGGGCATGTGGATGACATGCCGCTCATGTCGAGCGCGGGGGTTGTTTGTCGCTTCGGGCATCGGTACGAGTTGGTGAGTGGTGTCGTGGGTGATCTGCCCCGGATTCACTTATGCCCTATCGGTCGTCTGCGGGTACTGGATAAGCCCTGCCGATGCTGGATTGGGTGTGTTGGCGGAGTGTTGTCGAAGGGTTATCGGCGACACCCGATGTGCGCTTGGGATGGCGTTCGGGTCAGAAAGGACGCGCTTGTCGAGGGGCGCGGCATCGCTTCGCCAGAGCTCGGGCGAGTCGTGGTGGGGTAGGCCGGGTGTTGGGGGCTGGCGATCTCGCGTTTGGTTGTGGCGAGCGATGAGGCGGATCACGCGAGGGCCGGTGCGGTGAGCTGGTGGGGCGATGTCGCGTGGGCGGTGGTGCCAGTGATGCGCCCGGGGTCCAGGGCGAGCTTGAGTTCGCCGGCGACGATGGTCGCGATGGCTCGGCCCTTCACGTTCCACCCGTCGAACGGGCAGTTGGTACTTTTGCCGGCGAACTGATTGGCGTCGATGGTCCACGCGTGGTCGGGGTCGATGAGGGTGACGTCGGCATCTGCGCCGACGCCGAGGTGCCCTTTGCCTTCGAGCCCGCAGAGCGCTGCGCCGTTGGGTGCCATGAGCGTGATCAGGCGGGCCCAGTCGATGACGCCGGGCTCGATCAGCGCCTTGATGTAGAGGGCAAGTGCGCATTCGAGCCCGATGATGCCGTAGGGCGCGAGGGCGAACTCGCGTTCTTTTTCCTCGCGGGTGTGCGGGGCGTGGTCGGTTGCGAGGATGCTGATGGTGCCGTCGGCGACGCCTTCGAGCAGGGCGTCGATGTCTCGCTGTGTGCGGAGCGGTGGGTTCATCTTGGCGTGGGTGTCGTAGCCGGCGCAGGCGTCCTCGGTAAGCAGGAGGTGGTGCGGGCTGACTTCGCCGGTGATCCTGCCGATGCCGCCGGCCGCGGTGTCGGCGAAGGCGTCACGCGGGGCATTGCCGTCGGCGACGGCCTGGTCAAAGCGTTTTCGGCCTTCGCGCAGCAGGGCGACGCCGCCGGCGGTCGTCATGTGCTGTGCGTGCCAGCGGACGCGATAGCCCAGGGACTCGGCGATCATGATGTCGCGCTGGATCATGAGCTCCTCAGCCAGCGCCGGCCAGCCCGCGAGGCCGAGCTTGCTGGCCAGGGCCCCGGCGTTCATCGCGCCCCCGCCGAGCTCGGGGTCTTCGCAGTGTTGCATGAAGACGCAGCCGGTCATGGCGATGTAGGTGAGCGCGTCGCGCATCATCCGGGCCGAGCCCACCGGTGTGCCGTCGTCGGAGTAGCCGACTGCGCCGGCCTTGCGCATCAGGCCGATCTCCGCGAGCTGTTCGCCCTTGCGGTTCTTGGTCGCTGCGCCGACGGGGAAGACGTTCGCGAGCCCCGCCTTGGCCGCCTGCTTGTAGACGAACTCGACCATCGCGTCGTCGTCGATCGTCGGCGAGGTGTTGGGCATGCAGCACACGCTCGTGAACCCGCCGGCCACGGCAGCTGCGGCACCGGTCGCGATGGTCTCTTTTTCTTCCTGCCCCGGCTCCCGGAAGTGGACATGCACATCGATCAGCCCGGGCGCGACGATACAGCCCGACGCGTCGACCGTGGGGCCGTCGGGCTTGGAGACCCTGCCCAGCGATTTGACCTTGCCGTCTTCGAGGACGAGGTCGGTGGTCTGGTCGATCTGGTTACGGGGGTCGATGACCCGGCCGCCGATGAGGGTGAGCGTCGCCATGCGAGCAGGATAGCGGATTCGCGGGCGTTGTTAGCCGGGCTACTCGAGCACCTCGACCGTCTCGTTGAGCATCCCCCGGCGATCGGCGATCGCGTCGTAGTACTCCGCGCGGCGGCGGCGGGACTCGACGATCAGGTCGTGTCGGCTGATCGCCTGTTCGGACCAGCTGCCCAAGACACGGAAGACGGCGGTGACCAGCAGGTAGGCGATCACCAGCAGGGCCAGCAGCAGCAGTTGGGTGCCTAGTGTCATGCCCCGCGTATCGGCAGGCGGGGCGCGGTGTCGGCAGCGCCGGGCATCGCGCGATTTATCGGAATCGCCGGCTTGGGTTGGACGCGGCGGGCGTACTCAAGCCGGGCGGGGTAGAATCAGCACGATGCCGGGATTCCGATGTTGCTTCCGTGTCTGGCTTGCTCTGGCTGTGCTGCTTGGCGTTGTGGTTTGCTTCGCCCCCGCGGCGCAGGCCCAGCAGTCGGGTGTGGAGCTCAAACCGATCAGCCGTCCGGTCACCGGGCTTGGCGGGCTGGTGCGGCGGGGGACATGGACGCCGATCCGGCTGGACCTCTTTAACGAGTCGGTCGAGGTCCGGAGCGTCATCTGCCGCTGGCTGTTGACCGATGACGACGGCGATGATGTGATTGCCCAGCGTGCGATCGACCTGACGCCGCAGCGTGACCAGCAGGTCTGGCTCTACGCCAACCCGCCGCTCAACGAGAACGCGAGCCCGACCTGGACTTTCCAGGTAGTCGATGCGGATAGCGGCGACCTGCTCGCCCAGCAGACCGCGAGCATGGCCACCGGGGCGTACCTCTCGCCGACCGTCGGCGTGGTCGGCGTGTGCGGTGTCGAGGACATGGGGCTGAGCCCGTATCAGAAGTGGGTGAGCGCCCACGAGCAGACAATCATCGCGCTCGGGCTGAATCTGGAGACCCTGCCCGACCGCTGGTACGGGCTGTCGATGCTTTCGACGCTGGTGTGGGGGCCCAACGACAGCGGCGACCCGGCGTCTACCGCGATGAGCGGGGCGACGCAACAGGCGGTGCGCGAGTGGGTCTTCCGAGGCGGGCACCTGGTCGTGGTGCTCCCCGCGGTCGGGCAGACCTGGACCACCTCCGCGTTGAGCGATGTGCTGGGGCCGATCGGGCCGGGCGACATGGAACGCATCGAAGCGGTGCCGCCGTTCGAAGTGTTCCGCTCTCTCCGCGCGATGTCTCCGATGACGATGGTGGCTTTCGACCCGCCCGCCGACTCGGGCTATAGCGAGGTCTTCTCCGTACCGGTTGCCGCCCCGGTGGCCGAGGGGGAAACGCCCGGGCCCGAGGTCGACCACACCGTCGCCATCAGCAGGCGGTACGGTTTTGGGCAGGTCACACTCGTCGGCATTGACCTCACCGATACCAAGATCTTTGAGTCGGTTCAGGGCTCGGACCTCCACCGCGTCTGGACCCGCCTGTTGGGCTGGCGCGCGAGCAAGAGCGGCGTGCTGTTCACATCAAGCGAATTGGAAGCATTCAAGAACGACCTCACCCACGCCGAGCGCATCAGCAACCGCTTCGAGCTGGGTGACTGGGTCGACACACGGGTCGCGAAGCAGGCCACGGCCGGGCCGGCGATCGGCCTCGCGGTGGTGCTTTTCATCATCTACTGGGCCGTCGCGCTGGTGAGTTTCCCGGGGCTGCTGCGCGGCAAGGGCTGGGACCGCTTTAGCTGGCTCATCTTCCTCGGGGTCGTCGGCATCTTCACCGCCGTTGCATGGGGCGGCGCGGCGCTGCTTCGGCCGGCCCGTACCTCCGCAACACACTTCACGGTTCTCGATATCGACGGGAACAACGGCAACGCCCACGCCCGGTCCTGGGTGTCGCTCTTTGTCCCGCGCTTCGACGATATCGATGTCGCTGTGCCCTCCGACCGCGACGCGATCCTGCCCAACGACCTGATCAACGTCGTCTCCAGCCCCGGCATCGGGATGTCCATCGAGGGCGCGGGCTATGTCGATACACAGACCTACAGCTTCGAGTCGGCCCGCCCCGACCACCTGCGCGTGCCGATCCGGGCGACGACCAAGCCGTTCACGATCGACTTCCTGGGCCAGATCGTTGCGGAACGCGAGGGGCTTGAGCAGCCCTTCCAGATGCCCCGGGCCAAGGACCTCGCCATCGGGCCAAACGATCTGCCGACGGGTTCGGTGACGCACCATTTCGACGAAGACCTGACCGATGTCCTGATCATCTACTGCCCGGGCGGGACGGGGCAGGCCAGTGACAATAGCTGGAAGCCGATCGTTTGGCGGTACGCGAACGCGTCGGGCGGGGCGACCTGGGCGCCGGGCGACCCGATGCCGATGCCGACCTCGATCGCGAGCGGCGAGCGGCTTTGGGCGTACCCGGATCAGGTCTCTGCGGAGCGTTTCTGGAACAGCGAGGGCTTCCTTGGCCGTCAGTTCGCCGGCCGCCGGTTCAGGCCGGGCAATAACTCGGATGCCGACCTGGTGTACGACATCTCGCTGCTGTCTTTTTACGACGCGATGCCTCCGCCGCTGATTGATCGCGACGGCGGGACGGGGATGATTGCGAGCAACGACTTCGCGGTGTACCAGCGGGCGGTGCTGCGGGGGATCGACATGACTGCGCTGACCACAGGCCGACGCCTCATCATCATCGGGCACCTGCGCGACAGCCGATGCCCGACGCCGTTCAGCGTGGACGGCGAAGCGGTGCCCACCGAGGGCTGGACCGTTGTGCGTTGGATTTACGACCTCTGACGCCAGGCGAGACACGAGTCGGCACGATACACCGGGAGCGCTACGCGTTGTTCCCGGTGCTGGAAACGAAACTATGGCGATGATCCAGACCATCAACCTGACCAAGCGCTACGGCGAGCTCATGGCGCTCTCGAACCTCAACCTTGAGATCGAGGCGGGTGACGCCTTCGGCTTCATCGGCCCCAACGGCGCAGGCAAGACGACGACCATCAAGGTCCTCGCGACGCTGCTCAAGCCCACCTGGGGCGAGGCACGCATCGACGGCCTCTCGGTCGGTCCGGTCAATGCACGCCAGGTCCGCTCGGTCATCGGCTACGTCCCCGACTTCTTTGGCAGCTATGAGGACATGGTCGTCAAGGAGTACCTCGAGTTCTTCGCCGCGACGTACAACATCAACGGGGCGCAGCGCCGGCAGGTGATGGACGACGTCCTCGCGCTCACCGACCTTACCCACAAGGCCGATGCGGACGTCAACTCATTGTCGCGCGGGATGCAGCAGCGGCTCTCGGTCGCACGCGTCCTGCTGCACGACCCCAAAGTACTGCTGATGGATGAGCCGGCGTCGGGCCTGGACCCGCGTGCGCGCATCGAGATGCGCGAGCTGCTCAAAGAGCTCCACCGCATGGGGAAGACCATCCTCATCAGTTCGCACATCCTTCTCGAACTCGCGGACCTCTGTAACAAGGTCGGCATCATCGAGCAGGGCGAGCTGAAGTTCGTCGGCACGACCCAGGAGATGCTTGCGCGAGCTCGGACCGGCAACGTCGTCAATGTCACGGTCGATCGGCCCGACTCGGCGGCGGATACGCTGCGTCAGCACCCCGGCGTCATCGGTGTCGAACGCGGCGGGGCGATCCTCAAGGTCAACCTCGATACGAATACCACCGCCGCCGACATCGCGAGCAAGCTCGTTCACGAGGGCTTCCGCCTGATGGAACTCGAAGAAGAGAAGGTCAACCTCGAAACCGCGTTTATGCGGCTGACCAAGGGGCTGGTGCAGTAGGGCGGGAGTCAGTGCTTGCCTCGTCACCGCTCGCGCGCCTTGAGGCACGGGCCTTCAGCATCTCCATGGTCGATACAGTGGTTTGCAGTGCGAGGTCAGCGCAAAAAACCGCCCCGGTACGCCTGCGCGCCGGGGCGGCCATCATGAGTCATGGGTATTTGCGGTGGGCTTAGCCCAGTTCAAGCTCGTCGGGGCGGTCGCCGCCGCGTGGGCGACGGGGACGGTCTTCGCCTTCACCACCGCGGGGTCGGCGTGGGCGGTCGGCACCTTCGCGTTCGCCACGCTCTTCGCGCTGGGCTTCGCGTTCCGCCATGCGCTCTTCGTGTGCCGCGAGATTGGCGTCGAAGATTTCCTGTTGTGCTTCGGTCAGCACGTCGCGGACCTGGCTTGGCACTGCCTGCTGGATCTCCATGATCTGGGCGCGGACGGCCTCGCGGTCGACCTCTTCGCCGGCCTGGGATGCTTCGCGTGCGGCCTGCATCACTTCACGCGCCGATTCGCCGGCCGATTCAATCACGCCGCGGATGGCTTCCTGCTGTTCTTCGGTGGGCTCGGTGCCTTGCAGAAGCATCCGGACAAGCCGGGTGCCGCGGTTGCCGCGCTGGGCGCGTTCCCCGCCACGCTGGGGCCGGTCGCCCTCCGCGCCTTCGCGGTCGCCGCGGCGGGCACGCTCGCCGTCACGCCGACGCGGCTGCTCGCCGTCCTGCATCTCTTCGTCCTGGACCACTTCCATGACGCCGTTCTCGGAGCTACCGTCCGGGCAGATCACTTCCTGCACGTCCTCGGCGCTGGGGTCGTCCCCCTGCGGGCAGCACCCACCGCACCGGCCGCCGGCGAAGGCGGAGCTCGTTGCGAGCAGGGCGGAGGTCGCAAACGTCATCACGAGAGTCTTCTTCATAGCTGGATTCCTTGAAAAGGAGGGTGTGGATTGCTGACAAGGGCAAAACGCGGCCCGGCGGTGACTATTGCATCTCACGCCAGGAATTCGCCCATCGCCACGAGAGGGTCTATGATCCGTGGCTCGACCGACCTGTGCCTGAACCCGACGAGAGCCCCATGCCAGCCAGCCGTGAAGACGTTTTAGCAGCCCTCCAACGGGTCAACGACCCCGAGCTGCACCGCGACTTGATCTCTCTTAACCGCTTGTCCCATCTGGATATCGGTGAGGATGGACGGGTCCAAATCGGGATCCGGCTCGATGCGCTGAACAGCCCGATCAAGCGCCGGCTGCGGGAAGATATCGAGCAGGCGGTCGGCGGCATCCCCGGGGTCTCGGGGATCGAAGTCGAGTTTTCGTCGGGGCTCACGACAAACCAGCCCGAGGCGAAAAAGCCCGCTGGCGGCCCCGCGCCAGAGCAGCAGAACCCGCAGGATCAGGCACGAGCCGGCAACCCGCTCCCTGATGTGAAACACATCATCGCGGTCGGCGCGGGCAAGGGCGGGGTGGGGAAGTCGACGGTTGCGGTCAATCTCGCGATCGCGTTGTCGCGGGCCGGGCAGAAGGTCGGGATACTTGATGGCGACATCTACGGCCCGTCCTTGCCCACGATGCTCGGCACGGAGAACATCCCCCCTAAGGCCGTGGGCCAAACCATCATCCCTTACAACGTACACGGGCTCAAAGCCATGTCCGTCGGCTCACTGGTCGAAGAAGACCAGGCGCTGATCTGGCGCGGCCCCATGGCGCACGGCGCATTCCGCCAACTCGCGACGCAGACGTCCTGGGGCGAGCTCGATACGCTCGTGATCGACATGCCGCCGGGCACGGGCGACGTCCCGCTGACGCTGGCGCAGTTGCTCCCGCTGACGGGCGCGGTGATCGTGTGTACTCCGCAGAAGGTGGCCCAGGACGACGCCCGCCGCGCGATCACCATGTTCCGCCAGCTCGGCATCGATGTGCTCGGGCTGGTCGAGAACATGAGCTACTTCATCGGCGACGACGGCAAGGAATACGACATCTTCGGCCGAGGCGGCGCAGAGATGCTCGCGCAGCAGCAGGGCGTCGCGTTCCTCGGCACCGTCCCGATCAACACCGCGCTGCGCCGCAACGCCGACGCGGGTGACCCGACCGCAAACTTTACCAGCGACGACCAGCTTTCGGCCGAGCTTACTGCGGTCGCGCAGCAACTCATGCAGCAGGTGCGCGCACACGAGCTCGACGAGCAGTTCAACGCCCCCACGATCACCGTGCGTGGGTAGGCATCCTGTAGACGCGTGATGGATCAAGGCGTCTTAGTCTTGCCAGTACGCGGGCAGGTCGGGCTTAGTCGCACGCAGGATGGTGAGGATGGCCTCGCGCTCGGCCGGGTCGAGGTGCCCGTTGAGTTCGGTGTCGTCACCCGTCAGCGCCTCAAACAACTCGCGGTAGACGGCCTCCTTGAGAAGCTCGGGCATCAAGTCGAAGGCACGCGCGTAGATCATGTAGCTGCATCGATACCGAAACAGCCGGGTGGTCAGCTCGAAATCCTTAAGCGAATGGCCCGCGTCGGTCTCGCGTCGGTTGGCGCGGAACTGCCGGAGGAACGCGCGGTCACCCCGCACGGGCGCGGTCAGCACCAGCTCGTCGGCGAACAACATGTGCTCGACGATCCGCTGGGCCCGGTGGTTGACCAGCGACATCAGTGTGTCGGATTCATACGGGTCAAAGGGTGTGTCGCCGCTGGAGTCCACGATGCGCCGGCTCCGGAAGGTCTGTTTGCGGACCGCGGCCGCCCCCTGAGTCAGCAGGTTATGCATCTCGACCTGGTGCTCGAGGACCATGAGCGCGACGATATCGCTGCCCGGGGCGAGGTAGCGGTCCGTGCGGATGAGGTCGTCGAGCGAGTCGCGGTTCGCGCCGCTGTCCATATCGAGCTCGGCGTTGTGCTCGGTCTCATGAGCGATGACGTTGCCCATGTGCCGCATCGTGCCGTGCTCGCCTGTGACATACCACCCGCCCCAGCGCTTTTCGAGCGGGCTGGCGTGGCCCGTGACGAACGACCCCGCGCCCCCGATGGGGAAGCCGTCCGCATCCGGGTAGACCGACCGGACCAGCAGGCCCGGGGCATGATTGGTGCGCGAGCTGGCGTGGCAGTTGAGGCACGAGACCGGGACGTCGAGCGGGCGGTCGGTGTCATAGGAGCGTGGGTGGAAGGCATAAAACCCCGTGCCTTCGTCGGGGTCGGTATCGCTGAGCTCGATCAGCCCGCCGGGCACAAAGCCGACGTAGCAGTCGTCGGAAAAGTAGATCGCGCGGGGGTTGCTGGGGGTGATCAGCCGGTTTTGCTGGCTCGTCTTTGAGAACACCAACACCTGTGACGCCACAGGTACCCCGCAGACCTCGAGTACTTGCGCGAGGAATCGGTTGTCGTCGCCATCGTGCACGATCTCGCCCGAAGCGAGCGCCGCTTCCAGCGCCGCACGCGGGTCGGCGGGGGGGCGTCTCAGCGTTTCGTGGTCCACGGGGGCTTCGACTTCGGCCGAGGACTGCTCAGCCATAAGATCGTCTAAGCCGCCTACGGGCTTCGACTTGGCCTTTTCGTTACAGCCCATGCAACCCAGCAACGCGAGCGCGAAGGCAGGGGCGATCATCCATCGATATTGCAGGGGGTTAGGCATCGCTGACTCATGGTATGCATTCGCGCGGGGATGTCACCGCGGGGGACCGATTGTATCGAGCGCATCGATCAGTTCCTGTTCCTCCAGGTCTGCACGTAGCGTCAGCCGGACACGCGAGCTGCCGGGCGCGACGGTCGGCGGGCGGATCGCGACGCCAAGCACACCGGCGTCTTCTAGCCGCCGAGAGAGGGCGAGGGCCCGGTCCGCGTGGCCTACAATCAGCGGCAGGATCGGCGTCGCGACCGCGCTGTCCAGGCCGGGCCAGCCCATGCCAATCAGCCGGCGACGCGCCAGCCGGCACAGGACTGTCAGGTGTCCGCGCCGGCCTGGCTCGTCCCGGACTAGCGCGACCGCGGCGCTCAGCGCCGCGGCCTGCGCGGGAGCGATGGCTGTGCTGTAAAGCAAGGGCCGGGCCCGGTTAACCATCGTGTCGATCACCGCCTGCGAGCCGGTGATGATGCCGCCCATCCCGCCCAGCGCCTTGCTCGCAGTCGAGACGACAACGCCGCCCGCCCCGCATTGATACACCCGCCTGGCGACGCCTTGCAATTCCGCGAGCCCCGCGCCGGTTTCACCGAGGATGCCCGTGCCATGCGCCTCGTCGACCACCAGCACCGCGTCGTATCGGTCCGCCAGGTCGCATAGCGCCGGCAGCTCGGCAGCATCCCCGTCCATCGAGAACACGCTGTCGGTCACGATGAACCGCCGATGCTGCGGCGACGCTTTGGCGTGGTGCGACAGAAGACGCTCAAGCTTCGTCGTCTGCAGGTGCGGGTAGGTACGGACCGCGGCGCCGCACTGCGCCGCCGAGTCGATCAGACTCGCGTGGTTGAGTTTGTCCTGGCAAACCAGGTCGCCGGGCCCCGCGAGTGCGCCCAGAACCGCGACATTCGCCATGTACCCCGTCGGCAGCAGCAGCCCGGCGTCGGCGTGCTTGAGCGAAGCGACGTCTCGCTCGGCCTGCGCGTGGACCGTAAGCGAACCCGTCACCAGACGCGACGCGCCCGAGCCGACGCCGTAGGTTTTGATCGCCCGCTGGGCCGCGTCGATGAGTCGGGGGTGCTGGCCCAGCGCGAGGTAGTCATTGCCCGCGAGGTTGAGCAGGCGACGTCCATCGATTTCGACCCGCTTGCCCGTCGTCGGCAGCGCGCGCAGCGACCGCCGAAGCGACCTCTGTTCCAGCGCATCGAGTTCGCGTTGCAGTGGTGGGTCAAGCGTCATGGTTGACCGCGGCGCTGTCGTCCTCGGCCGAGGGCAGCGGTGGCTCAAGGTCCGTCAGCGCATCCGCCTCATCGGCGCTCGCCAGGGTCTCGCGCATCAGTCGGCCGACCTTGAACTTCACCGTCCGCTTGGGCGGCACGGGCACGGGCTCGAGGGTCTTCGGGTTCTGCGCGATCCGCGCACGCCGCTGCTTCACCTCGAACACCCCGAAGTCGCGAAACTCCAGGCGGTTCCCCTTGCCCAGCTCGACAATGATCGAGTCCAAAAAGCCCTGGATCACGCGCTTGGTTACGACACGCTTCTGCCCGGTGGCGTCGGCAATCTGATCGATGAGTTCTTTTTTCGTCACCGTGGACATTTTGACGTATCCCCTTGCAATGCGGAGGGTTGGCAGATTTTGCCGTAGGAAACGAAGGCGGAAATCGCTGTGAGTCGTGCAGGCCGGGCCTTCGTCCGAGAATATGTGTTCAACCTATGGAGTATGGCAACCCTCGGCCTCCAGGTCAAGCCCCAAGTCGTGATGACAGCATGGATTAGGAACGATCCCCATCTCCGAGATCGGCCCGGGATTGCCTAAAAGAGTGTCACTGGGCGGAGGCATCCCGCTTGGTGGCCCAGAAAATCGGTTTTTCATGACTCGGGATTCCTCAAAAGCTAAACCGCGCCGAGCCAATGGGTTGTGAGTCGGTGGGCTGCTTGCCCGATGCCCGTGGCCTGCTACGATCCCCCGCATGGTTGATCCCGACTCCCTTGCGATTGTTCATTACCCCGCGCCCGTGCTGCGCGAAGCCGCCAAGCCCGTGCCCGAGGTCACCGACGAGGTGCGTGCGGTGGCCCAGAAGATGATCGAGCTCATGCATGCGGCGCCGGGTGTCGGCCTGGCTGCGCCGCAGGTCGGCCTGCCTTGGCGTATGTTCGTCGCCAACCCCACCGGCGAGCCCGGCGACGACCGCGTCTACATCAACCCCGTTATCGTCGCGACCGCCGGCGGTAAGACCGCACGCGACGAGGGCTGCCTCTCGCTCCCGCAGATCACCGTCGAAGTCGTCCGCCCCGAGCAGGCCACGATCCGCGCGACCGACCTGGACGGCAACGCGTTCGAGCAGTCCGCCGACGACCTGCTCGCCCGCATCTGGCAGCACGAGTACGACCACCTCGACGGCGTGCTCATCATCGACAAGATGTCGACCATCGACCGCATGGCCAACAAGCGCGCCCTCCGCGCGCTCGAAGCCGACGCGTAACCACACCCACGCAATCCACCGGCACAAGCCCCCGCCCTTGCGCCGCAACGCCGCGGGGTCACACACCCTAAACTTGCCCCCCATGCGTCTACTCTTCCTCGGCTCCGGCAGCTTCGGCCTCCCCACCCTCGAACGCCTGCACGCGCAGCACGAGCTGCTCGCCGTCGTTACCCAACACGACAAGCCCGCCGGCCGTAAGCGAATCATGACCCCGACACCCGTGGGGCAGTGGGCCGCGGAACACACGCTGCCGACCTTCAAGCAAGACAACGTCAACACCGAGGCGTTCGTGCAGCAGGTCCGTGACCTCAAGCCCGACGCCGCGGTCGTCATCGCGTTTGGCCAAAAGCTCTCGCCCGAGCTGATCGACGCGCTGGGCAAGCTCGCGGTCAACCTGCACTCGTCGCTGCTGCCGCGCTACCGCGGCGCGGCGCCCATCAACTGGGCGATGATCAACAATGACAAGGAGACCGGCGTCAGTGTCATCGGCCTGGCCCAACGCATGGACGCCGGCCGGATCTACGCCATGGACCGCCTCGCCATCGATCCCCATGAGACCGCAGGCGAGCTCCACGACCGCCTGGCCAAGCTCGGCCCCGACGCCGTGAACAAAGTCCTACGCGACCTGCAAAACAATACCCTCCACGCGATCGATCAGGACGACACCCAGGCGACCAAAGCCCCCAAGCTCAGCAAGGCCGACGGCACCGTCGACTTCAACCAGCCCGCCGACGCCGTCCGCGCCCGAATCCACGGCCTCACCCCCTGGCCCGGCTGCAAAGTCCACTGGCACCGCGACGATCACCCCACGCAGCCCCCGGAAGTGCTCACCCTCCTCCGCGTCGAAGCCGACCCGACCCCCGCCCCCGGAAACCCAGTTCCGGGGGCCGTCCTCGAAAACAACCGCATCGCCTGCCACCCCGGCACCATCACCCCCCTCGAACTCCAACGCCCCGGCAAACGCGCCATGACCCTCAAAGACTTCACCGCCGGCCAAGCATTCGAACCCGGCCAACGCATGACAGCGATCAAAGATAGCTAACGTCTCCCCGCTCAGTTGCGAGTCGCCCGCGGGGAGGGGCGGACGACTCGGAGAAGATCAGGACCTGCGGGCGTCGCTTGTCAACTGCAGCGGTTGGTTAGGCCCTTTCGACATTCTTGTAATCAACCACCTCAAATTCAATTTTGCAAATATAGCCTTTCTTGGCATCTTCAGATTCAAGGTGAACCTTGTAGATCTGATCACTGATTAGGTCCATTCGGGCAGAATTCATGGGAGCAGGAGTTGTCATATTAACCCAGTAAGATGCGCGGCAGTTTCGAATTCTCTTCGCGAAATCTTTAATCGCTGTGAAGTCCACGACGACATTGACCGCAACGCCATCTTCTGGTACTTGGGCACCAAACCAGTGATCCTTCGAATCAACGTGTGCTCCACCTACATTTCCAGCCATACCCAAGGCTCTTGTCTTGGTTTCGCATGACACCGTATAAGACGATTTCTGTCGGTGGTCGTAAG
>JBITAC010000018.1:0-18295 GCA_044439905.1 Phycisphaerales bacterium JB063 | reverse complement strand
GTGCGTGTGTTCGATCGTCTGTATGGAGGAGGAGGCGTGAGCGGGCGTTGCCTCTGGGCGGCCAATGCGTATTGGGGGACGCCGCTGCGTGTGGGGGCGAACCATTACGCGCGTCGGCTGGCGGAGCGTGGCTGGGAGGTGGCGTTTGTGTCGGAGCCGGTGTCGCCTTTGCACCTGCTGCGTCGTGCGGGCCGGGGCGAGGCGTTGGACCGCTTGCGGGATTGGCGGGCCGGGGGCGGGCGGGATGTTGCCGGTCGGCTGTTTCATTACTCGCCGATGACCCTGCTGCCGCACGCGACACCGGCGGGGCTGCGGTCGCGTGTGACGCTGGACCACTGGCAGCGGTGGACGCTGCCTGGTGTGGTAAGGAAGCTGAAGCGTGAGGGGTTTGGCGAGGTTGATCTGCTCGTGGTGGATGCGGTGCGTCAGGGGTTTTGGCTGGATGCGGTAGCGCATGGCAGGTCGGTGCTGCGGGTGACGGATCGGCTTGAGGCGTTCCCGGCGGTGACGGCGGCGATGGTCAAACGCGAGCGCGAATTGATCGGCCGGGTGGACCATGTCATCTACACGGCGGCGACGCTGGAGGAACATGTTCTTGACGCTAAGCCGCGTGCGGCGACGTATGTTCCCAACGGCGCGGATGTGGGGCATTTCCTGCGTGCGCCTGGGGACGCGCCGCCCGCGAAGCCCGCGGAGTACGCGGGGGTGGAGACGCCGATCGCGGTGTACGTCGGGGCGATCGCGTCGTGGTTTGATGTGGGCCTGCTGTGTGAGACGGCGGCGCAGCATCGGGGCGTGACGTTTGTGGTCATCGGCCCGGTGGATACGGACGTGTCGGCGCTGCGTGGGCTTGCGAATGTCCGTCTGCTGGGGCGTCGGCCCTACGAGGCGCTGCCGGGGTATCTGCGGCATGCGGATGTGGGGTTGATCCCGTTCAAGCGCAATGCGTTGGTGGATGGTGTGAGCCCGATCAAGCTGTACGAGTACCTGGCGAGCGGGCTGCCGGTGGTCGCGACGCGGTGGGCGGAGCTCGAGCGGGTGGCCCCGCCGGCGGCGCTGTGTGCTGACGCGGGCGATTTTGTGGCGGCGGTGGGTGAGGTGCTTGCGAATCCGGCGGGTGACGCGGGTCGCGCGGCGCGGATCGCGTTTGCGCGCGGGGCGGATTGGGGGGGGCGGCTGGACTTGATGCTGGAGGCGGTGGGGGTTTGAGGGGGTGTTGTTTGGGGGGCTTGGGACGCCTGGTTGCTGAAGCAACCAGGCCGGGGGGGCGTGTGGGTTTATGGGTTGAGGGCTTCGTGGATTTTTTTTGCGGTGTTGTTCCAGGAGAAAAATGCGGCGCGGGCGAGGCCTTGGGCGGAAAGTTCGCTTCGGAGGGCTTCGTCTTCGGTGATGCGCGCGAGTGCCTGCGCGAAGGCGGCGCTGTCTTCGGGGTCGGCTTGTAGCGCGGCGCCTGCTGCGACTTCACTCAGCGCGTCGGCGTTGCTGCAGACGACGGGCGTGCCGCAGGCGAACGCTTCGAGCACGGGCATGCCGAAGCCCTCGTAGCGTGAGGGGCAGATGAGCGCGAGCGCCCCGCGGTACCAGCCGGCGAGCTCGTCATCGGTGAGGTGTTCGATGAACCGGACGCGGCTGTCGATGCCGGCGTCTTTGATCTGGGCGAGGAGTGTGTCGCTGGGTCGGCCGGTCATGACGAGGCCGAGGTCCGGGTCGAGCTTTGCGTGGGCGAAGGCGTCGATGAGCGCGGGGACGTTTTTGTGTGGCTTGTGGTTGCCGACGTAGAGGAGGTATCGGCCGTGGCGGTGGTGTGCCTGGTCGCTGTGGTGTGCGGTGTTGCCTTCGGGGGTGAAGGCGTCGGACACGCCGTTGTAGACGACGACGATCTTCCCGGCGTCGATTGCGAAGTGCTCGGCGATGCGTCGTTTGGAGAACTCGGAGACGGTGAAGACGGCGGTGGCTCGCCGTACGGCCGGGCCGACGATACGGCGGTAGTACCAGC
This sequence comes from Phycisphaerales bacterium JB063, assembly GCA_044439905.1. Lineage (GTDB taxonomy): Bacteria > Planctomycetota > Phycisphaerae > Phycisphaerales > Phycisphaeraceae > JAHQVV01. The sequence continues at coordinate 16,299 of JBITAC010000018.1, read as the reverse complement.
GTTTGATGGAGCCCGATTCCTCGGGGATGTCGAGGTGGATCAGGTCGTGGACGGTGATGGCGATCGGGGTGTCGCACGCGGCGGGGGCGTTGAAGCCGGGGGAGAAGTAGAGGTCGGGCCTGCCGCGTTTGAGTGCTCTACGCAGCAGCCAGGGGTCGAGCGGGTGCAGCGGCGGTCGGTCGGTCGGGACGGGTGTGGTGTCGCCGAGGCGAGCGATCACTTCGCGCGCAAAGCGCCCGATGCCGTGGTCCCCGATCCAGCGTTGGTCGGCCATGAGTTGAGGCATGGGCATGTTCGATGTGTGAAGTTCGATGCTCGATGTGGAGACGGCGGCCTGGGGCGGACTGGCCAGGGGTTTGCTTTGCCTGACATCGTACATCGCACATCGAACATCCGACATCGCACATCTCTCTACAATCTCCCGATGCGTGTTGCGTTGGTTCATGAATGGTTGCAGGCCTATGCGGGGTCGGAGAAGGTGCTCGCGGCGTTTGCCGAGTTGTATCCCGACGCGCCGATCCACACCCTGGTGCATGAGCCGGCCGGGTTCAAGGGGACGCCGCTTGAGGGGCGCGAGGTGCACACGACGGCGCTGCAGCATGTCCCGGGCGGCCGACGTTTTCGCCCGGCGTTTTTGCCTTGGATGCCGGGCCTGATCGAGACGCTGGATGTGCGCGGCGCGGAGGTGGTGTTGTCGTCGAGCCACTGCGTGGCCAAGGGCGTGCTGACGCGGGCGGACCAGCTGCATATCAGCTACGTGCACTCGCCGATGCGTTACGCGTGGGACCTGACGCATGCGTACGTCGATTCGTTGACGGGTGTGAAGGCGCTGGCTCGGCCGATGGTGCGCAGGCAACTGCACAAGCTTCGGCAGTGGGATGCGCTCAGCGCGCTACGGGTCGATGATTTTCTTGCGAACTCGAAGACGGTGGCGAAACGGATCGCGAAGACGTATCGGCGGGAGGCGGCGGTGGTGTATCCGCCGGTCGAGGTCGACCGGTTTGATGCGACGCAGACGCGCGAGGGGTTCTTCCTGCTCGTGTCGCGGATGGTGCCTTACAAGCAGGTCGAGGCGGTGGTCGAGGCGTTTGCGCTCAACGGCGAAGAGCTGGTGGTGATCGGCGATGGCCCGGGCATGGCGCGTTGCAAGTCGTTGTCATCGGGCAAGGCGAATATCAAGCTGCTGGGTGCGGCGGGTGACGCGGTGGTGGCGGACCATATGGCGCGCTGCAAGGCGTTTGTGTTTGCGGCGGACGAGGATTTCGGGATCACGCCGGTGGAGGCGATGGCGTCGGGGGCGCCGGTGGTGGCGCTGTCGCGTGGGGGGACGGGGGAGACGGTTTTGGAGGGTGTGACGGGGGTGCATTTCGACGAGCAAAATGCGCGGGCGATCGCCGATGCGGTTAGCATATTCCTTCGGCGTGCGGGGGATTTCGACTCGGCGGCGATCCGTCGGCACGCGGAGGGCTTCTCCCGCGAGCGGTTTTTGGAGGAGATTCGACGCCACGTCGCGGGGGCTTGGGAGCGGTTTTCGCAGTGACTGGGCCAAGTGAACAATCCGCGGCACTGGGCGGCGCTTCGTCGCACGCGTCGCCGATGGTGACGCCGTCGTCGGGCGAGGCGCGTACGATCCGCGCGGCGGTCGAGCGGTTCCTGGATCGCGATCAATCGGTCGGCGCCAGGCCGAAAGGGGCAGCCCGCCCGCACCCCGTCGCGATCGATCTTCAGGGCAAGCCCACGCGCGTGAAGCTGCTGCTGCTCGGGGCCGACATGCTCGCGGTGTCGTCGGCGTACACGGCCGCGGTGTACGGGTACTGGCTGGCGGGCGGCGCGTATGACCCGGTGTTTTACCTGCGCGTGGGTTGGCCTTTCCTGCTGATCCTTTTGATCGGCGGGGCGTTCAACAAGCTCTACGCCTCGGTGATGCTGCCCGCGGCGGATGAGCTTCGCCGCCAGTTCACGGTCGCGACGCTGGGGTACCTCATGGCTGCGGCGGCGACGTTTCTCTCGGCCCAGTCGTCGACGTTCTCGCGCGGTGTCTTGCTGTTGGCCTGGGCGTTGACGCTGGTCGCGCTGCCTGCGTTCCGCGGTGTGGTGCGTCACCTGTTCAAGCGTAAGTCCTGGTGGGGCCGACCCGTCGTGATCCTCGGCGGCGGCGCGGCGGCGCAGGGTGTGATCCAGCGCCTGCTGCGTCAGCCGGCGTTGGGGCTTCGCCCGGTCGCGGTCCTGGATGATGCGCACGAGCCGGGCAGCGCGGTGTGCGGCATCCCCGTCGCGGGGGGGTACGAAGATGCGGCCGAGCTGTCGGAGCACCTGCATATCCGGTTCGCGGTCCTCGCGCAGGCGGACCTCGACCCGAGCAAGGCCGAGCGTTTGATGTTCAACCTGAGCCAGGCGTTTGATCGGCTGATGGTCGTGCCACAGATCGCGGGGTTCTCGAGCTTGTGGGTCTCGGCGGTGGATATGAACGGCGTGCTGGGGTTGCAGGTCCGGCATCGTCTGCTTAATCCCGGCCGACGTGCGCTCAAGCGGTGCATCGACCTGCTGCTGATCGCGCTGGCCGCCCCGCTGCTGCTGCCGGTGTTCGCGGGCATCGCGCTGGCGATCCGGCTCGACCCGACCGGCGGGCCCGGCCCCGTGACGTACAAGCAGCAGCGTCTTGGCCGAGACGGCAAGCACTTCACCATCGTCAAGTTCCGCTCGATGGTGCCCGACGCCGACACGAAGCTCGCGCAGTATTTGGCCGACCACCCCGAGCTGCGCGGGCAGTGGGAACGCGACCACAAGCTCAAGGACGATCCGCGCATCACGGCGGTGGGCAAGTTCCTGCGCAAGACAAGTCTCGATGAGTTCGCCCAGCTCTGGAACGTTGTCAAAGGCGACATGTCGCTGGTGGGCCCGCGCCCGATTGTGGATGATGAGATCGAGAAGTACGGCCCGGTCTACGAGCTTTACCAACAAGTCAGCCCGGGCATCACCGGCATCTGGCAGACGTCGGGGCGGAACGATGTCAGCTACGCCGAGCGCGTCCGGATGGATACGTACTACGTGCGTAACTGGTCGGTCTGGCTGGACATCTCGCTGCTGACCAAGACGATCATCACGGTGTTGGTGCGCCGCGGCGCGTACTAGCGCGGGCGGAGCTTGCGGGGCGCCTGCGCGGGCCGGCGGTGCACGCGTTGTGTGTATCCATGGGCCCGGGGGCTGGGGCGACACTGGCGGAATAGTCGCGGGGCTTGGCGCGTTCTATCCCTACCCCAAACCCTGATCCCGAATCCCCAACTCCCACCCCCCTACCCCGCTACAATCCCGCCATGAATCAAACCAACCTCCCTACCGAAAAAGTTGTCATCATCGGCTCGGGCCCTGCGGGCTGGACGGCCGCGATTTATGCGGCGCGTGCCCAGCTCAGCCCGCTCGTTTTTGCGGGGCGTTCTGCCGGTTCGCTGCTCGCGGGTGGCCAACTGATGCTGACGACCGAGGTCGAGAACTACCCCGGTTTCCCCGACGGCGTGACGGGCCCCGAGATGATGCAGAAGTTCTTCGAGCAAGCGGCGCGTTTCGATACCCGTGTGGTCACCGACGAGGGCCCGGTGAACGCCAAGGACGTCAGCGGCAAGCTGTTTTCGATCTTCCAGGATGTCGCCAGCGTCGACCTGTCCAAGCGGCCGTTCCACGTGAAGGGGGATGGCGGGTATGAAGTGCTCGCCGAGTCGGTCATCATTGCGACGGGTGCGAAGGCGAACTGGCTGAACCAGGAGAACGAGCAGAAGCTCGCGACCTCGGGCGGCGGGGTGAGTGCTTGCGCGGTGTGTGACGGTGCGCTGCCGATGTTCCGCGACCAGGAGCTCGGCGTTGTGGGTGCCGGTGACAGCGCGGTCGAGGAGGCGACGTACCTCACGAAGTTCGCGAGCAAGGTGCATATGTTCGTCCGGCGTGATGTGATGCGTGCCAGCCGGATTATGGCCCAGCGTGCCAAGGACAACCCCAAGATCGAGATCCACTGGAACACCGAGGTCACCGAGGTGCTCGGCGACGACAAGATCACGGGCGTCAAGCTCATCAACAACGCCACTCAAGAGTCGAGCGAGATGGCGCTGGGCGGGCTGTTCCTCGCGATTGGGCACACGCCGATCACGAAGTTCCTCGAGGGCCAGCTCGACCTGGACGACTCGGGCTACATCAAGCTGCAGGACCCGTACCGCTCGACGACGAATATCGAGGGCGTCTTCGCGGCGGGCGACGTGTCGGACCATGTGTACCGTCAGGCGATCACGGCCGCGGGGATGGGCTGCAAGGCCGCGATTGATGCGGAACGCTGGCTGGCCGAGCAGGAATAGGCGGTTGCCGTGGTTGTGTGATGGTGTTTCGCGACGCCGTTGGGTCGTTGCCGATCAGGTGGTGCGCGACGGGGAATGCGCCGCCCGTGGGGCGGCTGCTAAACGGGCGTGGGGTGAACTGGGTTAGGATGTTCGGCGTACCAACCGCTCGCACCCTACGAGGCCCCCGATGCTCCGACTACTGCTGCCGATGACCGCCCTGCTCGTGTTCGTGCTGGTCCCGCTGTCGCGTGCGGCGGGCGGGGAGTCGTACATCGACGACCGCTCGATCGTGATGGAGATCGAGCGCGAGGCGACGGTGCTGATCGACTCGGGCGTATCGACGGACAACGCCGAGTTGCAGACGCAGCTGCGCCGCTCGGCGGTGGCGCTGGACGCGCCGCTCGCGGGGGCGCTGGTGGACGCGGAGGCGGACGGCCAGGGTGTGTACGAGCAGGCGGTCGACGGTGTGCTGGTCGTGGCCGGGCTTTACCTCTGCGGCAACTGCGACCGGTACCACGCGAACTGCGCGTCGGGGTTCATCATCAGCGAAGACGGTCTGGCGGTGACGAATCACCACGTCGTCGACAACGCGGACAACCTGACGCTGGTCGCGCGGACGCACGACGGCCGGGTCGTGCCGATCGTCGAGGTGCTCGCGTGCGACGCGCGTGATGATGTGGCGCTGGTGCGGCTGTCGCCCGACCACGGGCCCTACACCGCGCTGCCGATCGCACGCGACGCGGAGGTCGGCGAACGGGTCCACGCGATCACCCATCCCGACGGTCGTTTTTACTGCTACACATCGGGTGAGGTGTCCCGGTTTTTCCTGGAGCCCCGCCGCCGGGGCACGGGTGCACGGCGGATGCAGATCACGGCCGACTACGCCAAGGGTTCCTCGGGCGGGCCGATCCTCAACGACCGTGGCGAGGTGGTCGGGCTGGTGACCTCGACGACGAGCGTGTACTACAACACGCAGGACGGCCGGCAGGAGAACCTGCAGATGGTGTTCCACAACTGCGTGCCGTATGAGAGCATTTTGGATTTGTTCGCGGGTGTGGATGGCGGCGAGTAGCGCGTTTCCTATTGGTGATCGAACACGTGTTTGCGATGGTTGTGGTTTGAGTCTTAAGAAAAACCCACGGCATTGCTTTCGCAACGCTGTGGGCATGGGGTTTTGAGTCGTGCGGCTTTTTGGGTACGCCGACGCTGAGTCGGCGAAGCGTCTGGTCGTGTTTACTCAGCGGCGTCGATGCCGATGACGCCTTGTGCGATGCGGGGCCCGGCGTTGCCGGTGGGCTGGCCGCCGTCGTCTTCGTCGCGGTGGACGATGATGCTGCGGCCGAGGATGTAGTGGAGCTTGAGGTCTTTGTAGGTGACGTCGTAGGTGGCGTGTCCCTGCGCGTTGGCGTCGAGGTTGCCCAGGTCGCCGACGTGTCCGCCGACCTCCGAGTGGCCGTGGCCGTGCCCGTCGCTGGGCAGGCCGTGGTCGACACCGTGGGGGTTGTAGTGGCCTGCGGTAGCGGTGCCGTCGGCGGCGGAGATGTCGCCGAGGTGGTGGACGTGGAAGCCGTGCTTGCCGGGGGTGAGTCCGCGGACATCGGCGGTGACGCGTGTGCCCTGGGCGGTCTGCTCGAACTTGACCCAGCCGGTGACGTTGTTGCCCTCGGTGGCGGAGAGGATGCAGATGGCGTGGGTGATCTTCTCCGTCTGGCCGTGCATCCCGTCGCCGTGGTGGTGGGCGTGGTGGCAGGCGGGGAGGAACGCGAGGGTCGAGGTCAGTGCGGCGGCGGCGATGAAACGGGTCATGGGCAAGCTCCTTGGAAAAACAGTTCGTACATCACAGTGTAGTCGGCGAAGCGCGGGCGATACGTCGAGGCAGGGAACCCCCCGAGCCCCGCGGCGTGCAGTCACTCGACGGCGCTTGCGGCAGCGCCTTACACCCGCACCGCACCCAGCGGCACGATGTACTGCGTCAGCTCATCGCGATCGAGCTGCTCCTCCAGGTCCAACGGCAACGCACACGCGTGGTCGTGGTCGCTCGCGAGGATCAGGATGTTGTGCGCCATCTCCTCCCAGCCCATGTCCGCGGGCTGGTGACCCAGCAAAAACGTCTCGGCCCCCCACGCGTCGGCCAACTCGGCGGCGACCTTCTGCGTCTGGTGCCGGCCCCACACCATCAGGTGCGCCGAACCGTCGGCCGCGTAGTCCGCCTCGGTCAGCTCACGCTCAAGCACCGCCGGGTCGAACAGCTCGATCTTCCGCGGGCTGGGCAATGAATGCGCACACATCACGCCGTTGCCGCACCGCACCGCGAGCAGGAGGGAATCGACATACTCATCAAAGGCGGCGTGGACGTCGTCCGCCTCGTCGCCGTAGAGGTGGCTCAGCCCGTCGTTGAAGGCGTCGATATCGCTGCCGCCGTCCTTGAAGACGTGCTCTTGCCGGCGTTGCGCGAGCTCGTGGTTGGAGAGCATCATGTAGACCTGCTCGGGGTAGGCGAGCTTGACGCAGCAGGCCCGGGCGAGGGTGCGGATGGAGAGGTCCATGCCGTTGATGCGGGACGGGCCGTGGACGATCTCGTGGAGGACGATGCGGTTGGCGCGTGCCTTGTCGAGCTTGGCGAGTTTGACGGCCTGTGCGAGCCCGCGGGCGTTGTCGTGGAGGTCGCCGGTCATGAGCAGGCGGGTAGGGGCGTCGACATAGGCGCAGCAGCCGCGTCGTGCGGGGTCGGCGCGGTTGGCGTGGGCGGTCTGTCGGAGCAGGTCGGCGACGACGGCGGGGTCGGCGAGGTCGCGGTCGCTGCCGGGCAGGGTAAAGGGCGGGGTGGGCATAGAATGCAGTATGCTGGAAGTTGATGCGGGTCGCCAGCCGATGAAGGGGTTGCGGCCGCGTGTGAATCGCGTTCAGGCCCCAGGCCGGCGGGCAATAGCCCTGGCCGGTTGGGCGTTACCCTGACGGACCGGAAGTGATATGGCCCAGCCGCTCGACAGCCCGTTGAATCGGACCCTGGCCGCCGCCGCGCAAGGCGACAGCGAGGCGTGGGCGGTCTTGGTCGAGTCGTACAGCCGACGGGTCTATGGCCTTCTCTTTAAGCAGTGTAAAGATAAGGAATTAGCGGAAGAGTTGACGCAGGACACGTTCGTCAAAATCGTGCAGAAGCTCAGGCAGCGTCCCGGCCAGTCGGGCGGGTATCAGGAGCAGGGGCGGTTTGAGCCTTGGCTGTTCAGGATCGCGATGAATAACCTCCGAGACGAAATGCGACGCCGGGCCCGACAGGCCCGCCCGATGGACATGAGCCCCGCGGCCTCGGCCGGGGGCGGGCAGTCGACCCCCAGCGGGTGGGCGGCCGCGGAGCAGCAGGTCATCTCCGGGGCGCCCTCGGCCCCGGCGGGCCCGTTCGACGCCTGCGACCACCGCGAACAGGTCGACCGCCTCCGCGCCGCGATCGCGACGCTGCCCGAGCAGGACCAGGAAGTCCTCCACCTCCGCCACACCGCCGGGCTCAGCTTCGCCCAGATCGCCCAGACCCTCGACCAGCCGCTGGGCACGGTCCTCGCACGCGGCCACCGTGCCCTGGGCAAGCTCAAGAAGATCCTCAACCCCGAACCCAGCGTCCAGGAAAAGTCCGCCGCACGCACCGCCTAACCCGGCCCCGGCCAAGGCCGCTTCAGTGGCCCGGTGCCTTGAACCCCAGACCCACCACCGCCATGAACCTCCACCACCCCACCCCCGAGACCGACCCACAGCTCGACGCCTTGCTGGACGAAGCGCTCGACGCCGGCGACGTGTCCACCGACCTCCAGGGACGGATCCTCGCCCTCACCGACCCGGCGATGAACGACCTGCTCGACGAGGCGCTTGCGCCCGACGCGACGCCCGCCGGCCTCGAGACGCGCATCATGGAACGCCTCGGCGTCGGGCAAAACGCCGCCCCGCACGACGCCCCGCCCGTGCTCGCGACCCTCGGCCCGGCCCGCCGCGCGTGGGTGGGCCTCGCCGCCGCCGCCGCGATCGCGCTGGCCACCGGCCTTGTGTTCTACTTCACCGCGGGTCCCGCCGCCCCCAGCGACTCGGCCGTGGTCCTCACGCCCGACCGCCCCGCCCTCGAGCTGCCCGAGGAAACCCTCGCCTCGCTCGAAACCGATACCGACCTCGACACCGAGATTGAAACCCTGCAGGACCGCATCTTCAACGTCAGTGATGCGCCGATCTGGGGCGGAGACGACGACTTCCAACGCGAGCTCTGGCAGGAGCTCGCGCCCGACGATGAATCCCTCGCCATGCTGTTTTAGTGACACCCCACACACGCCCCCGACGCACACACGCACCCCACGCCGACGCTGAGTCCGCGAAGCGTCTGGTCCAACCCCGGACCCCCGGAGCCGACCCTTGAAACGACTGTCCACCCTCCTCCTGCTGACCGCGCTGCTCGCGAGCCCCGCCGCGCTCGCGCAGCCGGACCGTGGCAACCGACCCGACCCACCCCGGCAGGGCGAGGCCCCGCCCGACGGTGATCGCCCGCGCGGGGAGCGCGGCGATCGTGGCGACCGCGGGCCCGACGACCGTGCCGACCGCGACGACCGCGGACGCGGCGAACGCGGGGACCGGGGCGGTCGGCGGTGGCGTCTCACCGAGGACCAGCTCGACCACGCCATCGAGATCATCGACCGCATCAAGCCCGAGCTCGCCCAGGAGCTCCGAACGACCCGCGACGACGACCCCGCGCTGACGATCCGCAAGATCACCGAAGAGTTCCCACGCGTCCACGAGCTGCTCGTGATGCACGCCGACGACCCCGCCCGGTTCGAGCTCCACATCCAGAGCATCCAGGTCATGCGCGACTCGGTCCCGCTCATCCGCCAGCTCCGACAGGCCCAGCAGGACAACGACCCCGAGGCGATCGCCGAGTACACCGCCAAGCTCCGCGAGCAGGTCGAGGCCATGTTCGATATCCGCATGGCCATCCGCCGGCTCGAGATCCAAGACCTGCGCGACCGCATCGCCGAGCTCGAGGAACAACTCGCCCAGGCCGAGGACGAACGCGAGCAGCACATCGACGAACGCACCGCAGACATCATCGAACGCGACCCGTTCGACGGCCGAGGACGCGGACGCGGCGGCCCCCCCGACGGCGATCGGCCCGGGCCCCCCGAGGACGGCCCGCCTAACGACCGGCCTGGGCGATAGCGCGGACTGCGCGGCATCAGCGCCCGACCCGGCCGGGTTGAGGCCAGCCGGGACATCACTCGGTTGCACGCACACCCCGCGCGCTACCCGCCGCCCTTGATCCGGTACACCGCCGCGACGAGTTGGTCGACCTCCGCTGGCGGGTCGTCCTGCGCGAGGGCCTGGTCGATCCACACCACCGCCTGCGCGCGGTTCTCGCCAAGCTGCAACAGCACTTCGAGCGCGCCGCGCTGCAGCGATGTCGTGGGTGCCCCGCCCCCCGGGGTTTCGCCGGGCGTCGCGCCCGCGTTGCCTGATGTGCCCGATCCGGTGCCGATGAAGCGTTCGACCTTGTCCCGCAGCGTGACGGCGATGGTCTCGGCCGTCTTCTTGCCGACCTCCGGCATCGTCTGCAACGTCTTCACATCCCGGTCCGCGATCGCGAGGGCGAGCTGGTTCGTGGGCAGGACCATGGCGCGCAGCGCGCGTTTGTGGCCGATGCCTTTGCAAGTCACAAACAACTCGTAAAACGCCCGGTCGTTGAGCGACAAAAACCCGGCCAAGCGGGGCAGGTAGGTCGCGCCCTGGTTGTTGGATTCGAGGAAGTGCAGCGTGTGGAGCGTGACGGTTTGGCCGATCGACACCGCGAGCCGATGCGCCGCGAACGCGGGGAGCAGGAGTTCGTAGACCAGCCCGTGGCCCGGGTCGAGGTAGGCGGTTTCGCCCTGCAGGTCGGTGAGTGTGCCGGTGACGCTTGCGATCATGGTGGGATGATACCGTTTAGCCGACACCCAACGGGTGGCGCGTCGGCGCACACTCACTCTGCACGTCGCCCGTTGGGCGGCGGCTAAACAAGTCCACGTCTACACATCGAGGTCGACCGAGACGGGCGCGTGGTCGCTGCAGGCGAGGCCGGCGGCGCGGTCGATGTGGGCGGCCTTGAAGAGCGCGGCGGCGGGTGCGTTGGCCAGGAGGTAATCGATGCGCCAGCCGCGGTTGTTGTGCCGAGCGCTGCCGCGGTTGGACCACCAAGAGTACGGGCCGTGCTTCGCGGGGTCGATGCCATCGCCCTCGACGCCGTAGCGTGCGACGACGTCGGCGTGGTGGTTGCCCGCGTCGTCGAGCAGCAGGTCGTAGTCTTCGCGGACCAGGTCGCGCCACCCGGTGGTGAGGACGTTGCCCAGCCAGTCGCGTTCGTGTGGGAGGAAGCCCGAGGTGTTGGCGTTGCCCTTGGCGTAGAAGATGTCGCGTTCGGTGTGTGCGATGTTGAGGTCGCCGCCAAAGAGGAAGGGTGTGTCGCGCTTGCGTTGTTGCTCGGCCCAAGGCTTGAAGCGTTTCATCCACTTCTCTTTTTCAACCTGGCGGTGGTCGCCCGACGAGCCCGAGGGCAGGTAGACGCAGCCGACGGTGACGCCCTGGACGCTCGCGGTGAGCAGCCGGCCCTCGGGGTCCTTGTCGGACTTGCTCAGCCCGACCTCGTGCGTCTCGATGGGCGTGCGGGACCAGATCGCGGTGCCGGCGTAGCCCTTCTTCTGCGCGGGGTTCCAGAGCACGTGCCAGCCGTCGGGGTTTTGCCATTCTTTGGGCAACTGCTCGGGCAGCGCACGGACCTCTTGGAGCAATAGCACGTCTGGCGCGATGCGTTCGATGTGCTCGGCAAATCCCTTGCGCAGCGCGGCGCGCAGTCCGTTGACGTTCCAGGTGGTAATCCGCATGCGGGGAGTGTAACGCCTGCCGACCGATGCGCAGGAGGCCTATGCCCCGCGGGTGCGGGCTTCGGGTCGGCGTCTGGGGAGGGGCGTGTGGCGGGCGACGCGCGGAGGCGGGTCAGACGGTTTTGTCGTCGACGCGTTCGATGTCGGCACCGAGGTTCTGGAGGTTGGTTTCCATGGACTGGTAGCCGCGGTCGAGGTGGTAGACGCGGTTGATGGTGGTGGTGCCGCGTGCGGCGAGGCCGGCGATGACGAGGCCGGCCGAGGCGCGGAGGTCGCTCGCCATGACGGGGGCACCGTGGAGGGTGCGTGTGCCGGTGACGACGGCGGAGTTGCCCACGCGGGTGATGTCGGCGCCCATGCGTGAGAGCTCGGCGACGTGGAGGAAGCGGTCGGGGAAGATTTTCTCGGTGACGATGGAGTTGCCGTCGGCGAGGGTCATGAGGGCCATGAGCTGCGCCTGGAGGTCGGTGGGGAAGCCGGGGTGGGGCTGGGTGACGACCTGGACGGCGGAGAAGTTGCGTGGGGTGATGACGCGGACGGTGTCGCGGTTGAGGGCGGTGTTGGCGAGGTCTTGGGAATCACTGCCCGGGTATCCCGCGGCGTTGCCGGTCGCTGCCGCTCCCTGCAAAGCCGCGGGCTTGTGGGATTCGACTTGTTCGAGGGTGATGCCCATCTCGTGGAGGCGGTCGGTGGTGGCGAGGAGGGTGTCGGTGGGGAAGTTGGAGAGGGTGACGTCTCCGCCGGTGATGGCGGCGGCCATGACGTAGGTGCCGGCCTCGATGCGGTCGGGCAGGACGTGGTGCTCTGCGCCGTGGAGTTTGTCGACGCCGTCGATGATGAGGCGCGGGGTGCCTGCGCCGATGATGCGTGCGCCCATCTTGCAAAGCAGGTGGCACAGGTCGGCGATCTCGGGCTCGCAGGCGGCGGACTCGATGATGGTCGTGCCCTCGGCGAGGACGGCGGCGCACAGGACGTTGGCGGTGCCCAGCACGGTCGAGCCGTTGGGCCCGCCGAGGAAGAGGGTGGTGCCCTTGAGCCGGCCCGAGACGGGGGGCTTGGCGACGATATAGCCGCCGTCGAGCTCGATGCGTGCGCCCAGGGCGCGGAGGCCTCGGAGGTGGAGGTCGACTGGCCGGTCGCCGATCGCGCACCCACCGGGCAGGGAGACGCGGGCCTCGCCCCGGGCGGCGAGGAGCGGGCCCAGGACGCAGATGCCGGCCCGCATGGTCTTGACGATGTCGTAGTGGGCGAGGGTCTTGTCCGGGTCGTGCGTGGCGATCGTCAGGGTATGGGGGTCGGTCGGGCTGGGGGTGGGTCGGGCGGGGGTCCCCGATGCTTCGCCGGGTGCCGGCTCACTGTCGGCGTGAGGGGGGGGTGGGCCGTCACCTCCGCCGGGGGTGATGCGTGGGCGGTCTTTGAGCAGTGAGGTGAGGCCTGCGTAGCGTGGGTCGGGCTTCGCGCCGGAGGGGGCGGTGGTGTGTCCCGTGCCGTCGGTGCGTTGGGGGGTGGCCTGTGCGGGGGCGGGTGTGGCGAGGGCGGCGCCTTCGCTGAAGACCAGGCCCAGCGAGCCCAGCAGCTTTTTCATGTTGCGGATGTCGGAGAGGTCGGGCACGCCGTGCAGCGTGACGGGCTCGGTGGTGAGCAGCGCGGCGGCCATGAGGGGCAGCGCGGCGTTCTTCGAGCCGTTGATCCGGACATTGCCGCGCAGCGGTCGGCCGCCGTTGATGATAAAGCTGTGCATGGGTAGGGTCTAGGGGCTAAGGGCTTGGGTCTAGTTTGGGATTCACTCCTACCATCGGCAAGCCGAATCCGTCCGCGCCACCGAGGTGTACGCTTCATGGTACAACCTGCAACGACGGGGATAGCTCTCGCGCCATTTTTTCCCCTAGACCCCAGCCCTTAGACCCCAGGCCCTCCCCCATGGACCTCCACACCCTTATCCGTGACGTCGCCGACTACCCCAAGCCCGGCGTGGTGTTTAAGGACATCACCCCGCTGCTCGCGAACCCGGCCGGGCTCGCGATGGCGGTCGAGCACATGGCCAACCCCTACCGCGGGATGGGCGTCGATGTCGTCTGCGGGGCCGAGTCACGCGGCTTTATCTTCGGCACGGCGATCGCCCAGGCCCTCTCCGCCGGGTTCGTCCCCATCCGCAAGCCCGGCAAGCTCCCCTACGACACCCACAGCATGGCCTACGAACTCGAGTACGGCAGCGACACCCTCGAGATCCACACCGACGCCATCCAGCCCGGCCAGAGCGTCCTCATGGTCGACGACCTGCTCGCCACCGGCGGGACGATGCGCGCCTGCTGCGACCTGGTCCGCAAGATGGGCGGCGAGATCGCGGGCATCACCGTCCTCATCGAGCTCACCTTCCTGCACGGCAAAAGCAAGCTCGGCCCCGACGCGGATGTCCACGCGGTGCTGACGTATTGATTCTCGATTTTAGATTTGAGATTCCCGGGCAGTATGCGGCGCTTGCGTTGCTTGGAATCTTCAATCTCAAGTCTCAAATCTGCAATCGAACATTGCCGACCCGCGTCATCTCACTGATAATGTCCGCGCGCGTGGGCATGGACGGCCGCGCAGTTCGCTCTTCAGTGTGGGTCACGACCATCAGCCAGCCCCACGCCATCACCAACTACTGGGAACGCTCGCGCTGGCCTTTGCAGTCGCTGTATTTCCTGCTGCCGCTGCTGGTGATCTACGAGCTGGGCGCCTCGACCTACCTGTGGGACCGTGGCCAGCAGCACACCGCGCATCGGCTGATGGTGCACTGGCTGGACTGGTTTGGCGTGACGGGTCGGCACCTGCCGGCGCTGGTGGTGGTGGGCACGCTGCTGGGGATGCACATCCACCGCCGACGCACCGAAGGCGAGCACGACGCCTGGCGGCCCGAGCCCAAGCTCTACGTCGCGATGGCGTTTGAGACGGTCATCCTCTCGCTGCCGTTGTTTGTCTTTGTCAGCGCGATGTTCCGCTCCCCGATGCCCGGCGCGGCGGGGTTGTCCGACCTGGGCGCGTTCTTCCGTGGCGACACGTTCGAGCAGTGGAAGGGCTTTGTCGTGGTCTCCATCGGCGCGGGGGTCTACGAGGAGCTGCTGTTTCGGCTGTTCGCCATCGGGCTGGTCCGGCTGATCGCGACCGAGTGGTTTGCGCTGCCCGAGGAAGTCAGCACGGGCTCGGCGGTCGTCCTCTCCTCGCTGGGGTTTGCGGTGATCCACTTCGGCGGCGGGCAGGCGTTCGACGCGGCACGCTTCTTGTTTTACTTCGTGACCGGGCTCTACTTCGCGGCGGTGTATCTGGGCCGGGGCTTTGGGATTGTCGTCGCCACCCACACGTTCTACGACGTGCTGATCTTCAGCAAGTACCTCTACCAGCAGGGCTAAGCCGACGCCTTGTGGCCCGGCCCCGGTGCCGCGCCGCGGGTGTGGGCCGTGGGGGCCAGAACCCAACCTGCTACACTACACGGTCTGCGCGGGCGGCTGGTCGCCCGGCGGATGCCCGCTTACAAATGTCCCCCCATCCCGGGAAGGAAACCTATGAAACACCTCCTCCGCCACCCGCTTGTCGTCCTGGTCGCCGCGGCCCTCGCCATCGGAGCGCTCGGCTCGTCGTGGATGAAGCTCAGCCGGCTCGAAGCCCAGGGCAACGCCCAGGCCGCCCCCACCGCCGTCGCCGTCCTTAACCTGCAGGACGTGCTGGGCCAGCTCGATGAGAACAACGCCTTCCAGGCCGCGCAGCAGGCCAAGAACCAGCAGCTCCAGGCCGAGCTCACCCGCCGGCAAAACGCGCTGCAGCAGATGCAGAACGACCTCGAGCTGCTCGACCCCGACTCCGACGCGTACACCGAGAAGGAAGACCAGATCTTCACGACCCTGATCGAGCTGCGCACCTGGCAGCAGATCCAGGAGCAACGCAACATCCTCGAACAGCGCACCCACCTGGCCAGCTTGTACCGCAAGGTCGTGCAGGCGGGCACGGCGATGGCTGAGCAGCGCGGCATCGACGCGGTCCTCCTCGACACGCAGGTGCCCGACCTGGACCGCCTCAACCCCGAGCAGCTGCTCAACGCGATCGCGACCCGCAAGGTCCTCTACCACAACGACGAGATCGACATGACCGACGACGTCATCCAGCAGATGAACGCCGCCTGGGCCAACCGCTGATCGGGCCGGCCACAAACCCTGCCACACCCCCTTGCGCGGGGTAGGCCCACCGCCTGCCCCGCGATTGATTCGACGCCCAACGATTTGTGTCCCCGCGAGACCCCCGTGCCCTACACCACGCAAGCTATTGCCGACCTCACCCACGGGGAGCTGGTCGGGCCCGGCGACACCCGCATCGACGCCCTCGCGGAGATCGGCCAGGCCCGGCCGGGCCAGCTGACCTTCATCGGCAGCGAGAAGTACGCCCAGCGATGGGCCGGCTCGCAGGCCTCCGCCGCGCTGGTCCAACGCACCCTCGAGCTCGAGCCCGGCGACGGCCGAACACTCATCCGCGTCGACAACGCCGACCTGGCCATGGCCATCGTCCTCGAGGCCTTCGCCCCCCCCACCCCCCTGCCCCCGCCCGGCGTCCACGCCTCCGCGCTCGTCGCCGCCGACGCCACCCTCGGCCAAAACGTACGCATCGGGCCCAACTGCGTCGTCAAGCCCGGCGTCACCCTCGGCGACAACACCGTCCTCCACGCCGGCGTCACCGTCTTCAACGACGTCAGCATCGGACGCGACTGCGAAATCTGGTCCGGCGTCGTCATCCGCGAACGCTCCACCCTCGGCGACCGCTGCATCATCCACCCCAACGCCGTCATCGGCGCCTGCGGCTTCGGCTACCGCCCGGACCTCACCGGGCCGACGCCCCGCCTGGTGAAGATCCCGCAGATCGGCACGGTCCAGATCGGCCACGATGTCGAGATCGGGGCCGGCACGACCATCGACCGCGCCAAGTTCGACGCGACCGTCGTCGGCGACGGCTGCAAACTCGACAACCAGGTCCAGATCGGTCACAACGTAATCCTCGGCCGGATGGTCATCATCGCCGGGTGTACCGGCATCGCCGGGTCCTCGACGATCGGCGACGGCACGATGATCGGC
>JBITAC010000017.1:0-11363 GCA_044439905.1 Phycisphaerales bacterium JB063 | reverse complement strand
TGTAGGAACGGGGTGCGTTAGCTCCACTCGACGGAGCGGACGCTAAGTCCGCGCCCCGGAACACGAGACCCTACGGCTCCTGCCCCCACTTGGGGGTGGGAGTCTTTTTTTATGCACCGGCGGGAATGGGCTCGGCGGTAGTCTGGCTCGAAGTCAAAGCGAAAGGAAACGCCATACAATGCCCGAAATGCCAGGCCGAGATGAAAACGCAGGCCGTCGAAGGGGTCGAGGTCGACCAGTGCGCCGATTGCGGCGGGCTGTGGTTTGACCTGCGTGAGCACGATCGGCTGCGCGAGCAGGGCGGGTCGGCGGTGGCGTCGCTCGACTCGGGCGACCTTGCCAAGGGCGCGGCGAACAACGAAGAACGCGACATCGACTGCCCTCGCTGCGGTGTGCAGATGGTCAAGCTCGCGCACCACGAGCAGGCGCACATCCTGTACGAGCAGTGCGCGACCTGTGGCGGGGCGTACTTTGATGCGGGCGAGTTCGACGACCTGCGTGAGCTGACGCTGGGCGAGCGGGTCAGGCGTCTGCTGCCGGGCCTGCGTCGTGGGTCGGACGCGTGAGGTTTAGAGGGGCGGGGTGACAGGGCCTGACACCGGTGGGTTGGGGCGTGTGCTAGATTGGCCGGATGCCTGATGCGCAACCGACCACGACCGGGCCCGCCGACGCCGCGACGCGTGCGATGCTGGCGTTGGTGCTGACCCGCGGGCTGGGGCCGAAGCTGATCGCGCGGGCGATCGAAAAGTGCGGCTCGGCAGCGGGTGTGCTGGGTGCCTCGGCCGCGACGCTGGGTGAAGTTGAAGGCATCTCTAAGAAGAACGCGGGCAAGCTCAAGCGCGCGATTGACGAGTCGGCTGCGCCGGGTGGCGCGGCCGAGCGCGAGCTGGAGCTGTCGGCGAAGCACCACGCGACGGTCGTCTCGATCGACAGCCCGGGCTACCCGGCGCTGCTCAAGTCGATCCCCGATGCGCCGCCGGTGCTGTGGGTGAAGGGCCGGCTGTCGGCAGACGATGCGTTGTCGCTGGCGATCGTCGGGTCGCGCAAGTGTTCACACTACGGGCGTGAGCAGGCGGACTTGATCGCCAACGGGCTGGCGCACAGCGGGGTGACGGTCATGTCGGGCGGGGCCTACGGCATCGACATCGCGGCGCACGAGGGGGCGCTCCGCGCGGCCAAGGCCGGCGCGGCCGAGGCGGGCGGGCGGACCGTCGCGGTGCTGGGTTCGGGGCTTGCCAAGCCCTACCCCTCGGAACACATCGAGATGCTGCGCGGGATCGTCGCCGATGGCGGGGCGTGCGGCGCGGTGGTCAGCGAGTTCCCGATGCTGACCGAGCCCCGGCCGGAGAATTTCCTGCGGCGAAACCGCATCATCTCCGGGCTGTCGCTGGGGGTGCTCGTGGTCGAGGCGGGCAAGCGGAGCGGGGCGTTGAGTACGGCCCGGCGCTGTGTCGATGAGCATGGGCGCGAGCTGATGGCGTTGCCTGGCCGGGTCGATTCGGCGTATGCGTTTGGTTGTCATCAGATCATCCGCGAGGGCTGGGGGCAGCTTGTGACGGGCGTGTCGGACATCCTTGATGTGATCGGGGGTGAGCGGTCGCTGCTGGCCGCGGCGCGTGAGTTGAGTGTGTCGGCGCAAACGGGTTCGAGTCCACCTGCGAAGCCAGCTCCGCCCAAGCCCTCGTTGCAGGCGAGTTCACAGGCGCAACAGATTTTGGAGATGCTTGAAGAGCCCCGGTCGCTCGACGAGATCACCGCGTGGACCGGTTTCCCGGCCGGCCAGGTGCAGGGGGAGTTAACAATGCTCGAGATCCGCGGCGCGGTGAAGCGGCAGGGCGGGCTGTTCGTGCGTCGGCGGTAGCGCGTGGGCATCCGCCCGATCCATGCGAATGCCCGTACACTACGGCGTTTTGGACCAAGCGGTCCCCGGACGATGTGCCCGCAACCCCAGCCCACGGAACGACTCGACGATGCTGCCGATCTACGACCTGACCCAGAACGAAGTGCCCGCCGGCCTGCTCACTCGGCTAACCGCGCTGCGTAACGCGGCGGACGCCGACGGCAAGTGGTCGTCCATCGCGGCTGAGCTGATCGCGGACGTGCGCGAGCGCGGCGACGCGGCGGTGGTCGATCAGATGCAGCGGTTCACCGACGACACCTTCAGCGTCGGGCGTATGCGCGTCTCGGCCGACGAACTGGCCGCGGCGGGTGCTGCGCTGTCGGGTGAGCTGCGCGGCGCGATCGAGCGTGCGATTGAGAATGTCACGGCGTATCAACGGCACATTCGGCCAAGCGACGCGGTGCCCGTGTCGATCGCGGGTGCGGAATTGGGGCTGCGCTGGACGCCGATTTCGCCGGTGGGTCTGCTGGTGCCCGGCGGGTCGGCGGTGTTGTTTTCGTCGCTCATCATGCTCGCGGTGCCGGCGATCGTCGCGGGGGTGGACCCGAAAGACATCACGGTGGTGAGCCCGCCGCCCTACCGCAAGGAAGGCGAGGCCGGGGCGGGCGAGGCGGCGGGTGACATCTCGCCGATCACGCTGGGCGTCGCGCACCTGCTGGGGATCGAGAAGGTGTATCGCGTGGGTGGGCCGGTCGCGGTCGCGGCGTTGGCGTACGGGACCGAGACGATTCGGCCGGTGAACTTCATCGCGGGCCCGGGCCACCCGGTGGTGCAGGCGGCGAAGCTGCGTGTTAACGGTGTGGTGGGGATCGACGCGTTCTACGGCGCGAGCGAGATCGTGACGGTGGCGGATTCATCGTGCGACGTGCCCAGTGTTGCGGCGGATCTGATTGCGCAGGCGGAGCACGACCCGGGCAAGTGTTTTCTGATCGCGTGGGAGCGCGCGGTGATTGATGCGATCTTGGCCGAGGTCGATCGTCAGCTTCCCGATCGCGATCGGCGTGAGGCGATCGAGGTGTCGTTCCGCGATGCGTCGTGCGCGTTGCTGGTGAAGGATGCTGAAGATGCGGCGCGTTGGTCCGATCGTTTTGCGGCGGAGCACGTCAATCTTGCGGTCGCTGATCCCAAGGGTTTTATGTCCACCGTCCAGCACGGCGGCGAGTTTTTCCTGGGCAACACGCCCGTCGCGTCGGGGGACTACTACGCGGGCCCAAGCCACACGCTGCCGACGGATACGACCGGCCGGTTCGCCAGTGGGGTGAGCTGCATCACGTTCATGAAGCGCAGCGGCACGGTGGCGTACCCGGGTGGACTGCCCGCGCAGGCGATCGCCGACATCGCCGCGATGGCGCAGGCCGAGGGGTTGGACGGCCACGCCGCGAGTGTGCAACAACGCGCGCGGTAGCCGCTTGCGGCCTAGCGGGGTATTGCCAGCGCCGCGCTAAGCCGCAAGCGGCTAGGGGTAGCGACCCGCGGCCTCGAGGCGTTTGGCGTAGGGGGAGTTAGGGCTGTGGCCCGGATGGAGTGGCCAGCGGTCGTATGCCGTGACGAAAGGCCAATGCTGCCGAGGCAGTCGCATCCCATCCGGGTTCTTCTCGACGTAGCGGATCGTGCGTTCGATGTCGTCGGGGTGTTCGAGGAAGACCTGCCAGCCGTGGCCGGCGGTCCAGGTGGGGTGGTGGTGGTACTTCGGGAACGCCGCGCTAAGCCGCAAGCGGCTTTGTTGTTTCAGATTGTCGATCATCGTCTCGGCGGTGTGCTTGTGTTTACGAATCAGCAGGTGGACGTGGTCGGGCATCACCGCGCAGGCGTAGCAGGTGTAGCGTTCTCTCAGGACCACTTCTGCGAATGCGTTAGCGACACACTCGGTTTCGGTAGCGTTGAATGTGTAGACGTTGTGTTGTAGTTGTGGGATGGCCTGTTCATAAAACGCGCGGATTTCTGGGCCTGCGGGCTGGATACGTTTTCGGCCGAGATGCGATTCGCCCAGGGGTTGGAGATCGACGCGCCGGACATCGTGTGATCCGCTGCCGCGTGGGTCGTTGGGGAGCCAGGAGCCGTAGGTTGTCCAGATGAGGTGGTGGGCGATGACGATGGGGCGGGGCATTGTTTCAGGATAGCCGCTTGCGGCTTAGCGGGGTATTGCCAGCGCCGCGCTAAGCCGCAAGCGGCGGTGCGGGCGATTCAGCGTCGGTATCGCCTTAGCGTTTCGACGACTTTCTGGTGGACATCGAGGGGCCGGCTGAGCATGAGCCAGTACGCTTCGTGGAAGGCGGTGCCTGCGGTGGCGAAGCCGAGGGTGCCCAGGCCGAAGAGGCGTTGGAGCAGCGGGAGGATGAGGTCGGTCTGCTGGATGTTTTGGAGCGGGCACTCGAAGACGCGGACGTTGAGTACGCCGCGTACGCGGATGACACGCTGGTCGGTGAGGACGTAGATCTGGTTGAGCCATTCGAGGACCTGCCAGAACAGGCGTGCGCCGATGAGTCCCGAGCCGGCGAGGACGAGGTCGGCGTGTGAGAGCCCGAGGTTGATGCCGCGGGCCTGGAGTTGTCCGAGCAGGAGCACGCCGAGGAGGATGATGATGAGGGTGCGTAGCGGCGCGAGGACGATGAACAGCGGGCTGGGTTTCAGGAGGAGGATGATGATCTCGCCGGGCTGGAGGAGCTGGGCGGGGAGCATGACGGCGGCCTGGGCGCTCAGCGGCTCGGCGGCCCCGTCGGCGTTCATGGCGTAGTCGCGTGGCGGTGGGGCGGGGGGCTTGGTCATGGCGTATCGGTGCGCATCACAGGCCAGGTGCCTGTGCCACTGTTGGGCAATGGGCCGTCCCACGGGTCTACCCGTTGGCGACTTCGGGCCGGAGCGTGACGATGTTGGGGAGGTTGCGGTACTGGTCGTCGTAGTCGAGGCCGTAGCCGACGACGAACGCGTCGGGGATATCGAAGGCGACGTAGTCGACGGGGAAGTCCATGGCCTCGGGCCGCTGCTTGCGGAGGAGGACGCAGGTGTGGAGGGTCGCGGGGCCACGGCGTTTGAGTTCGTCGGTGACGCGGAGGAGGGTTCGGCCCGAGTCGAGGATGTCGTCGACCAGGAGGATGTGGTGTCCGGTGAGGTCTTCGGGCAGGCGTGAGAGGTCGCTGATCTCGACTTTGCCGGTGGATTCGGTGGCGGTGCCGGGGTACGAGCTTGCGCTCATGGGGAAGATCTGCATGCGGAGGGGGAGGCGTCGGACCAGGTCGGCGACAAAGATGATGCTGCCGGTCATGACGGGGACGATGGTGAGCGTGTTGGTGGGGTCGCTGTCCTCGGCGATGCCGGTGGCCTGTTCGATGTCGGCGGTGATTTGGCGCGCGAGGTCGTCCAGGCGTTGTGCGATGACGCCGGCGTCGAGGAGGATGCGTTCGATATCGCCTTGCATGGCGGCAGTGTAACATCGCGGCCCGTGCCCGCCCGCCCGGGGTGTTGCGATTTCGCCGGTGGGGCGGCCTTATCCCCGCGGCGTGGGGCGGTTTTCCCTTGACCTATCCCGGCCGAGCCCTGACAATGGCGAATCCTTCCGGCCCACCCCGCCCGTCCGTTCCCACCCGGCGACACCACCATGATGAAGTTTGCGACGATGTTGTATCCCGGCCTGTCCCGCAGCCGACGCGCGATGCGCCAGGTGGCCCTGGCCTGTGCCGCGATGTCCGTGGTCGGGTTCGCCGGCTGTGAGATGATGCACCACAAGGCAGACGCCCCGCCCGCCGCCGAGCCCGGCGCGACCTTCACCGGCGAGCCCTACCTCCGCGGTACCGTCCAGTCCTACGGCACGCTCATCAACAACCTCCCGCTGCTCGTCTCGGGCTACGGCATGGTCGTCGACCTCAACGGCACGGGCTCCAACGAAGTCCCCGCCTTCCTCCGCGACTGGCTCATCACCGAGATGCGACGCAACAACGTCGGCTCGGCCGACTTCGGCACCGACAACCTCAGCCCGCAGCGTGCGATGTCCGACACCGGCTCGTCCGTCGTCGCCGTCGAGGGGTTCATCCCACCCGGCGCGACGCCCGGCACGAAGTTTGACCTGCTGGTCACGATGATCGACCAGAACTCCACCAGTCTCTCGGGCGGCCGACTCTTCTGGCCCACGACCCTGACGCAGAACGGGCTCAACAGCCAGCTCTCCTACAGCCGACCCATGGCCAGCGGCTACGGCGCGATGTACGTCAACCCGATCTCCAGCGAAGGCAACGAGGTCGAGTTTCTACGCCAGGCGCTCGTCGTCGATGGCGGCACCGTCACCGAGGCCCGGCAGATCCAGATGATCCTCAACCAGCGCAGTCGGCTGCGCGCCCGGCAGATCTCGGACCGCATCAACGAGCGCTTCCCCGCTGGCCGGGAAGACCGCCTGCCGACCGCGGTCGCGAAGGACGACCTGACGATCGACTTCAACATCCCCGAGCGTTTTTCGGATAACCCCGAGGCCCTGATTGAGTTGATCGGCCACCTGTATCTGGACCCGACGCCGGGCTTCGCGCCCAACCAGGCGCAGTACCTCGCGGACAAGCTGGCCGAGGACCCCGAGGGCCGTGCCCGCAGTGTGGTCGCGTCGTGGAAGACGCTGGGGCGGACGATCACGCCGGTGCTGCGTCGTTTGTACGACCACGAGAACCTGACGATCCGGTCGGCCGCGCTCGAGGCGGGGGCCTGGCTGCAGGACCGCGAGGCGGTCGACCCGCTCATCGCGCTGACCCGGCGGGGCGATGCGCAGTCGCGCATCGACGCCGCACGCTGGCTGATCGCGGTCAACGGCGTGTCGCGCGGGCGAGAGGCCATCCGTGCGATGCTCAACGACGAAGACCCCGCGGTCCGCGTCGGTGCCTACGAGACCCTTTCGCTCATCAGCGACCGAACGATCGAACGCATGGCGGTCGGCTACGGCACGCAGTTCAAGTACTACATCGACCGTGTCGAGAGCGACCACCCGATGATCTTCGCGACCCAGGCCGACACCCCGACGCTCGTGATCTTCGGCGACAACCCCGGCTTCCGCGACAACCTCTTTGCGCAGGTGGGCGACAACCTGATGATCCGCACGATCCCCGTGGACACGCTGCGCACCGCGACGGCGGGCCTGCACGAGGGCGAGACGGCGTTTGTCCCCGTGCACTGGCAGGGCCGACGCGAGCTGCTCGAAGACGAGGTCCGCACCTCGCTCGGGGCCGACATGGACGAGCCGCTGTATCAGACCGAGCTGGGCGACCGCGACGGCGAGATCATCAAGGTCCGTATCCGCGGCCAGGCGGCGATGGACATGATGCGCGAGCAACTGCTGATGGACCTGCCGCGCTCGCAGGTGATGGCGACGGCCGGCCCGGCGTCGATCGCAGTCGTCCGGCTGATCGAAATCCCCCGCCGTAAACGCAACGCCGACGGCACCGCCGGCGAATGGGAAGGCGAGTACGTCGCCGAGCTGCTCGGGCTCCAGGACCCCGGCGAGCCGCTGCCCCTCGCGGTCCGCTACCAGCGCCCCGGCTCACGCGAAGTGCAGACCTACCGCATCACGCCCACCGTCGCGACCCTCGCCTTCACCCTCGGCTACGACCGCAGCGAACACCTCGCCAAGCTCGGGCCCGATCTCCCCTACAGCACCGTCGTCCAGGCCATCCACCAGATGTGTGAGGACCGGCTGATCGAAGCGCCCTTCCAGATCACACTCAACGAGATCGCCCAGCGCGTCGAGGACGCCCAGCGTGCCGGCGTCATCGACGACCGCCCCGAGTTCGACCTTGAAGAAGTGCCCGACCCGGACTTCGGCCCCAACGCTAACACGCCGGGCGACCTGGGCGAGCTCACGCCCCTGACCCCGCTCAACCCCGACGCCGCCCCCAGCACCGACGACCGTCCCGAGTAAGCGGCCCTGGATCGCGGGCTCACGTTCATGCTTTGATTCCGCGCACGCGCCTCACGCCTACCCTGAGTCCGCGAAGCGTCTGGCCCCTGCGCGAGCTTCCACATCCGTTCGCGAACCGTTCGGATGACTCTTTTTCAACAGCGCAAAACCTGCGCAAGACGATATAGTTAGCGGACCCTGACCCCGGTTCACCCCGCCGGTCAGGGCCCGATTCGCGAGCAAGCCGCCCGGCATGGACGCCGTGGCGAGATTCACCGGCCGACGGGAAGACACCCGCCGCCATCGACAGGAGGTCGATCCCCGCCTATGCGTCTAGCCAAGCTCACCCTCGCCGGCTTCAAGTCCTTCGCCGACAAGACCGAGATCGCCTTCGACAAACCCGTCGTCGGCATCGTCGGGCCCAACGGCTGCGGCAAGTCCAACGTCGTCGACGCCATCAAGTGGGTCCTCGGCGACCAGTCGCCCAAGTCCCTCCGCGGTGGGGCGATGATGGACGTCATCTTCAACGGCAGCGCCGCCCGCAAACCCAGCGGCATGGCCTCCGTCACGCTCACCTTTGAGAACCCCATCATTCAGGGGTTGGGCGTCGGGGGTTCGGAATCGGCGGAAACCGAGCAGAAGCAGGACGCCGACCCGGTCACCGCCCCACACGCCGACGCTGAGGAGCAAAGCGACGAAGCGTCTGGTACCCCCGCCCCTGCCGCATCGAACATCGAACATCGAACATCGCACATCCCCCGCCTCCTCCAGGTCGACGCCGACGAGGTCGCCGTCACCCGCCAGCTCTACCGCGACGGCACGAGCGAGTACCTGATCAACAACAAGCGTGTCCGCCTCCGCGACATCAAAGAACTCTTCATGGACACGGGCATCGGCACCGACGCCTACTCCGTGATCGAGCAGGGCAAGGTCGCCCGCATGCTCGAGGCCAACCCCGCGCAGCGCCGCCAGATCTTCGAAGAAGCCGCCGGCATCTCGCGTTTCAAGGCCCGCAAGAAAGAGGCCGAACGCAAGCTCGACCGCACCGAGCAGAACCTCGCGCTGTGCCGGCAGCGCCTCGAAGACACCGAGCGCCGCCTCCGCTCGGTCAAGATGCAGGCCGCCCGGGCGCGCTCCTATCAAGAGCACCAGTCCCGGCTGAGCGAGCTCCAGCTCACCTACGCGATGGCCGAGTACCACAAGCTCGCCACCGAGCTCACCGACGTCAACGAGCAGCTCGAACAGGCGGAAGCCGACCGGGCCGCCGCCGCGCGCGAGCTCGCCAAGCACGAGCAGGCCCTGGGCGACGCCGAGGTCGAACGCGACGCCGTCGCCGCCAAGCTCAAAGACCTCGAGCAGCAGCGCATCCAGAAGCAGGGCGACAAGAGCAAGCAGGAGCAACGCCTCCAGTTCGCCGTCTCCAACCTCGGCGACGTCAAGGCCCAGATCAAACGAGACGCCGACCGCCTCGAAGAGCTCGACGAAAAACGCCGACGCTACGCCACCGAGCTCAAAGAACTCGAAACCCAGATCGCCGACCTCGAAGCCGCCAAGACCGAAGGTGAAGAGCGCCTCGAAGCCGCGCGCGAAGAAAACCAGAAGCTCCAGCACGAGCTGTCGCAGGCCCAGTCCGCGCTCGAAGACGAAAAACGCGGCATCAACCAGATGTTCCGCAAGGCCCAGTCCCTGCAGTCCGAGATCCGCTCGCTCGACAGCTTCGAACAAAACCTCACCGCCACCCGCGACAAGCTCGACGTCCGGTCCACCCAGATCGCCGAGCAGCTCGCCGGCATGCTCGAAAGCCGCGACACCGCGCATTCCAAACTCGGTGAAGTCGAAGCCCTTCTCACCCGCGAGTCCGACCAGCTCACCAGCCAGAAAGACCTCTCGGGTAAGTTCGGCGAACAGATCAGCCAGCTCACCACCCGCCTGGCCGAGCACAAAGAAAAACGCTCCTCGCTCCAGTCCCGCCAGCACGTCCTCCAGGAGATGGAAGACAACCTCGAAGGCGTGAGCGACCCGGTCAAGGCCGTCCTCGCCCAGGCCGCCGCCGACGCCGAGGCCGGCGGCCCCTATGCCTTCATCCGCGGCATGCTCGCCGAGCTCATCGACACCGACGTCGACAACGCCAAACTCGTCGAAGCCGCGCTGGGCGACAACCAGCAGACACTCATCGTCGACAAGCTCGCCGACATCTGCTCCAACACCACCGGCCGCGACGCCATCGAAGCCCTCGCCGGCCGAGTCACCCTCCTCGCCATCGACCAGCCCCCGCTCCCCGCGCTCCACGCCGACGCGGAGAAGCGCAGCGCCGAAGCGTCTGGTATCCCCGCGCCAACAAAAGTCCTCGACCTCGTCCGCTACCCCGCCTGGCTCGCGCCCATCGCCCACCGCGTGCTCGGCCGCACCTACCTCGTCCACGACCTCGACCGCGCGCTCCTCCTCCGCACGACCCTCCCCGACGGCGCTCGCTTCGTCACAAAGACCGGCGAAGTCCTCGAACCCGACGGCCGTGTCTTCGCCGGGCCCACCACCGCCGGCGCTGTCTCTGGCCTCATCTCCCGCCGATCCGAGCTCGCCTCCCTCAGCGCCGAACTCAACGAGCTCGAAGCGCTGATCGCCTCCGACCAGCAGACCCTCGCGACCCTCTCCGACCAGGCCGCCCACGCCGAAAAACTCGCCAGCGACCTGCAGAAATCCATCTTCGACCTCTCCGCCAGCCGCGCCGAACTCACCAGCAAGCTCGAAGGGCTCGCTGGCCAGATCGCCTCGCTCGAGAAAGAACGCCCCGCCCTCACCGAAGAGGCGAGCCAGGTCCAGGCCCAGCTCCGCGACGCCGCCGAGAAACGCGACGCCCACCGCGCCGAGCACGACCAGCTCGAGGCCGACGCCCAGCAGCGGCAGCAGGCCATCGCCTCACTCGAACAGGCCATCACCGACAAACGCGACGCCGCCGAAACCGCCCGCGAGCAGGTCACCACCCTCCGCGTCGACGCCAGCAAAACCGCCGAGCAGCTCAGCGCCGCCCAGCGCAGCGCCCGTCAGCACGAGGTCGCCGCCGCCGACAACCAGCGCCAGCACGCCAACGTCGAACAACAGCTCGCTGGCTACCGACAGAAGATCGCGGACCTCGAGCAGCAGCGCGACGAGTCGCAGAAGCTCGTCGCCTCCCTCGACGCCGAGCTCCAGGGCCTCATCGCCCAGTGCGAGACCGTTAGCGCCCAGGTCCGCGAGCACGACGCGTCGATGTCCTCCCTCCGCGAAGGCGTCAAGACCCACCGCGCCGCCCACGACAAGCTCGACAAGCAGGTCCACAAGCTCGAGATCAGCCAACGCGAACACGAGGTCAAGACCGACGCCATCCTCCAACGCTGCAAAGAACAACAAGACCTCGACCTCAAACAACGCTACACCCTCACCCTCGAGTTGCTCCGCTCCGCGCCCCCGGAATCCGAATCCGATTCCGATCAAGACCCCACCAACAACGCGGATCAAACCAACCCCGGCGTGCTTGCTTCAGCAAGCACGGATCAACCCCCAACCCCCAACCCCCAACTCCCAACCCCCGAGTTCATCGGCCCCCTCACGTTCGAA
>JBITAC010000016.1:0-12272 GCA_044439905.1 Phycisphaerales bacterium JB063 | reverse complement strand
AGTCGCGTTCGTCGTGCGCGGGTACCGCCATGATCGCGCCGGTGCCGTAGCCCATCATGACGTAGTCGGCGACCCAGACGGGGACCTTCTGCCCGTTGACGGGGTTGACGGCGTAGCCGCCGGTGAAGACGCCGGTCTTTTCTTTAGCGTCCTGCTGGCGTTCGACGTTTGTCTTTTCGCCGGCCTGCTTGAGGTAGGCGTCGACCGCGGCGCGCTGCTCTGGCGTCGTGATCGCAGTGGCCAGTGGGTGCTCGGGGGCGAGGACCATGTAGGTCGCGCCAAAGAGCGTGTCGGGGCGCGTGGTAAAGACGCGGATGGATTCATCGCGGTCCGCGATCGCGAAGTCCACCTCGGCACCCGTGGACTTGCCGATCCAGTTGCGTTGTAGCAGCTTGATGTTCTCCGGCCAGGCGACGTGGTCCAGGTCGTCGATTAGCCGGTCGCAGTACGCGGTGATGCGCAGCATCCACTGCTTGAGTGGGCGTTTGAAGACGGGGAAGTTGCCGCGTTCGCTTCGGCCATCGTTAGTGACTTCCTCGTTGGCGAGCACGGTCCCCAGCCCGGGGCACCAGTTGACCTCGACCTCGGCCATAAACGCGAGGCGGTACTCGTCGAGCAGGCGCTGCTGCTGTCCTTCGTCGAGCTCGTGCCACTTGTGCACGGTCGGGTCGCCGATGCCCGCGAGGGATTCCATATCTTCCGCGCTGCCCGAGACGATCAGCTCGCCGTCGATCCCGACGTAGTAGTCTTCGCCCGCGAGTTTTTCGACGAGCTCTGTGATCGGGCGCGCCTGCTTGAGCAGCGGGTCGAAGTAGTGGTGGTACATCTGCACGAAGATCCACTGCGTCCACTTGACGTAGTCGGGGTCGGTCGTTGCGAAGGTGCGTTCCCAGTCGTAGCCCATGCCCAGCCGTTTGAGCTGGTGGACCATGTTCTGGATGTTGTTCTCGGTGGTGACACGGGGGTGGACGTTGTGCTCGACGGCGTACTGCTCGGCCGGGAGCCCGAAGGCGTCAAAGCCCATGGGGTGCAGGACATTGAACCCGCGCATCTTTTTGTAGCGTGCGACGATATCGGTGGCGATGTAGCCAAGCGGGTGGCCGACGTGGAGCCCGACGCCCGAAGGGTAGGGGAACATGTCGAGCACGTAGAACTTGGGTTTGTCGGCGTCGAACCCGGGTTGGCCTGGGTTGGGCGTCGCGAAGGTGCGGGCGTTTTCCCAGTGGTCTTGCCAGCGCTGCTCGATCTGTTGGAAGTCGTATTTCATGGCGGATGCGGGGTGTCTTGCGGTCGTTGGAAACGCTCAGGATATCCGATCGCAGCGCGTCCCGGCTCGGCGCCGCTGCCGGTATCATCTGCCGCATGACCGAACGCCAAACCACCGCCCTCGCCACCGCCGCCGCCCTCCGTGCCTTTGCCGACACCGCCAGACAGACCCCGGTTTTGCTCGGGTGCGACGGGTTTATCGACTCTATCATCAGTGTCGTCGATAAGCGGTACGGTGTGGACCGCTACGACCCCGTGCCGACCATCGCCCGCTTTGGCGAGAAGATCAGTGCCGCGGCGGGCAAATCCAGCAACTACGAGCTGGTCACCCGCCAGCAGAAGCTCGGCGGCAACGGCCCGATCATGGCCAACGCCATGGCCAGCGCCGGGCTCAAGGTCGACTACATCGGCGCGGTCGGCGACCCGGCGGGGGAAGGCCCGCACCCGATCTTCGCCGACTTCGCCAACATCGCCACGCTCCACCCGATCGCCGCGCCCGCCGCGACCGACGCGCTGGAGTTCTCCGACGGCAAGCTGATGATCGGCAAGCTCGAATCGCTCAACGATGTCAACCAGACGCAGATCGACGCGGTGATCGGCCGGGAACGCTACGCCCGGCTGGTCACGCAGGCGAAGCTCGTGGGCATCGTGAACTGGTCGATGTGTCCGCTGCTGGGGTCGGTCTTCGATGCGCTCGCCGATGAGATCCTGCCCGGTGACGCGGACAAGCCGATGGTCTTTATCGACCTGACCGACCCCGAGAAGCGGACCGAGCAGGACCTCAAGGCCGCGCTCGACGAGATCGCCAACCTCGCGACGATGACGCAGGTCACGCTCGGGCTCAATCTCAAGGAAGCGTCGCAGGTCGCGCACGTGCTGGGCATCGAGGTCAACGACGGGCCCGGCGGGGAGGCGGAGCTGATGATCGAGTCCACCGCCGGCAACATCCGCGAAGCGATGGGCCTGCGCTGCTGCGTGGTCCACCCCCGACGCGCCGCAGCGGGCGCGATGGTCGATGACGCCGGCGAGGAGCACCGCGCGACGTTCTTTGGCCCGTTCATCGAACACCCCAAGCTCTCCACCGGCGCGGGGGACAACTTCAACGCCGGCTTCTGCCTCGGCCTGCTCGCGGGGCTCCCGCTGGACCAGATGCTCTGTGCCGGCACCGCGACCAGCGGCTACTACGTCCGCAACGCCCAGAGCCCGACCCTCACCGACCTCGCCGGCTTCTGCGACGCATTGCCCGAGCCGGAGTAGGGGTAAGGAGTGAACAGTGAGCCGTGAATAGTTCACAGTGAATAGGGAGGCGTATACCGGTTCACTGTGAACTGTGCACTATTCACTTAGTTTTCCCCGCCGTATCCGACAACCTTTACCACACCCCTTGCACCCGCCCCGCAACCTGCGACCATACATTGGATGTCCACCGCACAGTCCCCACGCAACCCGAAGTACGACAAACGTTCCGAGCGGACGATCGATGTCGGCAAGCTCTTTGACAAGCTGCCGCCCAGCGCGATCGAGGCCGAGTGCGCGTTGCTGGGGTCGATGATCCTTGACTGGCGGGTCTGTGGCGAGGTCGTGCAGATCATCAAGTCGCCCGAGGACTTCTACAAGCCGGCGCACGGCACGATCTACAAGGCCCTGGTCGAGCTGTACGACCACGTCCAGTCGATCGACATGGTCCAGCTCGCGCAGAAGCTGACCGACCAGGGCGTGCTCGACAAGGTCGGCGGGGTGGACTACCTGATTGAGTTGTTCGAGTCGGTGCCCTCGGCGGTGAGTGCGGGGCACTACGCGCAGCTCGTGCGTGAGAAGGCGTTGGTGCGCAAGCTCATCGACGCCTCGGCGACGGTCATGCACGAGTGCTACCACAACGAGGGCACGGCCGACGACCTGCTGAACAAGGCGGGCCAGCTCATCTTTAAAATCCAAGAGAAGCGCGGCATCGATGACGCCGCCGACCTGCACGCGCTGCTCGAGGAGACGATGGAGAAGCTCGAGGCCCACGACGGCCGAGCGGTCACGGGGGTCGAGACCGGCTTCTTCGAGTTCGACGAGATGACCAACGGGCTGCACCCGGGCGAGATGACGATCATCGCGGCCCGGCCGTCGATGGGTAAGACCGCGTTCATGCTCAATATCGCCGAGCACATCGCGACGGTGAACCACATCCCGGTGGGCGTGTTCTCGCTCGAAATGTCCAAACAGCAGCTCGCGCAGCGCCTGCTCTGCTCGCGTTCGGGCGTGGACTCGCAAAAGCTGCGTAAGAACATGCTCAGCCGAGACGACTTTGGCCAGCTCCAGATGACGGTGGGGGAGCTGGCGGAGGCGCCGATGTATATCGACGACACGCCGGGCCTGAACCTCATGGCGTTGCGTGCGAAGGCGCGGCGGATGGCGACCGAGCACCACATCAAGTGCCTGTTCATCGACTACCTCCAGCTGATGAGCGACCCCGGGGCGAACTCGCGTCAGGAGGAGGTGTCGAGCTTGTCGCGTGGGATCAAGGCGTTGGCGCGTGAGATCAGTGTGCCCGTGATCTGCCTGAGCCAGCTCAACCGTGCGGCCGAGCAGCGCGAGGGCCACCGCCCACGGATGAGCGACCTGCGCGAGTCGGGCTCGATCGAGCAGGACGCCGACGTCGTGGCGATGGTCCACCGCGAGGACTACTACCACCGCGGCGACCCGGAGTACGAGCCCAACCACCAGGCCGAGATCATCATCGCCAAGCAGCGTAACGGCCCGACGGGGGTGGTGAACCTGCAGTTCCACGGCCCGACAACGCGGTTCAACAACCTCGCCGCAGGGCACGGGGACTACTAGGCCGTCCGAGAAATTCATTACGTCACAGCTCGGCCTGGTTGCTTAAGCAACCAGGCCAAACACTCGATGTTGGTGGGGTTGCTATGATCGGATTCTCGATTAGCTCCCTTAGGAACCGATTCGATGCTTGAACAGGAATTGTTGGTCGCCGTCCGTGCCGTCCGTCGGGCGTGCTGGGTCACACAGAAGGTGCAGTCGGCGTTGGTCTCGGCCGACACGCTGGAGAAGAAAGACAAGAGCCCGGTGACCGTGGCGGACTTCGCGTCGCAGGCGGTGGTCTGCCGTGCGCTGGCCGAGCATTTCCCGCTGGACCCGGTCGTCGGGGAGGAGGGGGCCGACGACCTGCGGGGCGACGAGGCGGCCGAGCTGCGCGAGGCGGTGCGGGTCGTTGTGGGCCAGTCCCTGCGTCAGGACGATGTCAACGAGGCAGCGGTGCTGAGCTGGATCGACCGCGGTGCGTTTGACCCGGCCCAGGCGGAAGAGAAAGAACGCAAACGCTACTGGACGCTCGACCCGATCGATGGCACGAAGGGCTTCCTGCGTAAAGAACACTACGCGGTCGCGCTCGCGCTGATCGAGGACGGCGAGGTCGTGCTCGGGGTGCTGGGGTGCCCGAAGATGCAGGTCGGCCGAAAGCAGGGTGCGATCTTTACCGCCGTGCGTGGCCGGGGGGCGCAGGCGCTGCTCATCGATAGCGAAGAACTCGAGGGCGAACCGATTACCGTCGCGTCGCGGCAGGAGGTCGAGAAGGCCCGGTTCTGTGAGTCGGTCGAGTCGGGGCATTCGAGCCACGACGACGCCGCGAAGATCGCGGAGAAGCTCGGCATCACCAAAGAGCCGTACCGCATCGACAGCCAGTGCAAGTATGCCGCGATCGGCAAGGGCAGCGCGAGCATCTACCTGCGCTTGCCGACCAAGAAGGGCTACGAGGAAAAGATCTGGGACCACGCGGCGGGCGTCATCGTCGTCGAAGAGGCGGGCGGAGTCGTGACCGATGTGAAGGGCGAGAAGCTCGATTTCTCGATCGGCCGAACCCTGCGCGATAACACCGGCGTGGTCGCGACCAACGGCAAGTTCCACGACGAAGTGATCGAAGCGGTCCGCGCGGTGCTGGGCGTTTGAGCCATAACGACAACGCTCCGCGCTATTGGGCCAGCGCCCCCAGCACGACATCGGGTGATTGCACCTCGCCCGACGCGTTGACCTGATCGAAGTAGTCGTGCCAACCCGCCTGCGTCACCGCGTCATGGAACGTCGCGACCGTGTCCGCGTCGGGCAGCGTCCACACCGCGAGGTAGTCGTAGCCCGCCCGCTGGGGCGAGGGGTCGGTGTTCTGCGCGAAGGCGACGATCTCAATGCCCAGGCCCATGAGTTGCTCGATCGCCGGGCCGAGCTGGGCGACATAGGCCCTGCGGTCCTCGGCACTGAGCGCGGCCCAGGCGGGGCGGGCATTCCACCATTCAACAAGCACGTGCATCGTCTGCTCCTGTAAGGGGTTGCACACGATCATACCAAGGGGCCCGCCGTTTCCCGATGGGCCGGAACTGGCAGGCGGTCGCGAACGTATCATTGGGGTGCCGGGCCGATGGGGCCCGGACCCACCCTCCCGCTTGAAGGACACCGACATGCAACTCCGCACCGCGCTCGCCGCCGCCGCACTCGCCGCGATGACCACCCCCGCCCTGGCCGAGGTCAGTGTGGGCGACTCGCCCGAGTTTGAGTTCACCACCCTCGACGGTGTCGAGGTCAACAGCGAAGACTTCGGCGGCAAGGTCGTCGTCCTCGACTTCTGGGCGACCTGGTGCGGCCCGTGCATCGCCTCGTTCCCCCATATGAAAGAGCTCTACGCCCACTACCACGACTTCGGCGTCGAGGTGTACGGCCTGTCGATCGACGAGGACCGCGCCCGGCTTGACGCCTTCCTCGAAAACAATGACCTGCCCTGGCACATCGCCCACGATGAAGAAGCGTGGGCCGGCCTCGCGTCCGACTTCGGGGTCCAGGGCATCCCCAGCATCTTCGTGTTCTCGCCCGAGGGTGAAGTGATCTGGGCCGGCCACCCCATGGGCCTGACCGAAGATGTCATGGACGGCATCGCGAACGAGCACCTGGACGCCAACATCCCGACCTATACCTACTCGGTTATCCAGGAAGAAACCGATGTGCTGGACGAGGGTGACGACACGACCGCCGACGGCAAGTTCGTCCAGACCTTTGAGGTCGAGCTCGAAGCGGGCGAGCGCTACCGCGTGGACGTGTCCTCCGACGACTTTGACACGTACCTGAAGATTGAGGCCCCGTCCGGCGAGTTGCTCGAGAACGACGATGCCGACGGCACCAACTCCCGCGTCAACATCCGTGTCGCCGAGGCCGGGGTCTACACCGTCCACGTCACCTCGTACGGCCAAGGCGAGTCCGGCGGCTTCGAGTTCAAGGTCGCCCACGGCGTCGCCGACGGTGCGGACCAGAACTAAGCCCACAGCGCACCGATTTTCAAACGAACAAAAAGCCGGCCACTAGTGTGGCCGGCCTTTTTTGTTTTCTTTTGCGCCCGGTGGGTATCGCTCGCGGACTCGCTCTACCCACCCTACGAGACCTTGGCGGTCGCGCTTACCCCAGCCCGTTGATGCGCAGGAACGCGTCGGTGGTTGGGCCTCGGCCGCGGAACTGCTCGAAGACTACGGCCGGGTCTTCACCCCCGCCCAGCGCGAGGAACGTGTCGCGGAAGCGGCGGCCGATCTTGGCGACCTGATCTTCGTTGTCGAGGCCCGCTTCTTCGAAGGCGCTGAAGCAGTCGGCGCACAATACGTCGGACCAGAGGTAGCTGTAGTAGCCCGCCGAGTACCCGCCGCCGAAGATGTGCCCAAAGGCGTTGAGGAAGCGGTTGTCCTTCGAGGGCGGCAGGGGGGAGTAATCGTTGGCGATGTCGAAGTGGACGTCCTGCGCGGTCTTTGTGCCGTTGGGGTCGTAGGTGCTGTGCAGGGTCATATCGGTGACGCCGAACTCGAGCTGCCGCATGTAGCGCGAGCCCATGCGGAAGGTGCGTGCCGCAGTGATCTTGTCGAACAGGTCGTCGGGCAGCGGCTCGCCTGTTTCGACGTGTTTTGTCATGCCGATGAGCGTGGGCTTGTGGTAGCACCAGTTCTCCATGAACTGGCTGCAGATCTCGACGGCGTCCCATTCGACGCCCTCGACGCCCGCGACGTCGGCGCAGTCGACGGTGGTGAGCATGCCCTGCAGTGCGTGGCCGAACTCGTGGAAGAGGGTCTCGACCTCGGCGAAGCTCATGAGCGAAGGCGTACCGCCCTTGGCCGGGTCGCCGACGGGCGGGGTACCGTTGCAGATGTTGTAGATGATAGGGTTGACGACCTGGCCGTCGATGACCCGGCGGTTCAGGGCGATATCCATCCACGCGCCCCCGCGCTTGTTCTCGGGACGCGAGTAGGGGTCGAGGTAGAACCCGGCGACGGTCTGGCCCTGCTCGTTCTTGATGTGGTAGTACTGGACGTCGTCGTTCCAGCGTGGTGCCGCGGCGTCGTCGCGCTCGAACGTTGTGCCAAACAGCTTCGTACACACGCCAAACAGCCCGTCGAGCACACGCGGCATCGGGAAGTACGGCCGAAGCTGCTCGTCGGTGTAATCAAACTTTTTCTCACGCAGCCGCTCGGCCCAGAAGCTGAGGTCCCAGTGCTCAAGCGGCTCGCTCTGGCCCGATTCTTGGGCAAGCTCACGCAGGGCGTCGAGGTCGCTGCCGGCCGTCTTACTCGCGGCGTCGCGGACGTCGTTGGAGATCTTGGCGACGGCGTCGACATCCTTCGCCATCTTCGTGCTCAGCGAGAGCGCCGCGTGGTGCTCGTAGCCCAGCAGCTTGGCGCGTTCCTGGCGCAGCTTGAGGGTCTGGGCGATGATGTCGGTGTTGTCGAGCTTGCCGTCGGACGCGCGGGTGGTGTAGGCCTTGTAGACCTGCTCACGCAGCGTGCGGTTGCGGCAGTGCTGCATGAAGGGGACAAAACTCGGGTAGTCAAGTGTGATGCGCCAGGGCCCGGCGTCGGGCGTCGCGTCGGTGTCGGGCTTGTGTTTCTGGTTGTACGACTGAGCCGTGCCGGTCTTGAGCGTCTTGGGCCAGCCGGTGGTGTCGGCCTGGTCGGTGATGATGAGCTCGTAGGCCTTGGTCGCGTCGAGCACGTGGTTGCTAAAGTCGGTTGAGAGCTGCGAGAGTTTTTCGGAGATTTCGAGGAAACGTTTTTTTGCGTCGCCCTCGAGCGCGACGCCGGCGTGCTCGGCCGCGCGGATCTTCTGCTCGATGACCCTTTGCTGGGCGCGTGAGAACGAGTCCCACGCCGCGCCGTCACGCAGCTTCACCAGCGCGTCGTAGATCGGCTTGCTCTGGCCCATACGGAGTGAGAATTGCACCACCTTGGGCTGGACCTTCTCGTGCTCGGCCCGGAGCTCGTCGGTGTTTTTGACGCCCAGCAGGTGACCGATCGGCGACCAGAAATACGAAAACGACTGGCCGATGTCTTCGAGCGGCTTGAGGACGCTGTCCCAGGTCGGCTCTGCGCCGGCTTCGAGCGATGCCTCAAGGGCTTCGAGGCGATCGGTGAGCTCGCTCAGGCGGTGTTCGACGCCGGGCACGACGTGCTCGGGCGCGATGCGGTCCAGCGCGGGGTAGCCGGCCTTCACCATCAGCGGGTTGTCGGCGAGGTCGGTGGGCGTTGCGGTAGAAGTGGCGGTCATCGGGTGGCCTCCGGGTTTGTGTTTGTGATGAAGCGTTGTTATTCGGGGGTTTTTAGCGCCAAGACGCCAAGTGAAAGAGCCGCCAAGAAAGCCCAGTGTTTTTTGCCTGATTTCTGCTTGGCGACTTGGCGTCTCCGTGTCTTGGCGTTCGTACCGATTCGTGAGGTCGGGGCAAACGGGTGCGGGCCGACTTGCCGGTTCTACGACTCGTCCCCGTCCCCGTGTTCGAGGTAGTCGGCGTCGTCGGCTTCGATCGCGAGTTCTTCCTCGTCGAGTTCGTCCAGCGCGGCGTCGGCGTCGTTCGCGCGGTCCGCCTTGTACTGTTTCAGGTCGAACGTTTCGCCCTTGGCCTCGGCGTCTGCCTTGGCCTGCAGCGTCGCACGCAGGCGCTCGCGCCGCTCGAAACGCACCCGGCTTTCCGCGTCGGGCCAGTCGTACTGCATCTGACCCGTCTCGGGGTCGGTCCAGTCTGTCGCGGCGTCGGTGTCCTGCTGGTCGCGCTGGCGCTCAGACTCGGGGACGAGCACCAGGCGGATGTGTCCGCCGGGCTTCTGGGGATCGACCGCGTCGCCGGCCTGCACCGTCACCAGGTGCTGTCGCACCAGCTCCAGCGTCGCGAGAAACAGGCCGATCATCTCGGACTTGCCCTTTCGGCCCTCGAAGATCTCGGCCAGCGAAAGCCCGTCGGGCGGTGCGTCGCGCCGCAGGCGGTCGTGGATATCCTCGGCGTGCAGCGAGATCGGCGTGTCGTCATAGGTGACTTCGTGGTCGCCCAGGTGCCCGACGGATTCGAGGATGTGGCTGAACGCTTCACACAGGTCGAACACGTTCACGTCTTCGAGGTCGAGCGTTTTTTCCTCGGCCTCGCTCGGGTCCGGCGCGGGACGCTGCCCGGCTTTGGCCTTCACGGGGAAGCGGCCTTCCCACTGCTCGGCCCGTTCCTCGAGCGCGTAGGCGGCGTCCTTGTAGGCCTTGTACGCCAGGAGCTGTTGCACCAGCTCAAAACGCGGGTCCTGCTCCGCCTCGTCCGGGATGTCCGCCGTCGGGTCGTCCTCGTTCTCACGCTGACTCACCGGGATGATCATGCGCGACTTGACCTCGACCAGCGTCGCAGCCATCACCAGAAACTCACCCGCCGACTCGACATCGATCTGCTTGATGACTTCGAGATGCCGGAGGTACTGGTCGGTCAGCTTCGCCATCGGGATATCGTGCAGGTCGATCTCGTGGCGCTTGACGAGGTAGAGCAGCAGGTCCATCGGGCCGGCGTAGGCATCCAGCCGGATGCGGTAGTCGCCCTGCGGGGCGTTGGGCGTCGGGGATTGCGGGTTGGGTGTGTTGGCTTGTGTCACGGCTGTCGGTTCTTGCATGATGGGCCTGTATTCCGATCGGGAGTTATCATAACGTGTAACGCATATGCCCAGCCCCCAACCCCCTGTCCCCAAGCCCCAACTCGCCGACAGCCACACGGGCTTCGCCCAGTCGGTGCTGGACGCTGAGCGTGACGCGATCGGGCTGATCAAGCTCGATGGGGAGTTTGATCGGGCTGTCGCGCTGATCCGGGGGCTGTCCGGGTCGCTCGTCGTCTCAGGCCTGGGCAAAAGCGGGCTGATCGGCCAAAAACTCAGCGCAACCTTCGCGTCCACCGGCACACCCAGCCATTTCCTCCACCCCGTCGAGGCGATGCACGGCGACCTTGGCAAAGTCCGCCGTGGCGACGCCGTGCTCCTGCTCAGCTTCGGCGGGGGGACCGAAGAAGTCGTGACGCTCGCGATGCTGCTCAAGCAGGACGGCATCCAGACGATCGCGCTGGTCGGCAAGC
This sequence comes from Phycisphaerales bacterium JB063, assembly GCA_044439905.1. GTDB lineage: Bacteria > Planctomycetota > Phycisphaerae > Phycisphaerales > Phycisphaeraceae > JAHQVV01. The sequence goes on along the minus strand of JBITAC010000016.1, from coordinate 1,621 downwards.
CCGGCAGCGAGTTGGGGCGGCTGTGCGACGTGACGCTGACGGTCGGCGATATCACCGAGGCGTGCCCGCACAACCTCGCGCCGACCGCGAGCACGACCGCGACCATGGCGCTGGGCGATGCGCTGGCCCTGAGCGTGATGCGCGCCCGAAACTTCAGCGCGACCGACTTTAAGAAGTACCACCCCGGCGGCGGGCTGGGCAAGCAGATGATGCCCGTGACCCAGGCGATGCGGTTCAAGTGCGCTGTAGAGGGCGGGGCGGGCAACCTGCCGCTGATCGCGCTGGGGACGCGGGTCAATGAGGCCTACGCCGACGCAGAACAGCACGCGAAAGACCGTGGCCTGCGTCGGCCGGGCGCGTTGATCGTGGTCGACCCGGCCGGCAAACTCGCGGGCATCGTGACCGATGGCGACCTGCGCTCCGCATTGATCCGCCAGGGCCCCGGGGTCTGGACCAGCGGGATCGACGCGATCATGACGAAACAGCCGACCACACTGCCCAGCGATGCGCTCGTGCGCGACGCGGTGCATATCGTCCGCAAGCACCGCTTCGACGAGATCCCCGTGGTGGACGATGACGGCAGGCCCGTCGGTTTGATCGATGTGCAGGACTTGGCGGCGCTCAAAGTGATTGAGGGGTGATGGGAGTTTTTTCGTTTAGCGGGTGACGCGCAGCGTCCCGCTTCGCGTTGATGAAATCCCCGGGGAATCGCGCGGGACGCTGCGCGTCGTCCGCTAAACTGGTGTTGTTCGGATTGTTTTTCATACCGTGAGGTTCGAGATGTCTGCTGCCAACGAAGTCAAGCTCATCATTTTTGATGTCGACGGTGTCCTCACCGATGGCGGGCTGTACGTCGCGGACGACGGGGCGCCCTCCAAGAAGTTTCATGTCCGTGACGGCCTGGGGATCAAGCTTGCGCAGTCGGTCGGGCTCGAAGTCGCGGTGCTGACGGGGAAGGTGAGCGAGGTCGTGCACCACCGCATGGTCGAGCTGGGCATCACGCACTTCATCCAGGGCAGCAAGGACAAGGGGACCGACGTGCACGCGCTCGAGGAGATGGCGGGTGTGCCGTTGGAACACACGGCCTATGTCGGCGATGACCTGATCGACCTGCCGGCCTTCGCGAAGGTGGGCTACCCGATCGCGGTCGCGGATGCGGTGGCCGAGGTGCAGGGCGCGGCGATGTTTGTGACCCAGGCCAAGGGCGGGCACGGTGCCGCGCGCGAAGCGATCGAGCATATCCTCAGGGCCCAAGGGAAGTGGGACGCCTTGGTGGCGGGATTTGGGGGGTAGGGTGATACCCGACGCTTCGCGGCGATGCCGCTCAGCGTCGGGGTGAGGGGGAGTGCGCGGCTGTGCTGTGTGACTTCCGAGGGGTTAGTTGGCCATCAGCATGCCGCGCAGTTCCTGGAGTTCGCCCAGCGCCTTGCCGTCGTTCGCGGCCGCGGCCTTGGCGATGCCGGCGTCGAGGGTGGCGACGGCGTCGGTGTCCTCGCCCAGCTCGCTGAGCATCTTGGCCTTCTGGAAATAGGCGTAGTGGTAGTGGGCGTTGAGGGCGAGGGCCTTGTCGAGCCAGTTGATCGCGTCCTCGAAGCGCTCGGCGTTGCCGTGCTCGAGTGCG
>JBITAC010000015.1:0-15839 GCA_044439905.1 Phycisphaerales bacterium JB063 | reverse complement strand
GGAGGATCAGGTCAAGCACACCGCCGACCTCACCGGCCGCGATCATCTTGGTGTAGAGCTTGTTGAAGGCCTTGGGGTGCTTGGCCATCGATTCGGAGAGCGAGGCACCGCCCGAGACGTCTTCGTGAACGCCGGCGAGGGTGGTCTTCATCAGGCCCGGCTTCTGCTGCTGCTCGAGGATCGAGAGCGAGCGGAGGATCGGCAGGCCCGCGTCTTGCAGGGTGGAGAGCTGACGCGTGAACTGCGTGAGGTTCTTCTGGCTGACCCCGCCGAAGTTGATGCTGAGCTCCATGCCCTTCTTCGAGCCCGACTTCTTCTTGGTCGAGGCACCGGCACCGCCGCTGCCCGAGGACTTGCTCTTCTTGGACTTCTGCTCGCGGACGGAAGTCGGGAAGTAGCCCTGGCTGCGGATGCGGGCGATCGCTTCCTCGCTCGAGGCCGCGTTGATCGTCCCCTTCTGGGGCTTGCCCGCTTCGTTCAGTGCTTCAAATTGATATGTTGGCATAGGTTGTGTCCTCGCCCACCCGGCTTGGAACGTCTCTCAAATCTAACACGCACACGCGTCACGCCGCCACTACTCGGCGATCAGGGTCTCCCGTACAACTTCATCGATCGTGGTCAGGCCATCATACAGAGCCAGCAGCCCCGACTGCCGCAGCGTCCGCATCCCGGACTTACGGCACTCGATCGCGAGCTGCTGCGATGAGGCGTCGTTCATAATCAGGTCACGCAGCTTGTCCGACATCACCATGATCTCAAAGATGCCCATCCGGCCGCGGTAGCCCGAGTGGTTGCAATAATCACAGCCCTTGCCCCGAGAGAGCTGTCGGCCCGCGAGGTCGTCGGGGGTCAGGTCCAGACGCATCAGCTCCTCGTCGGTCGGCGTATACATCTCCTTGCATCGCGTACATATCTTACGGACCAGCCGCTGGGCGACGATGCCTTCGATCGTGGCGGTGATGAGGAAGTTCTCAAGGCCGAGGTCGATGAGTCGCGCGATCGAGCTGGGGGCGTCGTTGGTGTGGAGCGTGGAGAACACCAAGTGGCCCGTGAGCGACGCCTGGACCGCGATCTGTGCGGTTTCGAGGTCACGGGTCTCGCCGATCAGGACGATGTCGGGGTCTTGACGCAGGAAGCTTCGCAGGGCTTTGGCGAAGGTCAGGCCTACGGCGGTGTTGATCTGCACCTGCACCAGGCCGTCGATGTCGTATTCGACGGGGTCTTCTGCGGTCAGGATTTTTTCGCCGGGCTCGTTGAGCTCGTTGAGCGCGGAGTAGAGGGTCGTCGTTTTGCCCGAGCCGGTCGGGCCGGTGACGATGACGATGCCGTTGGGCTTTTTGATGAGTTGGCGGACGGTGGTGAGGTCGTCTTCGCGGAGGCCGACCTTTTCGAGGTCGAGCGAGACGTTGGAGCGGTCAAGCACACGCATCACGCACGACTCGCCGAACATCGTCGGCAGGACCGCGACGCGGAGGTCGACCGGGGCACCGTTGACGACCAGCTCGATACGGCCGTCCTGCGGGATGCGGCGCTCGGCGATGTCGAGGTTCGCCATGACCTTGATACGGCTGACGATCGCGTTGGCCAGGTGCCGCGGCGGGGGGATCATCTCATAGAGCACGCCGTCGATGCGGTAACGCATCTTGAACTCGTCTTCGAAGGGCTCGAAGTGGATGTCCGACGCCTTGTCTTTGATGGCCTGGAGCAGGACGAGGTTGAGCAGGCGTTTAACCCGGTTGTCTTCGACCTGCAACGCCAGTTCTTCAAGGTCGATCGAAGCGCCACTGTCGTCAAACTCCTGGAGTTCTTCGTCCTCGGCCAGCTCGCTGATCAGCCCGGTGAGCGACTCGTCGTCGTCGCCGTAGAACTGTTTGATCCGTTTGGAGAGCTGGTCGGCGGGGGCGATCATCGCCTCGACCTGGAAGCCCATGAGTAGGCGGAGGTCGTCCAGGGCCCGGAAGTTGTCGGCCGACTTCATCGCCACCGTGAGTTTGTTCGCCTTCGCGTCGTACATAATCGGTACGACCTGGTAGGCGTTGGCCATCTCGGCGGGGATCTGGTGGCGGACCTCGTCGGAGATATCGAAGTCTTCAAGGTCGACGACCTGCATCCCGTCCTGGGCGGCGCGGGCGAGGTTCACGTCGTCTTCGGTGACATAACCCAGCTCGATCAGGAGCTGGCCAAGCGGGCGTTTTTTCTGCTGCTGGAGGGCGAGCCCCTCGCGGACTTGGTCACGCGTGACCTTGCCCATCTTGGTTAGGATGCGGCCAATGCGCAGCCCCTTCAGTTCACCAAGCTCGGTTTCTACGGCCATGCACGGGCTCCAACGTCTTTTCCCGGCTTCCAAGGCATCGGCCGGGTCGGACGGATGCGCGGTGAGGCGGGGGGTGTGGGTCTGGGAGGACCCGCCGCATCATAGCAGCGGGAAACTTGATCTACAATGAAAAACTGGCGGTTTGAACAATCGACATCCGGATTGCGGAACGCTCGTGCCGCCTTGCCAAGCCGTCTTACGGGCCTACTCTGCGGTCGCGGCGGCGGCGTCGTCGAGCTCGGGCCGGCCGACCTGCATGCCGGCGCGGTGGACCTTGTCGATGAGTTGTTCGGGGCTCTTGGCGCGGTCGATCATGTCTTCCGCAGAGATCATGCCCTGCTCGAACTGGCTCCAGAGGTGGTCATCGAGCAGCTGCATGCCGAACTTCTTACCGGTCTGGATCGCCGAGTCGATACGGAAGGACTTGTTGTCGCGGATGAGGTGGGCGATCGCGGGGGTCACCAGCATGAACTCGTAGGTCGCGGTCATGCCTTTCTTATCGATCCGTTTGATGAGCGTCTGCGAGAGCACCGCCATGAGACAGGTCGAGAGCTGGATGCGGATCTGGGCCTGCTGGGTGGTGGGGAAGGCGTCGACCAGACGGTTGATGGTGGAGGCGGCTCCGGAGGTGTGGAGCGTACCGAAGACGAGGTGGCCCGTCTCGGCGGCGGTGATGGCGGCTTCGATGGTTTCGAGGTCACGCATCTCGCCGACGAGGATGATGTCGGGGTCCTGCCGCAGGGCGCGTCGCAGGGCTTCAGAGAAGGAGGGGACATCGACGCCGACTTCGCGCTGGTTGACGATGGAGCGTTTGTGGGGCTGGTAGTACTCGATGGGGTCTTCGACCGTGATGATGTGGCGGTCGAGGTTGATGTTGACGTGGTCGATCATCGACGCGAGCGTGGTCGTCTTGCCCGAGCCGGTGGGCCCGGTGACGAGGAAGAGCCCGCGGGGGCGTCGGATGAGGTCTTTGACGATGGGGGGGAGCCCGATGTGGTCGATGTCGAGCAGACGGTTGGGGATCCGCCGGAGGACGAGTGCGACGTCGCCTTTCTGTTTGAAGATGGAGACGCGGAACCGGGCGGAGTTGTCGGGGTCGTCCTGGTCGCCGTAGGCGAAGCCGAAGTCGCTGCCGCCTTCTTCCTGAAGCTCGGTCTGGGCGCGTTCGGGTGAGATCGCCTTCATGAGGGAGGTGGTGTCGGCGGATTCGAGGTCGCGTGTCTTGAGCTCGATCAGTCGGCCACGCATGCGGACCGTCGGGGGCTTGCCCACGGTCAGGTGCAGGTCGCTCGCCTCCTGGCGGATGACGGTATCGAGCAGTCGGTCAATGTGGAAGCTGGACATACGGTGTCGTCTTTCCCGGCGGCTTGCTGCCACCGCTTGAGGCGGGTTGTTCTAAATCAGGCGGCCAGGTCGTCGTCTTCGGCCGATGTTTCGACCACCCCTTCGACCTGCGCGATTCGGGCGACCTCGCCCATGGTGGTTTTGCCTTCGAGGACTTTGAGCTTGCCGTCGCCGAGCAGGTTGCGCATGCCGTTGGCGTGGGCGGCGGCGCGGATCGAGCTGACGGTGGCACGCTTGAATGCGAGCTCACGGATCTCGGAGTTCATCTGCATCAGCTCATACACGCCGCGTCGGCCGCGGAAGCCCGCGCCGTTGCACCGCTTGCAGCCGGTCTGCTTCATGATCGGCTTGCCCTCGATGTCGGCCTTCTTGAAGCCACACAACGCCATGAAGCGGGGGTTGGGGGCTTCGTCGGGGGCCTTGCAGTGCTCGCACAGGATGCGCACGAGCCGCTGGGCGAGGATCGCCTGGATCGAGCTGGCGACGAGGAAGGGCTTGAGCCCCATGTCGAGCAGACGCGTGATCGCGGAAGGGGCGTCGTTGGTATGCAGGGTCGAGAAGACCATGTGGCCGGTCAGCGCGGCCTGGACCGCGATGTCGCCGACCTCAAGGTCGCGGATCTCGCCGACGAGGATGACGTTGGGGGCCTGACGCAGCATCGACCGGAGGATGGCTTGGAAGGTCATGCCGACGTCGGGCTGGACCTGGCACTGGTTGATGCCCTTGAAGTTGTATTCGATCGGGTCCTCAGCCGTGATGATCTTGCGGTCGGGGCGGTTGAGTTCCTGGAGCGCGGAGTAGAGCGTCGTCGTCTTGCCCGAACCCGTTGGGCCGGTCACGAGGAAGATGCCGTTGGGGCGGTTGATGACTTCGTTGAAGGACTCGAGGGTGTCGTCCTGCATGCCGAGGTTGCCCAGGCCGATCTTCGCGGCCTCGGGCCGGAGGATACGCAGGACGACGGATTCGCCGTGGTAGGCGGGGCAGAAGGAGACACGGAAGTCGATCTGCTCGCCGCCGATCTTCATCTTGATACGGCCGTCTTGCGGGATGCGTTTTTCTTCGACGCGAACGCCCGAGAGGATCTTGAGGCGGGCGATGACCGACCCCTGGGTCCGCTTGGGGATCTGCTGTCGTTCCTGGCACACGCCGTCGATGCGGTAGCGCAGGCGGACGCGGTCCTCGAAGGGCTCGACGTGGATGTCCGACGCGCGGGTCGTGACGCCCTCGGAGATGATCTGTGTGACGAGCTTGATGACCGGTGCTTGTTGGCCGTCGAGCTCTTCGTCCTCATCGGGGGCGTTGTCGCCGTATTCGATGTCGATGGACGAGTCGAGCGAGGTGTCGAGTGTCTTATCGATCGACATGTCGACGGTGAGTGCGTCGATCGACTTCTGGATCTCGCTGCTGAGGACCTGGTCGATGTACTCCTTGATCCGGCCTTTGGCGGCGAGCGACATGTCGATGTCGGCATTGAGCCGGAAGCGCAGGTCGTCGATCAGCGCGAGGTCCATCGGGTCGTGGACCAGGACCTTGATGCGGTTGCCTTCCTTGCCCAGAGGCAGGACGGTGTACTTGCGGATGAGCTCTTCGGGGATGAGCGGGATGTTTTCTTTGTCGATGACGTTGGGCTGGTCGAGGTCGACATACTCCATGCCGAGCTGGGAGGCGATGGCCTTGGCGACGTCGTTTTCGCTGACGTACTTGAGGTCGACGAGGACTTCGCCGATGCGTTTGCGCGAGCCCTGGGAGATTTTGAGCCCTTCGTGGGCCTGCTGGTCATCGATGAGTCCCCACTTGCGTAGGATTTCTGCGAGTTTATCGCGCTTACGAGCCATCAAGACCTCACTAGCTGGAGAGGGGGGGACCACACACGGCAGGGGTTGCCGGTCATCTGATTATGGTACGCCAGACGCGACAAGGCAAGTGCCGGCCCGGGATTATGCCCGAGCTCAATGGGGGGTATCTTGCGAATTCTCTTTTCCTAATGCACCCAAACGGGTAAGCTCGGGCGAGCCCTCCGGAGTTCCATATGCGAAGCCAAGCCCTGCTCTGCCGCACCGTGGCCCTCGTCCTGCTTGGGCTGGTCGGCGTCGCCATGAGCGTCGGGTCGGCCCGTGCCGAGACTCCGCCCGAGGATAAGGTGATCCGTCTCACGATCACGCTCCAGTCGGGGCAGGTCGTCACCGGGACGATCACCGAGTACGACGAGATCGGCTTTACGCTCACCGCCCCCAACGAAAACGCGGACGGACCAGCCGACCACCGGCTGATGTGGACCGCGATCCCCGTCGATGCGTTCGACCGGTACTGGCGCTTTTTTGAGTCACCGGAGGGCGATGGCGAGGCACTGCTGCGCCTGGGCATCCTGCTCTCGCGCCACCGCGATGGCGAGCGGCTTGCGGGCGTGGCGTTTGATGAGGCGCTGGAGGCCGACGCGTCGTTGGCCGACCAGATCGAACAGGCCCGCAACGGCGAGGCGCCCGGGGAAGGGCCGAGGTTTGTCGGCATCGCCGACCCTGCCATGTGGGGGCCGCTCGACGAAACGCTGATGGAGCAGAGCGTCGAGCAGCTTCGCGCGTTCTGTCAGCGTACACAGGAAGAACTCGGTGTCGGGCTGAGTCTGTACGAATCGCCGCGTTTTATGATCTGCACCGACCTCGATGCCGAGCAGGTTCAGCGGTGGGGCGAGAAGCTGACCGAGACCTATCGCCACTGCGCGCAGCTGGTCGGCGAGGACCCGGACGGCAATCTGTTCCGCGGGAAGTGTTTGATTCTGGTGTTTAGCGAGCGGGCCGACTACCTGCGGTTTCAGCGTGTGATGCACGACACGGATGCGCACCACGCCGGCGGCTTGTGCCACGGGTTTGGCAACGGCTTTGTGCACATCGCGGTGACGCGTCGGCCCTCGGCCCGGGAGACATCGCACGTGATCGTGCACGAGGTAGTACACGGCTTCCTGCACCGCTACCGCTCGCCGGTCCATGTGCCGGCTTGGATCAACGAGGGGCTGGCGGAGTACATCGCGCATCTGGTCGAACCTCCAACGGGGGCCGGGCTGTACCGGCGGGCGCTGCTTCGGCTTGAGGGTGAACAGATGCTTGGGGAAGACTTTTTCGAGGGTGAAGACCTGCAGGCCTGGCAGTACGACGTTGCGGGGGCGCTGACGCAGTTCATGCTCGAGCGCAGCGTGGACCGCTATGTCATGCTGATCGACGGTGTGAAAGACGGCACGCCATGGGACGAAGCGCTGGAGTCGGCGTACCGCATGGAGTACCGCCGACTGGTGCAGCGGTTCAAGCGTCGGCTCGATCAAGAGCTCAGCCGTCGGCTCGAGCCGTAGCTTGGCTATCATGCGGCGATGGTCAGCGACCCAGGACAACCCGCCCGACGCCTGCCCGTGATCGGGCTGCTTGGCGCGCCCGGCTCGGGCAAGAGTACGATCGCGCGGATGTTTGCAAACAGCGGCTGTGCGGTGATCGATGCCGACCAGCTTTCGCGCGACGCGTTTGAGGACCATGCGATCCAGGCGACGTTAGTCGAGTGGTGGGGCGAGGGTGTTGTACGTGAGGGCAAGGTTGACCGCAGCCAGATCGGTGAGATCGTGTTTGCGGACCCCGAGCAGCGTGCCCGGCTGGAGGGGCTGGTGCATCCGTACGTGAACCGACGCCGGGCCGAGCTTCGCGAGGCGATCGAGCGGGACGCGGCGGGGGGGGCGGTTGCGATCGTCGAAGACTGCCCGCTGCTGCTGGAGGTGGGGCTGGATGGGGGCTGTGATCGGCTGGTGTTTGTGGATTGCCCGTTAGCGATCCGCCGGCAGCGGGTTTTGGAGTCGCGGGGCTGGTCTGCCGATGAATTGGCAGCCCGTGAGGCGGCCCAGTGGCCACTTGACACCAAGCGGGCCCGGGCGGACTATACTGTTTCCAACGTTGGCGACAAAAAGGCGATCCAGGCCCAGGTCGACAGCGTACTCACCGATATCCGTCAGTCCTTCACGCCAACGCGTGCGAATCGTTGCTGATCGGTACGGGTCCTTCCCTTTGGCCTTCAGGCCTATCCCCTACAAGAAACCGTGTTTCCTTTGTCGCGCATCCTGCGCACACTCCTCCACAACTTCCCCCCACCCCATCCTGTACGCATCGGCCCGCTTTGGGTCGGCTGCGCTACACGGCCGATCCGGAGCATCACGCATGGCTGCCAAGTCACCCCGCAAGAAGAAGTCCACCAAAAAAACCGCCGCAAAGTCCTCTGACACCGCTGTCGAAGAGCACGACGGGCCCCACGACCCGCAGACCGACGCGGAGATGGATGCCGAGACCCAGGCCCGCTACGAGGACGCCAAGCACAGCGACCTCACGGTGCAGGACTTGCAGGCCATGGATATCGAAGAGCTCCATGAGGTCGCCAAGCTCGAAAACATTGAAGACTTCGCCAATCTGGGCAAGCAGGACCTCATCTTCAAGATCCTCCAGACCCACATCGCCGGCCAAGGCCTGATGTATGGCGAAGGCGTCCTCGAGATCCTGCCCGACGGCTTCGGCTTCCTGCGAAGCCCGGAGTTCTCCTACCTCGCCTGCCCCGACGATATCTACGTCAGCCCGTCGCAGATCCGCCGCTTCGGCCTCAAGGTCGGGCATGTCGTGCAGGGCACTATCCGCCCGCCCAAGGAGAGCGAACGCTACTTCGCGCTGCTCCGGGTCGATGCGATCAACGGCCAATCGCCCGACAAAGGCAACGACCTATTGCCCTTCGAGGACCTCACGCCGCTGCACCCGACCGAGCGGTACATCATGGAGACCACCGAGGACAGCATCGAGATGCGCATCGTCGACCTGGTCACCCCGATCGGCCGGGGCCAGCGCGCCCTGATCGTCGCGCCCCCGCGTACCGGTAAGACCGTCCTGCTCCAGAAGATGGCCAAGTCCATCATCACCAACTACCCCGAGTGCAAGGTCTTCGTCCTGCTCATCGACGAACGCCCCGAGGAAGTCACCGACTTCAAAGCCAATGTGCCCTCGAAGGTGGAGGTGGTCGCGTCGACCTTCGACGAAAACACCGCCCGTCATGTGCAGGTCTGCGAGATGGTGATGGAGAAGGCCCGCCGAATGGTCGAGTACGGCGAGCACGTCGTCATCCTCATGGACTCCATCACCCGTATGGCCCGGGCGTACAACTCCGAGATGCCCCACAGCGGCAAGATCCTCACCGGCGGCCTCGACTCCAACGCGCTCCAGCGCCCCAAGAAGTTCTTCGGCAGCGCCCGCGCGATCGAAGACGGCGGCTCGCTCACCATCATCGGCACCGCGCTGGTCGATACCGGCTCCAAGGCCGACGACATCATCTTCGAAGAGTTCAAGGGCACCGGCAACGCCGAGCTGCACTTGGACCGGCGACTCGTCGAGAAGCGTGTCTACCCCGCGATCGATATCTCCGCCTCCGGCACGCGTCGCGAGGAGCTGCTCATGGATGAGCAGGAGCTCAAGCTCGTCTACCGCCTGCGCAAGGTGCTCGCGGATATGAACGTCGTCGAAGCGATGGAGCTTTTGAAGGGCCGGCTGAGCAAGGCACGCACCAACGCGGAGTTCCTGCTGACCATGTCGATGGAGAACTGACCGGCAAGGTTTGTGCACGCGTGATGCCCTCCCGGGCAGGCGTTTTGCGGCTCGCTCCCGATTGTGCGACATTACCCACGGCACTTCCCGCCACTGCGATCGATGTGTGGGGGATAGTGTCTGTGCAATCGCCGGGCGTTGAGCCCATACCACCTGCATCCCCTTTCAGAGGAACGTCATGCCCTACCTGATCGCCGGCCTAGTTCTGCTGCTCTTTGTCGTGATCCTCGTTATCTGGGTCGTCAAGATCTACAACCGCCTGGTCCAGCTGCGCGAGCGGTGCAAGAACGCCTTCTCGCAGATCGATGTCCAGCTCAAACGCCGCCACGACCTGATCCCGAACCTGGTCGAGACGGCCAAGGGCTACATGGCGCATGAGAAGGACACGCTCGAGGCCGTGCTCCAGGCCCGCGCCAGCGCGACACAGGCGCAGATCAACGTCAACGGCGACCCGACCAACGCCAAGGAGATGGCCAAGCTCGCACAGGCCGAGGGCCAGCTGACCGGCGCGCTGGGCCGGCTCATGGCGGTCGCCGAGGCGTACCCCGACCTCAAGGCCAACGAAAACATGATGCAGCTCAGCGAAGAGCTCACGACCACCGAGAACAAGGTCGCTTTCTCGCGGCAGGCTTACAACGATGGGGTCAACGGGTACAACGAATATAAGAAGACGTTCCCGCCCGTCATGTTCGCCAACATGTTCGGCTTTGACGATGCGGAATACTTCGAGATCGAAGAACCCGCCCAGCGCGAGGTGCCGAAGGTGTCGTTCTAAAGTATTCCGTAGGACAGGCATTCCTGCCTGTCACAGGCCGAAGGCCTGATTGGCCCCCCTTGTAAGTTTCGGCTGCGCCGAATGACAGGCAGGAATGCCTTTCCTACGAACCGCCACCATGGCCTCAGACTTTTTCGAACAACAACACGTCGCCCGTAAAAAGACCGGCCGGCTGATCCTGCTGATGGTCCTGGCTATGGTCGGGATCGTGCTGGTGACCTACCCGATCATCGCGATCGCGCTAATGTTCATTACCGGCGCGGGCAGCGAGTCGCAATCGGTGCAGGGGCAGCCGACGCAGGGGCTGGGCTTCTGGAACATCGAGGTCTTCGCGCTGGTCACCATCGGCACGCTGGCGGTAACGACGCTGAGCTCGTTGTACAAAGTAGCCGCGCTCAAAAGCGGCGGTGGGGGGATGGTCGCGTCGTCGCTGGGGGGTGTGCCGGTGGACCCGGACACGCGTGACCCGCAGGCCCGCAAGCTGCTCAATGTGGTTGAAGAGATGGCGATCGCGTCGGGCATCCCCGTCCCGCCGGTGTACCTGCTTGAGCAGGAGCGCGGGATCAACGCGTTTGCGGCCGGCTACAAGCCCGACGACGCGGTGATCGGCGTGACCCGCGGCGCGATCGAGCAGCTCTCACGCGACGAGCTGCAGGGGGTCATTGCCCACGAGTTCAGCCACATCCTCAACGGCGACATGCGGCTGAACATCCGGCTGATGGGCATCATCTTCGGCATCCTCGTGCTCGGCGTGCTGGGCCGAATCGCGCTGCGCGTCGCGTTCTACTCCGGCGGCGGGCGAGGCAAGAAGAACGGTCAGGCGATGGCGGTGATGATCGTTGTCGGCCTGCTGCTCATCATCATCGGCGCGATCGGCGTGTTCTTTGGCAAACTCATCAAGGCCGCGGTCTCTCGGCAGCGCGAGTTCCTGGCCGACGCCTCCGCGGTCCAGTTCACCCGCAACCCGGACGGCATCGCGGGGGCACTCAAGCGCCTCGCGGCACACAGCCACGGCGCCCGCATCGAGAACCCGCATGCCGAGGAGTCCGCGCACATGTTCTTCGGCTCGGCGGTGAGCAGCTGGCTGGGCGGCGCGATGGCGACCCACCCGCCTTTGCCGATGCGGATCAAGCGGATCGACCCGTCGTGGGACGGCTCACTGCCTGACCCGAGTCAGCCGACGCCGCGCCGGGGCACGAAGCAGGCCAAGGGCAAGCCGGGGCAGGGGGCGGACGGTATCGACCTGATCCCGGGGACGCAGGGCATCCCGGGTATGCCGGGCGGTATGCTGGGCAGCGTCGTCACGGGCGCGGTCATCGCGGACGCCGCGGACGGTGCAAGCCCTCGCGGGGCGGCCGCTTCGGGTACGGCGCTCGACAGTGTTGGCCAGCTCGACGATGCCCACATCGCCTACGCACGCGAGTTGATCGGGAGCATCCCCGGCCCGCTGCGCGAGGCCGCGCGTCAGCCGTTTGGCGCTCGGGCAGTGGTGTTTGTGGTGCTGCTGGATGAGGATGCGTCGGTCCGCGCGAAGCAGCTTTCGCATCTGGAGCAGCACGCCGAGGGCCCGGTCGCCAAGCTGTCGCAGAGCCTGGCGCACTCCGTGGCGCAGCTCCCACGCGAGGCCCGTCTGTCGCTGGTCGACCTGTGCCTGCCGGCCTTGCAGACGATGTCGCCCAAGCAGTACGAGGTCTTCAAGCGGAACCTGGATGTGCTGATCGAAGCCGACGAACGCGTCGATTTGTTTGAGTGGACGCTTCGGCGGTTGTTGACGCGGCATCTGGAAGCGCACCTGTTCAGACCGAGCGACCCGAAGGTGCATTACTATGCGCTCAAGCCCGTGGCCGAGCACTGTGCGGTGTTGCTGTCGACACTCGCGCGTGTGGGGAGTAAGGATGAGGACGAGGTGCGTCGCGCTTACGAGGCCGGCGTGGGGGTGCTGGGGCTGGACGGGGTGGGGCTGGTGCCGCGTGAGGGGTGCCGACTGAGTGTGGTGGGTGACGGGTTTGACGAGTTGTCGAAGCTGAGCCCGCGTGAGAAGAAGAAGCTGCTGCGTGGCTGTGCTGTGGTCATCGCGGCCGACGGCGAGATCACGCTGGGGGAAGGCGAATTGATGCGTGCCGTGGCTGATTCACTCGATTGCCCGATGCCGCCGCTGCTGCCTGGCCAGAAGTTGGTGTGATGTAATTGGTTTGTTTGGATGGCCTTAGGTGAATTTCGCCAGGGGCTTGCCATCTATTTGCTAATTTGTGGCAAGTTTTGACAAGTAGTGAAAGATGCTGTATTCTTCCTCGCTCACCCCTGACTCTCCAGCCGATTCTTATGCCCTCCAGCACGATCCAACGCGAACACATCGAGCAGCTTGTCCGTGAAGCGCTGCGTAGCCGGCTCGGATCGGCCGCCCCGGCCGCGCCCGTGATGGGGGGCGGGGGTCCGAATCCACTGGTCGTCAATGTGTCTGCAAGGCACGTCCACGTGACACAGGCCGACCTCGAAACGCTGTTTGGGCCCGGCGCACAGCTCAGCAAACTCAAAGACCTCTACCAGGACGGCGAGTTCGCGAGTGAGCAGCAGGTCAACCTCATCGGCCCACGCAACCGCATGATCCCCGGGATCCGGATCCTCGGCCCGACCCGCAACTACACCCAGGTCGAGCTGTCCTACACCGACGGCATCTACCTGGGCATCGAACTGCCTTTGCGCATCAGCGGCAACCATGAAGGTACGCCCGGCTGCGTGCTTGTCGGTCCTCACGGCTCGGTCACGCTGCGCCAAGGCGTGATCCGTGCGGAGCGGCACGTGCATATGGGCCCGTCCGACCTCGCGCACTTTGGTGTCAAGGACGGCGACACCATGAAGCTCAAGATCGACGGGCCCTGCGGGGTGACGCTCGACAATCTGCGTGTGCGCGAGCACCCGAAGGTGAGGCTCGAAGTCCACATCGATACGGACGAAGGCAACGCGTGCCACCTGTCGTCGGCGACGCACATGGAACTGATCAAGTAACCACTCTGTTATTGGAAACGCGGGGACATCCCCGCCAACTACGCGAAGCCGCAAGCGGCGGTGCAAGGAACGTCAACATGAAACAAGCACTGGGAATGATTGAAACCAAGGGCGTCGTCGCGATGATCGAGGCGTGCGACGCGATGCTGAAGACGGCGAGCGTCGAGATGCTCGGCTGGGACAAGGCCGGGGCCGGGCTCGTTACGGCGTTCATCGGTGGCGATGTCGCTGCGGTGAAGGCCGCGATCGACGCGGGCGCCGATGCGGGCGGCCGCGTGGGCCAGGTTGTCAGCGTCCAGGTCATCCCGCGTCCGCACGAAGACGTGTCGGGCATGCTGCCCAAGCCGAAGAAGTCGGCCGGCTGATTCGCAACGATCGAATTTCCCCCTTTGCCGTAGGAACCACGGCAGGAGCTACCCCATGAGCGCTATTGGAATGATCGAAACCCGCGGGCACGTCGGCGTCGTTGAAGCGACCGACGCGATGCTCAAAGCAGCCAGCGTCGAGATGGTCCGCACCATCCCCATCGGCGGCGGGCTGATTACGGTCGTCGTCAAGGGCGACGTCGGCAGCGTGAAGGCCGCGGTCGATGCCGGGGCCGAGGCCGCGGGCCGGGTCGGCGAACTCGTCGCCGCGCACCTGATCCCGCGTCCGCACGAATCTTTGCTCGCCACGTTCAGCTAAGCGCGGACACGTGATGTTCGCCTTCCCCGCGCGGCCCGGCTGCTTCAGCAACCAGGCGTCCCACGTTTTTCTATAGGCCAAGCTTCTCGCATGCTTATCTTCGTCGCCAATCTCGGCTCCACCAGCTTCAAGTACAAGCTCTACGACATGCCGTCGCAGCGCGTGCTTGTGAGTGGTGCGTCGGACCGCATCGGCGAGCCGAGCGGCGCGTGGTCGGTATCGGGTGATGGTGTTGATGAACAGGGCGAAGCCGAGCAACGCGACCACCGACGGTCGATCGAGCTGCACCTGGCGAAGCTCGTTGAGCACGGCGTGATCGACTCGCCCGACGCGATTGATGCGATCGGCTTTAAGGCGGTGCACGGCGGGCCGATCAGCGGCGCGGTGCGTGTCGACGACACCGTGCTCGACACGATGCGTTCGCTCTACCCGCTTGCCCCGGCGCACAACCCACCGTACGTCGAGGCGATGCTCGGCTTCCGCGAGGCGCTACCTACTGCCGAGCAGGTCGCCGCGTTTGAGACCGGGTTCCACGCCGACATCCCGCTCGCACGCCAGGTCTACGGCGTGCCCTACGATTGGTACGAGAAGCATGGCGTGCGGCGCTACGGCTTCCACGGCGCGAGCAACGCCTACGTCGCGATGCAGATGGCTGAGATCGCGCCCGAGTGCAAGCGCATCATCAACCTTCACCTCGGCGGGTCGTGCAGCGTCTGTGCAATCCATGACGGCAAGAGCGTGGCCCACTCGATGGGTGCGACGCCGCAGACGGGCGTGTTTCATGCCAACCGCGCCGGCGAGTTCGACCCGTTTGCCGTACTTGCGCTGCGCGACGCCGGGCTCGAGGAAGAGGCGATTTACCAAGGCCTCGGCAAGCAGGGGGGGCTCCTCGGGCTCTCGGGTGTCGGGGCCGACCTCCGCGACATCCGTGCCGCGGCCGAGCAAGGTCACGGACGCGCGCAGCTTGCGGTCGATGCGTTTGTCGAGTCGTGTCGGCACTACCTGGGCGCGTACCTCGCGGTGCTCGGCGGCGTCGATGCGATTACCTTCACCGCCGGCATCGGGCAGTACGAGCCCGCGATCCGTGCTGCGATCTGCAAGAACCTCGACTTCGCCGGCATCACGCTCGACCCGCAACGCAACACCGACGCCACCGGCACGGCCGACCAGCGCCTCGACGACCCCGCGCTCGGCGGTGCCCAGATCTGGGTCGTCCCCACCAACGAAGAACTCGTCGTCGCCCGCCAGACCGCGGACGTCCTGAATCAAGTCACTGTTTAGCCCGGCAACATCTGCCGCGCAGCACCGGAGTATTACCATGGCCATCCAAGCCCTCGGACTCATCGAAACCAAAGGCATCGTCGCCGCCGTCGTCGCGCTGGACGCGGCGCTCAAGGCCGCCGACGTCAAATTCGTCAAGCAAGACAAGGTCGGCAGCGGCTTCGTCGCGGTCACGCTGTCGGGCGATGTCGCCTCGGTCCAGGCCGCCGTCGACGCGGGCGCGAATGCCGCAGGCCAGGTCGGCGAGGTCGTCAGCGTCCACGTTATCCCCCGGCCCCAAGAGGGTGTCGCGTCGGTGTAAGTCTGTGGCCTGGTTGCTTCAGCAGCCAGGCGTGTTCCCTGTTGTTTGCACAGCGAAGGACCACCCATGTTCATCGGACGCGTCCAAGGCCACATCGTGAGTAGCGCCAAAGATCAGCAGATCGTTGGCCACAAGCTGCTCATGATCGAGCCCCTGAAGATCGGCTACAGCGGCGACGCCGCGTCGGGCTTCGAGCCGACCGGCCGGGCCATCGTCGCGCTCGACAAGATCGGTGCGGGCGAAGGGCAGCTTGTCCTCATCACACAGGGCTCGAGCGCACGCATGGCCAAGGGCTGCGGCGATGCGCCGATCGATGCCGTGGTCGTCGGCATCGTGGATTCCGCCGTCGCGGGCGGCAAGCAGCTCACCTGACTTACCCAACGAGAGACGCATGAGCGCTACCGATACCAAGCTGATCCACGACGTCGTTACCGAAGTGCTTTCGCGACTCAACGCAGGCGGCGTACCGGCCGCCGCCAAACAGCCGACGACGTTTGGGGGCAGTGCGGCCAGCGCCGACGGCAT
>JBITAC010000014.1:0-13926 GCA_044439905.1 Phycisphaerales bacterium JB063 | reverse complement strand
GAGACGCATGAGCGCTACCGATACCAAGCTGATCCACGACGTCGTTACCGAAGTGCTTTCGCGACTCAACGCAGGCGGCGTACCGGCCGCCGCCAAACAGCCGACGACGTTTGGGGGCAGTGCGGCCAGCGCCGACGGCATCTTTACGGATGTCGACCAGGCCGTGCAGGCGGCAAGCGACTCGCAGAAGCAGCTCGCTCAGGCCGGCCTCGATGTGCGCGACGGCATCGTCAAGCTCATCAAAACCATCGTCGCCCAAAACGCGCAGTCGTGGGGCAGGTTCGAGCTGGACGAAACCAACGTCGGCCGGCTCGACCACAAGATCGCCAAGCTCGAGTTGCTCGCCCGTGTGCCCGGCGTCGAGTTCCTTCGCGCGAAAGCCACAGTGGCACACTCCGGCGACAAGGGCGTCGCCCTGGACGAGGCCGCTCCCTTCGGCGTCATCGGTTGCATTACCCCCGTCACGCACTCCATCCCCACCATGACGGCCAACGCGATCAACATGATTGCCTCGGGCAACGCCATGGTCGTCAACCCGCACCCCTCGGGTACGAAGTCGGCCGTCCTCGCCGCGAAAACCTACAACGCCGCCATCCGCAAACAGTTCGGCATCGGCCCGCTGTGCTGCGTCATCGAACCGCCGTCGCTCGACTCCGCCAAGGCCATCTTCGCCCACCGCGGCATCCCGCTGCTCGTGGTCACCGGCGGGCCTGCGGTCGCGCGTGTCGCGCTCAAGCAGCCCAAACGCGCCATTGTCGCAGGCCCCGGAAACCCCCCGGTTGTCGTCGATGAAACCGCGGACCTTGATAACGCCGCGCGGTCGATCATCGCCGGCGCTGCGTTTGACAACAACCTGCTGTGCATCGGCGAAAAAGAAGTATTCGTCGTGGATCGTGTTTTCGACAAGATGATGGACGCGATGGCGCGGGCCGGGGCCGCCCGGCTCAACGACGCGCAGGTCGTCCGGCTCACCGAGTCCGCGATGCAGTGGAAGAACGACCACCACGTCGCCAGCGCCGAGTTCATCGGTAAGGATGCGCACGTCCTCGCGAACGCTGCGGGGCTCAACGTCGGCCAAGGGATCGACCTGCTCTTTGGGGAGACCGATGACACCAACCCGTTCGTGCCCGTGGAGCAGATGATGCCCTTCGTGCCTTTCGTCCGCTGCCGCGACTTCGATGAGGCACTCCGGCTCGCCCTCAAGCACGAGCATGGGTTTGGCCACACCGCCATCATCCACTCCAACCACCTTGAGCACATCACCCGTATGGGCCGTGCGATGAACACCACCATCTTCGTCGCCAACGGCCCGTGTACCGCGGGCCTGGGCTCGGGCGGCGAGGGCTACGCCAGCTACTCCATCGCCACACCCACCGGCGAAGGCATTACGACCCCGCTCACCTTCACACGCTTCCGCCGAAACACCATCGCCGGGGCGCTTCGGATTGTTTGACCTTCACAGGCAGGATGCCTGCGCCACCATTGAACCCACTATGCTCCAAGCCACCGTCCTAGGCCGCGCGACCTCGACCCGCAAGCACAACACGCTTGCCGGCCAGCGTCTGCTGGTGTGCCAGCCGCTCAAGGTGGACGGCAGCGTGGACGGCGATGTGTTCCTTGCGCTGGACCGACATGGGGCGTCCCAAGGCGACCGCGTCCTGCTCTCCAGCGACGGCCGAGGGCTGCGCGACCTGCTGGGGAAGCCCAACAGCCCCGCGCGCTGGTGGACGTTGGGCATCATCGACGAAGGCCAGCCCTACGGGCCGCCGGAACTTTTCGCCACGCCTGCGGCCACCGACGAAGGGAGGCAGTGAGATGCGTATCGCCCGAGTCACCGGCACCGTGACGCTTGTCCCGCGCCTACCCGAACTGAAAGACGGCCGACTCGTCATCGTCGAAACCCTCGACGGGGCGGCACTTACCGGCCATGCCCGCGCCGCGTCACGCGCGACGCCGATGCCGCAGTCGCTTGTGGTGTACGACGAACTCGGCGCTGCCGAGGGCCAACTCATCGCGCTGAGCGAAGGCGGCGAAGCCACCCAACCCTTCCGACCCGACCGCGTGCCGGTAGACGCCTACTGCGCCGCCATCCTCGATACGATCGACCTTAAGGACTAAAAACCATGCAGCACACTTCGCTGTGGCAACTGAAAAAAGAGATGTGCGAGTACGGCAAACGCATCTGGCAACGCGGCTACTGCGCCGGGAACGAGGGCAACCACTCCGTTCGTGTCCCCGGCTGCCGCCCAGGCCAGGAACGCTTCCTCTGCACGCCGACCGGGATCTCCAAGGGCTTCCTTGAGCCCGGTGATATCTGTGTCGTTGACAGTGAGGGCAACCAGGTCGAGCGCAACGCGAAAGGCCGACGCCGTTCGAGCGAAGTACTTGTCCACCTGGCGATCTACAAGAAACGCCCCGACATCAACGCGGTGATCCACAGCCACCCGCCCCACGCGGTCGCGTTCTGCCTCGCGGGCATCGAGGTGCCGCACTCGATCCACCCTGAGGCCGAGGTGTTTTTGGGCAAGATCGTCCACGCCGACTACGCGACGCCGGGCACGCAGAAGCTGCCCGACAGCTTCATCGGCAAGCTCAACGCGGAATCGAACACCGTGCTCATGGGTAACCACGGCTCGGTCAGTTTCGCCGACACCCTCGAGATCGCGTACTACCGTCTTGAGATCCTCGACAACTACTGCAAGCAGCTCCTGCTCGCGCGGTCGCTCGGACAGATCAGTGTGCTCAACCCGACGCAGATGTCGGAGCTGCTCGAAGTCAAAGAGAAGTTCGGCTTCCCCGATGAACGCAAGGCGTGCGCGCTCGACGGCTGTGTGGGTACGGAAGACCAGCCGTTCCTCGCGAACTTTGGGGTGAATACGCCCAGTGCGCAGTGCGCGTGTGACGGCGGGCCTGTGTCTTGCGGGTGTGATGGCACCTCCGGCGGCGGGGGCGCGAAGCCACAAGCCGCGGCGGGTGGGGACTACGAAAAACTCGTGCAGGCGATCACCGACCAGATCATGGCCGGGCTGAACCAGTAAGCAATCACAACGGCAACGTGAAACGGAAGTAACGCTATGGGATTCAAAGTCGCCATCATCGGCGGTGGGGGGCGTGTCGGCTCGAACGCCGCGTTCGCGCTGCAACTCGGGAAGATCGTGCGAGAGATCGCATTGGTCGATGTCAACGCCGAGCTCGCCGCGGGCGAAGCGCTGGACCTTCTGCACGGCGCATCGTTTTGTGCCGACCAGGTGATCACATCCGGCTCGACCGAGATCGCGGCCGATGCGGATGTTGTCTGCATCACGGCCGGCTCGCGCCGCAAGCCCGACGAATCCCGCCTCGACCTGATCAACCGCAACGTCTCGATCTTCCGCGGCATCCTCGACGACCTTCGCAGCGTTGGCCTGAAGAATGACGCGATTGTTTTCGTGGTTTCTAACCCGGTCGATGTGCTGACTCGGCTTGCGCGGGAGTATCTGGACTGGTGCCCGCAGCGCGTGATCGGGCTGGGCACGGTGCTTGATACGGCCCGGTTCTGCTCGATGATCGCGGATGAGAAAAATCTCCCCGCCTCGCAGGTCCGCGCGCTGATCCTCGGCGAGCACGGCGACTCCATGACTCCGATCTGGTCCAGCGCTCAGGTCGGCGGCGTCGCGCTTACCACCATCATGAACCCCAACGAGCAGCGGCAGGTCTTCGAACGTACGCGCGGCAGCGGGGCGGAAGTGATCAAGCGCAAGGGCGGTGCGGGATATGCCGTGGGGCTGACGATCGCCGAGGTCATCCACGCGGTGGCGCTTGACCAGCGGCGAGTGCTGCCCGTGAGTTCTCAGATGTCCGGGCAGTACGGGGTACGTGGGGTTGCGTTGAGCATCCCGACGGTGGTTGGCCGGGGCGGCGTGCTGGGGCACCATACCCCCGAGCTCTGGCCCAAAGAGGTCGCCGGAATCCAACAGTCGGCCAGGGCGCTCGACGCGACGTGGAAGCAACTGGGGTAGTATCTGCCGATGCTTATCGTTGACCGCCAGCAGCGTCTGCTCGATATCCTGCAACAGCAGCGCAGCGCGCAGCTCGACGACCTCGCGGCCAAGCTCGGCGTGTCGGCGTCGACCGTTCGGCGCGACCTCGAAGCACTTGAAAAAACCGGGGCCGTCCGCCGCACCCACGGCGGGGCGGTATATACCGGCTCTCCCGAGATCCGCCCCGCAAGCTTCGCCCTCGCGACGCGAATGACCGAGCACGTCCCCGCGAAGGAGGCGATTGGTAGGTACGCCGCGTCGCTGGTCCAGCCCAACATGACGGTGTTGATGGATGGCGGGTCGACCGTCATCCTCGCGGCCAAACAGATCACCGCGCGGCCGATCCAGATCGTGACGACGTCGCTCTCGATCGCACAGCTCTTTCACGAAGACGACCAGGCCGAGGTCATCCTCATCGGCGGCACGGTCTACCCGCGGACCGAGGTGACGTTTGGGCCATTGACCTTGGCGACCCTCGCCGACCTGCACGCCGACCTGCTGCTCTTCAGTCTCGCGGGGATCGAGATGGACGACGCCGCCGAGGGCGAGCCGGCAAGCGTCGGGGCCTTCAATATCAACCTCGATATCTCGCACGTCGAGCAGGCCATGATCCGCCGGGCCGCCCGCAGTGTGTTGCTGATGGATTCCAGTAAGTTTGGCCGCAAGAGTCTGGTGCGGACGTGTGGGGTGGTTGATATCGATCAGGTGGTGAGCGACGCGGGGGTGCCCGGGGCATGGATCGAGCGGATGGGGCCGAGACTGGTCGTGGTGGGGCCCGAGGGTGAGCCCGTCCAATAAAGTCGCAATTCCTGGACCGTCAGCCCACACAAGCGGGTGAGAATCGGGCATAATGCCGCGAACGGATTGTCCGCCCCTCCCCCATCCAAATTTGGAGTTCTTGCCATGAGAAAAGCATGGACCGCTCTCTCCGCCCTCGCGCTTGTTGCCTCTGTCGGTTGCCAGGAAGACCCCGAGCCCGTCAGCCAGGTGCCCGGCCCAGCCCCCTACGACAGCAGCTACGACAACCTCGGCCCGGTCGCGATCGACCAGGGCCAGCAGCCCGTCGCCGGCTACAACCCAGGCCCCGCAGCCGGCCAGTATGACGGCGGCACCGGCAACGCCTCGCCCGGTGTCCCCGGCGTCGGCGCAACTCCCGGCGGCACCTATGTCATCCAGAAGGGCGATACCCTCTGGTCCATCGCTTCCCGCGTCTACGGCGATGGCCAGAAGCACGTCGATATCGTCCGTGCCAACCCCGGCCTCAACCCGCAGCGCCTCGCTATCGGCCAGGAAATCGTCCTGCCCTGATCGCGCGTCGCCCAGATTTTTTAGTTGCAACAGTACCCGCCTGACCGCGGGTGCTGTCGTTTGCGCCGCGTGCCTCATGCCGTGGGCTTACTGTCTGATGCGTTGCCTTTGTCCCACGTCACGGGCAATGCCGCGGCTTCTTCGAGCCGACGCATGTAGGACGCTCGCCGGATTTCCACGACGCCGAATTGCTTGAGGTGGGGATTGACGAATTGCACGTCAAACAAGCGGTATCCGCGCGATCGCAGATGTTCGACCAGGTACACGAGCGAGAGCTGCGAGGCGTAGGGCTTTCGTGAGAACATCGATTCGCCAAAGAACGCGCCGCCCAGCGCAAGGCCGTAGACCCCGCCGACGAGTTCGCCTTCGTGCCAGACCTCGACGCTGTGCGCGTAGCCGAGTTGGTGCAGGGCGGTAAAGACCTGGGCGACCTCCGGGCTGATCCAGGTCTCGCCCCCATCGTTCTCCCGAGGCACGGCGCATTGAGCGATGACGTCGGCAAACGCGCGGTCGCGTGTGAGTGTGTACGGCGAGTTGCGCACCTGCTTACGCAAAGACCGCCGGACCCGGAAGCTGCCCAGCGGGTCGCCGGGTGTAATCGGGATCACCGCGCGGGGGTCCGGGCTGTACCACTGGACGGGGCCCGACCGGCTGTCTGCCATGGGAAACGCGCCCGCCAGGTAAGCCCGCACGATGAGTTGGGGCGTCAGCGTGAGGGGCTGCTGGTCATCATCACAGGCGTCAGGGGGTGGGCTGGGCATTTTTCTGGGGGATCGCTGTTTGACAGTCGGGGACGACACGGTACGCTTACGCCTCCCTGCCGCAAGTCGGCGACAATTTAGGCCAGGTAGCTCAGTTGGTAGAGCACGGCATTGAAAATGCCGGTGTCCCCGGTTCAAGTCCGGGTCTGGCCACTCCCGAACCGCCCGCACGGCAAACCCGGCGGGCGGTCTTTTTTTTCTGGCCAGCCCCTGTTGGCGTCCCGTGCGGGGTGACGTTATACTGCTCGGCTCGCTATCCAGCGACGCAACGCCCATCACTCGGGCAAGAAACCACAAACGCAACCCATCGCCGTGACCCCACGGCATACGCTCGCAGCGAAGGACTGATCCGATGGCCAAAAAAGAAATCAGCACGGTCTTCAAGATCCAGGCGCCCGGCGGCACCGCGACCCCGGCCCCGCCCATCGGCCCGGCACTGGGTGCCAACGGCGTCAACCCCGGCCAGTTCATCACCCAGTTCAACGCCGCGACCGCCCACCTCAAGGGCAAGCCCGTCGGCTGTGTGATCACCGTCTACAAGGACCGCTCCTTCGAGTTCGAGGTCAAGAGCCCGCCTGCAGCTGTCCTCATCAAAGAGGCCGCCGGCATCGACAAGGGCTCGGGCGTCCCCCACACCAACAAGGTCGGCAAGATCACCCAGGAGCAGCTCCGCGGCATCGTCGCCGAGAAGGGTTCCGAACTCAACGGTCAAACCGAAGAAGCCAAGATGCGCATCATCGCTGGCACCGCGCGCTCCATGGGCGTCGAAGTCGTCGACTAAATCGCACCGTGTTCTAGCGAACGCCCGGCCTGGTTGCTTCGTCAATCATGGCCAATCGAAACCAAAGGGCTAACCACGAGCCCGCAATCGTGGGAGACGCACCCGCGCGACGCGGGCAACTCGAAAGGAAACTGGATGTCTCGCAAAAAAGGCAAGCGCTATACCGCCGACGCCGCCAAACGGACCGATCAGGCGTTGACCCTCGAAGAAGCTGTGGAGAAGGTGAAGTCCTTCAGCCCCGGCAAGTTCGACCAGACCATTGAGCTCACGATGCATCTGGGCATCGACCCCAAGCAGGCCGACCAGGCCCTGCGTGGCTCGATCTCGCTGCCCCACGGCGTGGGCGGCGCGGCCAAGCGCGTCATCGCGTTTGTCTCGGACGATAAGGTCGCAGCAGCCAAGGAAGCCGGCGCGATCGAAGCCGGTGCCGACGAGCTTGTGGCAAAGATCGAAAAGGGCTGGCTGGACTTTGATGTCGCTATCGCCGAGCCCGCGATGATGCGTGTGGTCGCCAAACTCGGCCGGCAGCTGGGCCCCAAAGGCCTTATGCCCTCGCCCAAGGCCGGCACTGTCGACCCCAACGTGCCCCAGGCCGTCGCGGCCTTCGCCGCCGGTAAAGTCGAGTACCGCAACGACTCGGGCGGCAACATCCACACCCCGGTCGGCAAGCAGAGCTTCGACGCGCAGAAACTCGTCGACAACGCCCAGGCGATGATCAACCACATCATCAAGCTCAAGCCCGCCGCCGCCAAGGGCCAGTACGTCAAGCGCGTCTCCCTCTCGGCGACCATGTCCCCGTCCGTGCATGTGACCATCTAACCATCCGCGGGAACCCGGCCGCATCCATCCGATCGCCCGCCGAAACACCGCACCCACGAAAGGAACGGGCCCCCCATGAGCAAGCCCATCAAAAACCTGATCACCAAGGCCTACGCCAAACGCTTCGAAGGCGTCACCGGCGCTGTCCTGCTCGACATCCGCGGCGTCGAAGCCAACGACAACAACACCCTCCGCAACGAACTCGCGGCCAAGCACATCAAGATCACCGTCGTCAAAAACTCCCTCGCACGCAAGGCGTTCGAAGGCACCGACCTCGAAGGCCTCAACGGCATGATCCAAGGACCGTCCGCGATGGCCTTCGCCGTCAGCGACGACATCAGCGTCGTCAACGTCGCCCGCGAGCTCATCGACTGGGCTAAGAAGCTTGAGCACCTCGAGTTCCGCGGCGCGATCCTCGACGGCATCCAGTTCGGCCCCGACGAGATCAAGAAGCTCTCCGACTACCCGACCAAGGAAGAGGCACAGGCCAAGGTCGTCACGATGCTCCTCTCGCCCGGCCGCAACCTTGTCGGCGCGATCAAGAGCCCCGCAGGCAACATCGCCGGCATCCTCAAGACCATCCAGGAAAAACTCGAGGCGGGCGAAACCATCGCCAAGGCCTCGTAAACCGTGGGGCAGGCGTCCCCGTCTGCCTCCCAATCTGACAACCCACGCGAGCGACTGGCCCCCGGGTTAAAGACGGACGCTGTGTCCCGACCTCTCGCAAGCGACTTGTAACCGTAAGGATTCGAACCATGTCCGAAGAAGCAACCGTTGAAGTCTCCGCTGAAATCAAGACCCTCGCCGAGTCGATCGTCGGCCTGTCCCTCAAGGACGCCGTCGACCTGGCCGACTACCTCAAGGCCGAGTACGGCATCGAGCCCGCCGCCGGCGGCGCAGTGATGATGGCCGGCCCCGCAGGTGGCGACGGCGAAGCCGCCGAAGAAAAGTCCGAGTTCGACGTCGTCCTCAAGAGCGCAGGCGACCAGAAGATCAAGGTCATCAAGGCCGTCCGCGAAGCCACCGGCCTCGGGCTCAAGGAAGCCAAGGAACTCGTCGACGGTGCCCCCAGCACCCTCAAGGAAGGCCTCCCCAAGGACGAAGCACAGGCCCTCGCCGACGCCATCAAGGAAGTCGGCGGCGAGTGCGAACTCAAGTAGCACCCGTTCACGCAACCTGTTTTTACACACAGCCCCCGTCAAACGACGGGGGTTGTCTTTTGCCTAGAATGGCCCCATGCCCATCGACTTCAGCCACATCCTCGGCCCCGAAGGCCCCGTCGCCAAGCGACTAGGGCCCGGTTACGAGCAACGCCCCCAGCAGCGGCAGATGGTTGAAGCCGTGGCACACGCACTGGGGACCGGCGGCAAACTTGTGGTTGAAGCGGGCACGGGGGTCGGTAAATCCTTCGCCTACCTGTTGCCCGTCATCGACCACATCGCACGCTTCCAGGAAGACAAGGATCAGAAGCGGCGCGTCATCGTCTCGACCCACACTATCGCGCTGCAAGAGTAGATCATCAACAAAGACATCCCGCTGCTCCAGGCTGTCACCCCGACGGAGTTTTCGGCCGTACTGGTCAAAGGCCGGGGCAACTACGTCTCGCTTCGGCGTATGAACCGAACCTGGGAACGGCAGGCCACGCTGTTCAATGACGGCAAGGAATTCAACACGATCGAGCAGATCGCGCAGTGGGCCCGCGACACCGACGATGGCTCGCTCGCGACGCTGCCGCAGCTCGAAGCCCCGTCCGTCTGGTCCGAAGTGCAAAGCGACAGCGAAGACTGCCTGGGCAAGCGTTGCCCGACCTTCGACAAATGCTTCTACCAGTCTGCCCGCCGACGCATGATGAACGCGGACGTACTGGTCGTGAACCATGCGCTGTTCTTCGCCGACCTCGCGCTCAAGGCGCAGGGCTTCGGCGTGCTCCCGCCCTACGACGCCGTCGTTCTCGATGAGGCCCACACCATCGAGGACGTCGCGAGCGACCACTTTGGGCTGAGCGCCAGCAAGTACCAGGTCCACTACCTGTTGTCTCGGCTGCTCCAGGCCCGAGGCAGTCGGGGGGTCCTGACCGCGATCCAGAACAAGCTCAAGCCGGACCTCTTTAACCGGGCGGCCAATGCCGTCGAGAACGCGCGCCTCGCGGCCGAGCAATTTTTCGATGATCTGATGCACTGGTACGAAGCGCACGGCCCACGCAACGGCCGACTACGCCAACCCCCGCCCGTCGATAACCCCGTCTCGCCGATGCTGACGGAACTTGCGCTGGTACTCAAGCGGGTGCAGGACGACCTCGACGGCGACGAGGACCGCATGGAGATCGGGGGGTACGTCGACCGCGCGGGTGGGCTGGGCGATTCCATCAAGGCACTGGCGGAGCAGTCGCTCAACGACAGTGTGTACTGGCTCGAGGTCACCACGCGCGGCCGATTCAAACGCATCAAGCTCAGCGCAAGCCCGATCGAGGTCGGCGGTCTGCTCCGCGACCGCCTCTTCGCCGCAACGACCTCGCGCAATGAGCCGATGCCTGTCGTCCTCACCAGTGCGACCCTCGCGACACAGCGAAACGCAGAAGACCAGGCCGCCAATGCCACACCCTTCAAGCACTTCGCCCATCGCGTCGGCTGCGATGACCCGCAAACCCTGCTGCTGGGGTCACCCTTCGACTACGCGAAGCAGGCCGAGCTATACCTGTGTGACCGACTGCCCGACCCGGCCGCGCCACAGTTCCTGACCCAGGGCACACAAACAGTCCTACGCCATCTCGACGAAACCGATGGCGGGGCGTTTGTGCTGTTTACGAGCTACAAGATGCTGCGCGACATGGCCGACCGCCTTCGCCCCGAGCTCGCGACACGTGGCATGCCGATGCTGGTGCAGGGCGACGGCACACAGCGCAGTGAGCTGATCGCTCAATTCCGCCACAACCCGCGGAGTGTCCTGCTCGGGGCCGACAGCTTTTGGCAGGGCGTCGATGTGCGCGGTGAGGCGTTGCGGTGTGTCATCATCACGCGCCTGCCCTTCGCGGTGCCCGACCGCCCGCTGATCGAGGCGCGGTGCGAACGCATCAAGCAGCGCGGCGGCAGCCCCTTTGGCGAATACTCCTTGCCCGAGGCGATCCTCAAGTTCAAACAGGGCTTTGGCCGGCTGATCCGGAGCAAGAGCGACCGGGGGCGTGTCGTGGTCCTCGACCCGCGCGTGGTGACCAAGCCCTACGGCCGACGTTTTATCGCAGCGCTGCCGGAACTGCCCATCGAGCGCGACCACGCACATGCCGGGGGATAAGTCCGTGCATTGCCCGTGAGCCAGGCGTATAGGCGGCGGTGGTCAAAGACCAACGAAGAACAGCACCCGCCGGCCGATGTGATTCAGCCCAGCAGCCCGGAGGCCTGGCCAAAAGTCTTGCTGAAGACGAATTCGCCAAAGGGCATGCGGTCGCGCGGCGCGGTCTCGGCGTCGCGGGCCCAGCCCTCGGGGAGCTGGTCGGGCTCGCCGGGGTAGCCGATCGCGATGGCGGTCTGGGGCTCGAATCCATCGGGGACGTTGTAGGCCTCGCGCACCTTGTCGAGGTCGACGCCCGCCATCTGGTGGGTCGCCAAGCCCAATGCGGTCGCCTGGAGGGTCAGGTGTGCTGCGGCCTGCCCAAGATCGTGCATTGCGACGCGGTTGTCGTTGCCGTTCTTCTTGAACGCGGTGCTGCAGGCGGTGAGCACGAGCACGGGCGCGGCCTTCGCCCATGTCTGGTTGGCTTCGACCAGGCAGCCCAAGGCCTTGTCGTACTCGGCCGGGTCGTCGTGCTTGCTCGCCACGATGAACCGCCAGGGCTGCTCGTTAAACGCCGACGCCGCCCACCGCGCCGCCTCGAACAACGCCCCGAGTTTTTCGCGCTCGACGGGCTTGTCTGCAAACGCACGCGGGCTCCATCGTTCGCGGACGGCATCGATCACGGGGTACTGCGTGGTGGCGGGTTTCTGCATGGGGTTATTCTAACGCAACGCTGGGGAGGAGGAGTGCTCACAGATTTCACAGATGGCACCGATTCAGAACGAAAAATCTCACGCACAGGCGCTAAGGCGCAAAGAATGAACTGCTTTCTGCGTCTTTGCGTGAGTTTCCTGTTTCTAAACGGTGCCATCTGTGAAATCTCTGGCTACTCGTCTTCAGCGCGTAGGGTGGGTGGAGGAGTCCGCGACAATACCCGCCGCGATGAACCAACGTGGTGGGTATCCCCCGGTGGGCAAACGCTCGCGGGCTCGCTCCACCCACCCTGCGTGAAGGATCCACGCGACGCGCGGGCTACTCCCCGGCCGCGTCCGTGGGGCCCGGCCACCAGCCGTTCTCCAGACGCCAGCGGTTGGCCTGCACCCACTGGCGCATCACCTCGAACTGGAAGGCCTGCGCCCCCGGGTCGCCCCAGAGCCAGAGGTCCAGGTCGCGGTCGGGGACGAGTCGGCTGAACACGTGCCACCAGCGCTGGTTCACGAACAGGTCGTAGAGATCGAGTTCCTGCTCGCTCCCGGCCGGCGGGTCGAACAGGTAGTACAGCGCTGCGGGCCGCTGCATGTGCAGCAGACACATCAGCACCGTCGAGGTCGGCAGGCGGTCATCTTCGAGCATCGCCTCGGCCTCGGGGATGAAGTCGTCGGCCAGGTCGCCGCGCATCCACAGCGCGAGTTTGAGCATCGCGATCTGTTCGTACCGGTCGTCGCGGTCGGGGGCGGTCTCGGCGATGTCCAGCAGGGTCGTCAGCGCATCGACCCGCCTGAGGCCGAGGTCGGCGAGTTGGGCGTCGGGCATGGCGAGGAGGTCTTGTGCTGATAGGTCCGGTGGGCTATCACCTTCGATGAGTGCGGGTCGTATGTCTGTCATCCCCGCGAGCAGCGCGGCCGAGAGCAGCATGCTTTCTCGGCGATCGCGGAGGGCTTGGTCGATCCACTGCTCCGTCTCCCGGCTATAAAGCGCGGCAATGATCGCCAGGTCGCGGGCGGCAGCCGCGTCGGCGTTGAAGGAGTCGCCGTATAGCGTGATCGGCTCGTCTTGCACAAACACCGACGCGAGCAGGACAGCGATATCGGGCCAGTCCGCGTTGATTTCATCAAGATGATCCCACGCCACTGGGCTTCCGTGATGAAGGTAGCCATCGAGGTGTGCGATCAATCCTGTTTGTGAAGCTTCCGAACCATCGTAGGGGGGGGCTGGTGGGTATGTGGTTACCCAATTCATCGCGGCCCACAACCTGGGATAGTGAATACTCCACTCGGCCTCGGCGCTAAACAAGGCGTCTGGTAGCACTGTCCATTCGCCATGCAGGTACTGTTTTGTGACATGGATCTGCCGGTTGATGGCGGTCTCATACTGCGCGGGGTCGAGCGCTGCGACATGTTGCAGGACCAGGTGTTCTTCACTTGGTGGGCCCAACGGTTGTCGCCAGTGGTTGAGCGCGAAGGTGCCGGCGGCGCGGTAGCCCTCGGTCTCCATCGCTTCGAGGGCGGGCTTTGTGTGATCTGGGTTTGTTTTGAGTACCGCCCACAGCATCGCCTCGGCGATGGCGGGCTCGGCGCTGCGCCAGTCGGCGCTGAAGCCCGACAGCGGGTTGAGCAGGCCGAGCGTGATCCAGGCGCGGCGGGCGAGGGTTTCGTTGGCGTCTTCGGTCAGCGCGATCAGCACCTGCTCGTAGGGGATCGGGTCGTCGGCGACACGGGCGTAGCCGGCGGCGGCGTCGAGGGCTTCGCCGCGGACGCTGGCGTTGGTGCTGTTCGCCAGGCGTGCGAGGGCTTCGGGGAGCACAGCGTCGTGGATGCGTTCGGGCATGTCGCCCAAGAGCTGCGCGGCGCGGAGCTGGGACTGCGGGGCGCTGCTGCGCGAGAGGAGCACGGCCCATCGGAGCCAGGCGTCGGCCGGGACGGCGTCGCGCAGCCAGAGGAAGTTGGCGTCGTAGAACTCGACGGCCTGGACGAAGCGGCGGTCGTCGGGGTCGTCGAGCACGCCGTGCAGCGCGGCGCGGACGCGTGGGTCTTCGCCTGCGCCGAGTTGGGCGAGTTGGTCGTAGAGCCGAAACTTCTGGGCGTATTCGACGCGATTGATCAGGCGTGCGGCGGCGTCGATGAGGGGGTCGGGCAGGGGCTGGCCGGCGTCGTTGAAGGCGTGTCCGATACCCCACAATACGCGTGCGGCTCGGTCGGGCGGGAGGGTGTCGATGTGTGTGACCGCCGCATCCAAGGCCCAGGGTTCGTGA
>JBITAC010000013.1:0-19917 GCA_044439905.1 Phycisphaerales bacterium JB063 | reverse complement strand
CACGAGTTGGGATTGGATAGACTGTCGTTCGACTTCTCGCCCGTAAAGTGCCAGTTGCGGGTTGGTCACGAGTTGGGATTGGATAGACTATTTTGTTTCAGGTATTGCGGCAGTAGCGGGTTGCGGGTTGGTCACGAGTTGGGATTGGATAGACTCTACATCGACTGAATGAGATGTCGGGTATGGTTGCGGGTTGGTCACGAGTTGGGATTGGATAGACTCTTTCCCGCTCAAAGCATGCCGGGTACTGCACTTAGGCACTTCTGGATGACTAAAAAAGCTCCAGTTGGGCGGGGGGCTGCTCCGGCTGGCGGCGCTTTTTGCCCCAGAAACACCGCATGCGTTCGTACTGCCGATCGGTGATCGTGATGATCCGCACCTCGCCGTCGGCTGGTAGGGCCTTCTCGACCCGTTGGATATGGACCTCGGCGTTCTCTTGGCTGGCGCAGTGGCGGACGTAGACCGAGTACTGCATCATCGCGAAGCCGTCCTTGAGTAGTTTCTTGCGGAACTGCGCGTACGCTTTCTTCGCCCGCTTGGTGTCGGTCGGAAGGTCGAACATGGTCAGCACCCACATACATCGATACCCACAGATATACACGATCAGCCCCCGCCCCCAGAAGGAAAATCTGCCGTGTTCGCATTTTTTTCTTCGCGACTAACATGCGTCTGTCCGGGTTCTTCTCCCGTGCTCTCCAATACTCTTGCCTTGGGGATCGCGAGTTGCCTGTCTTCACCCGACAGGCAGCGGACCAGCGACGCGGTCATGCGGTGGAGTTGAACCATCAGCGGGCCGGATTGGTCGTCCATGACACACTCGGCCGTGAGGAGCGCCAACAGCCGGGCCTTGTTGGACTGGTCCAGTTGTTCCCGCCCCTCACGGATCAGGGCGATCGCCTCGCGGTCGATGAGCGGGCGAAAGGGCTCCATCAGGTCGTCCGCCAAGCAGAACGCATTAGCGCGGTTCTGGTGGTGCAAGCCCAGCGCCGGGTGCAGTCCGGCGGCGACGAGGGCGCGGGCGACAGCAGCGCGGAGGATGGCGTAGCCGTAGTTGAGGTGGGCGTTGAGCGGATCGGTGCCGTCTTTGTCTCGATACCACCCATGTAGCTCGGGACCACCAAACTGACGCCACGCGGCCCAATACACTTTCGCCGCCTGCGCTTCAACGTTGCTCGTGTCACCGGACTTAACTTCGCCAGCAAGGTTGGCGAGTTTCCGCCGAGAAATCTCGGCACCTTCGGGCCGGCCTTCCGTGGGCCTCAGCAGGTTCGACGCCTGTGCCCTGACTTTCGCAATCACGACCTGCTGCCAAAGCCGCTTGTTTGTCGGCTTCGATGCATCGATCTGGATGCGGAGCCGCTCGACCTGCTGAGTGTGTGGCGAGACCGGCAGCAGCAGCCCGGCCGGTTGGTGGTCCCGTCCGCAGATAACGACGCAGGCCCCGTTGTCGAGCAGGGTCTGGAGCGCTCCGTGCGAATAGATAACCTGCGCGTGGTCAACAACGACAATCCCGATGTCTTCGGCCGGGATTGAGGTCGCTTCGTCTTTAGGCGCGTCGAATGGCTGGACAATGAGTTGGCCGAGCTTCGCCGAGAGATGCGCGGGCCGGCGCGAGATCTCAATAGTGCGCTTGATCATCCCAGAAGCTCCCGGCGACACCCACATGGCGCGGTTTTGGTGCTATCGGGTAGATCGGGGGGTGGGTTGAGGCCAATCCACACCTCCGCACCGCAAAGGGCATCATGCTTGCTGCCTGAGGCGGTGGATTTCCGCCGTAAGTTGTGCGCCCATGTGGCTTTTTTCGAGCGCGGCGAGGCGTTGTTTCAAGTTCCGTTCGGAGACTCGGCCCGCCACCCGGTCCGCGGCGAGCTTGGCGATGTCGGGATCGGAGGGGGCAGACTCGGCTGGCTGACGGCGTTCTGCGTTTCGGAGACGGCCTAACGGGTCGACATCAACCTTGCGGGCGAGGTACTTCCCAAACAACGGGTTGACTGCGAGGCGTTTCTGATCGCGCGTGCTGGAAGGGCGCGCATCATTGGCATCGATCACGTCGAACTTCCCTTGCGTAGAGATCAAGGATGTAATCACGAGTACGCGCTCCTCGCCGTTGTCGGGGTCGGTGACCATCACACTGTCGCCGGGCGAAAGTGAACAGACAAATCGGGCCTTCGTGTTGTCAGGCGGGTGGGTCTGGATGATCGGCTGGTGGTTCCGCTTACGGCGCGCGGCTTCGAGGACGGTGACATTCCTGAAGGTGTACTTGGCTTTGCCTTTCTTGTCGCGGGTCTCGAAGACCTCGAAGTGGTGGTTCGCACCGGTCTTGATGTAGGTGCCGCCGCCGGCGCGGGCGGTATCGCCTGTCCGCTTTGCCGGGAGGTTGGGTCCGGCCGGGTCATGGTAGTTGTCCGCCCCGCCGCGGATGGGGACAACCGATTCCTCGGCTTTGGTCACGCGGACCTTCTTGATTTGGACACCCTTCGCTTCGTTCATCCACAGCGGCTCTTTCCAGACGCCCTTGGGGATCGCGCCCTTGCCCCGGCCCGGATCGACGCCGTGCTCGCGCAGCCGGTCTTCGATCTTTCGGCGGACGGCGTTATCGCGGATGCGGGCGACCTCGTTCGCAGTCAGCGACTCGACCGGCTTGCGCGAGACGTAAACATTTTCCTCCTCCGTCTTGCCGTAGAGCGTTTCTTCGTGCAACGCGCCCGAGACCGACCGGCGGGTGCGGTGGGAAACACAGACCCGGTTGATCGAATCTTCGACGGTTGAGAAGAAATCGTCCCAAGGGGGATCAATCTTCACACCCCGATAGCCCGTGCGCCACTCCATCTCGCCCGTCTCGCGATCGATGAGTTCCGGGACGTCTTCGTAGCCCGCCGAGAGCTGCCGGAGCATCTTCTCGTCGGTCAGCGCGATGACCACGGCGTCCACAGCGTGGTGCCGGTGGTCGTCACGGTTCTTCTTGCCCTGGAAGCCCGTATCGTGGAGGACGCCGTTGAGCCCCCAGTGGTGGCGCAGGACTGCGGTCGATAGCCCGCGCGTCCCTACGACATGGACCCGCTCAAGCTCGCCGCCGGGCT
This sequence comes from Phycisphaerales bacterium JB063, assembly GCA_044439905.1. Lineage (GTDB taxonomy): Bacteria > Planctomycetota > Phycisphaerae > Phycisphaerales > Phycisphaeraceae > JAHQVV01. The sequence continues at coordinate 16,837 of JBITAC010000013.1, read as the reverse complement.
CGGTGGGCCGGCCGAGCTGCTTGAGGTACTGAACGACCGCCCGCGCAATGTAGGCCGTGTCGTTGAGCTGGCGGTTGATGAAGTCATTGAGCACGACGTTCTGCTGCGCGAGCTTCTTCTGCTTGCCGCGGTGCGGGATTCTGCGGGCACGCTGCATCACCTTCTCGAACGAGTACTCCGGGTCGCCATCGCGTTCGAGCCACTCCCAAGGCGTGCGGTTGCCCTTCCGGCGGTTGGGCTCTAGGAAGTCCACGACCTTGTTCGCCATCGAGTTATCGAGCGACCGCGATCGTGGCAGGATGTGGTCGACATCGGTCTCACCATTGAGCAACTGCGTTGGCGAGATCGGTACTCCCGAGTAGATGCCCATGCCCCCCTGCTCTTCCCAGAGCAAGTAGCGGTTGATCGACTCCCGGCTCGGACGGAACCCATACTCCCGGATGCGGTCGGCCGCGTCATCGCGGCGCTGGGTCTGTTCGAGCTGCTTGAATCGTGCCTCTTTGCGCTTCTCGAGCGAGCCCTTGACATCGCGTGCCATCTCGATGCGGATGACATCCGGGCAGCCGTGCTCGCGGATGACGGCGTTGACGACCTTACGGACCTCGTGTAGCGCCTGCTGCACCAGCGGGTTGGGGAGGTGGGGCCAGCCCTTTTCCCCGGGGCCCGGCAGGGTCGTGCGCAGGTCGGGCGGGCGCTCGTCGGGGCGGAGGTAGCCCGCGGCGTGGATCGCGTCGTCCGCGCCTTGGCCGGGGCCGCACATCATCTTCTTGCCCTCGGCCAACGCCTCAACGATCCCGCACCGGCCCTCGGGGCCGCCGTATTTGAGCGCCTTGCGGCTGAGTTGCCCGTGGCCGGGGGGGAGGTCGTCGAAGCAGCCGATCACGTTGTCCGCCTGTTCGGCATCGAGCCCGAAGTCCTCGGTCAATCGCAGGAAGAGCTGTCGCTCCTCGACGTTCACGCCCCGCCCGCAGTCGGTCTTGTAGCCGTAGTGAAACGCGAGCAGCTCATCGACGACGTCGTCTTTCTGTTCCTCGGTGAGCTTGGCCCAGCCCTTCTTGCCAAAGCGCCCTTCCTTCGCGAGTTCCGCGTCAGTGGGTAGCCCCTTGAGCTTCTTTCGCCCGCCGGTCTTGCTGTCGCCCTTGGTGAAGGCCTCGAGGTTGAACCGGACCGACTCCAGGAAGCCCAGGTGCTTGCGGATTTGATCGAACGTCGCGTCCTTGCGGCCGAACAGGTACGCGATCAGCTTCTCGCGCTCGTGCGGTTCGAGCGAACGTTCCTCGCCGTCATCGTCGATGGTGAGGTTGTTGACCTCTTGGTAGACGCGTGCCTTCTGCGCAAGCCGGTCGGCGCGGGGGCATCGGCGTTGCTTGGGCTCCAGCTCGCACATCCCGACCGCGGACTTGGGCCAGTAGGTCGGGCGTTGGAAGTAGATGATGCCTTCGAGGCCGTAGCGTTGAAGCGCGGACTGCTTGTCCTTGCCCTTGGCCGGGGGGTCGGGCTCGGCGGGGAAGGCCTGTTTGCCCCGGCTGCCGTGGCGGAGCTTGTCGGTCAGGAGCTGGGGGTGGAAGCGCTGCTGGGCCGACCAGATCGCGTCGAACTCCTGGCGGTACATCTCCCGGCGGGTGTGCAGCCCGCGGACGCGGTCGGCTTCGCGCACCGGCGTCGCCGCGGGCTCGCCCTCGGCCGGGACACGCTTGGCGAAGTAGGCGCCCAAGCTCCCGGCCCCCTCGTCGTCCATCCGCTGGGCGAGCGCGTTGATCTCCTGCTTGATCGCGCCTTCCTCTTTCTTGTCCCCGCCGCCCTTGCGCGTTGAGAGAAAGCCCCGCCGCTGGTTGAGGTGCATCAAGACCCGGCCGATCTCGTGGGGCGACAGCTTCTCCTCCAACGCCCGGCGGCGCAGGTCGTACGGGTTCATTCCGTCCAGCGCCGCCTGCTCGGCCGGGTCGGCGGGGTAGAGCCCGGCCTCGACCAGCGCCGCCCGCAGCCGACGCTTGCGGTACGACCGCCGACGGAGCTGACGCCGGTGCGACCGTACCAGCCGTCGTTTTTCGCTCTTACTCAGCTCCCCGCCTTGCTTATCCCGGTCCACCCCCTCGGGGAAGACACGGACGCCGAGGGCGACCAGCGAGTCGTTTGCGCGATCCACCAAGGCCCAGCCGTTGGAGCTGGAACCGAGGTCCAAACCGAGGGTGATAGGCATGATGTACTCCGGAAAGAGGAAGCGAACCAAGAAAAGGATACCGGTGACAGGACTCGAACCTGCACAGGGCTTACAGGGGTGGTCTCCCATGCCTAGCGGGGTGGAAGCCCGCTGTGTCTGCCAATTTCACCACACCGGCCCTTCTAATAATACCTTACTAGACTCACCGCAAAAATCAAGCTATACTTGTTTGAGCAAGGCAAGGATTTGCCGCTATGCACTAGGTTCAGGTTCGAAGCTATGCAATCGTAGGTGAGTCTAGTGTTGCGGGTTGGTCGCGAGCCGTAGCTTGACACGGGGTGGAACCCGGGTCAAGATGGATGGGTCTATCCAATCCCGCCTCGTGCCCTTCTCGCAACAACGCAGAAAGATGCGTAGGCCACGCCCCACGGGGCGACCCGCCGCCACTCACAGGGCGGCTTTTTTTTACGCCCAGACTCCTCCTCAGTAATGTTTTGTTGTCGCGATGAGTTGAATCGCACAGCCAAGATTGGGGGGGCTGCATTTGATGCCTCGTTGGGTGCAGTAACGATCCAGTGATTTTCGCACTGATTTTCGCGGCATTTCACGACTTGTTCGATCTCCTGCCCTGTGTAGCCCATATTCTTTTGTGATCTCGATTGGTGTTTTGGCTTCAGTCACCAGAGACAAAAAGCATTTTCCCTTTCGCTTTGCCTTAACGATTCCGTTGCATCTACGCATCCGGCGTTCCGCGTCGCCAAGGGGCCGAGTCCTCGCCCCCGGAACCCGGATGGTTTCTTCCGGGGGCTGTTGGCCGCACCGATTCCCCTTGGCGCAGCGTTCCGCCGGCTGCTTTGGGGTCTGCACGGTCAACTCAAACGGAAGGAGAAACGACGATGACGACACCTACATCTACAGCCAATCCACCCATCGACACGCTGCGGGACGGTTCTTGGTACCTGAGGTGCCGGGGGTGGCGTTATCGCTTTGACGGATGCCTCGAAGCTCTGCCCAAGGAGTGGTCGGCGAGGCGTTGCCCTGCGCCTGCCGCCAGGATGATGAGTTGCTTGTCGGTCTTGAGCTTCTTGCGCCTGCCGTCGATGTAGGCGGCGGACTGCTCGATGGTGGGCGGACTGATGCCGGCGACGAAGGCGCTGCCCATCTCGGCGACCAGTTCTTCTTTGGAGTGCCCAGCCGACCCGAAGGGGGCGGGGCTGTAGTTGATGTGCTTCCGTGTCCGCGTGGCGGCGCGGGGATTTTCTTGGTGGCGAAGCGCCAGATGAAGATCATTGCAAGAACAATACTGGCGGAGACTATAAGAGTGTCTAAGTGCGGCACAATAAAAATTTTCTACCAATGTAATCGCGCATGTCCAGGGCTCAGGACGAAAGAGGTTTATGTGACCAGTCTGAATATAAGTAGTGCTGCATTGTGGCGGCGATGCACGTCAATGACGCAGCCGATTTCGTCTTGCTCTATACGCTCCAGCTCTTTGCAAATAGAATCTACGCCTTTAGTCGCCGAATCAGCAATCCGTTGGATGTATTGGTCATACTCATCAATAAGAAGTGTGTTGCCTGCTATGTCAGCCGGGTCCCAGTGATTTACAAGTACGTCTCTAATTTTTTCTCTAGTGCAGTCATCATCGCGCATCCCTCAAAACCCTCCTTATGTTCGCATCAAACTGCCGTGATCCATACGCAGTTTTGATTACTCCTTGATTTGATACTGCAACAGCAGCCTTGTTTGTCAAGTATAAATATCCGTTTGATTGCCGAAGCACTACGGTAGGCCTACGGATAGCATTCATAACATCCCGGGAAGACACTTGCCGAGATATCTTGTTGTTGACATAGTGTCTACTTACCCCTGTGACTCTTATCGAGTTCGGTCGGGAAACGACCGTTCCTAACTTACCATATTTCCTTCCAATTATACGTCTAGAATTTCGTCTAGATGCTTCTCGTCCAACCCGAGCATGAGGTTTTTGATGCAAACGACGGTTCGACAACACTGTTCTACGGCTTCCCAGGCCCCTTGCTCTTTCAGCTCGCAATCGCGACGAACGCGATCCTGTAACACGACGACCGGAAACACGATAAGACCACCCTTTTTGCTGACGCCCACGCACGGATCGGCCGCGGTTGGTATAGGTTGATCGGGAACGCCCGGCGGATCGTCTTGGGGAAACGCGCCTGGAAGTTGCTGACCTGTTGCCAGATGAAGCTCTCCCTCGACTAACCCGGCTGGTCCTGCTGCCGCGCCCCGCGCTCGCCGATTGGCCAGAGGAACGTCCGCCACGACGTGCCCCACGTCGTTTTTGTTGAGTGTCGCCAGGTTTCAATGCCGCGATCGGTTGATGAGGGGTATCTTCAACCGCATGGTCCGGCAGGACCGTTGAGACGGCCGGGCAGACTGCCGCGTAGGAAGATGCTGCAATGCCGGCAGGTGCCAGCGTCAGCAACCCCGTGAGTACGAACAGCATAAGGCGGAATCTAGACACTGCGTTGGCCCTTGGTTTAGCGTCGGCTCTCGACATATTTCTTCACGCCCGCATAAATCCGCCGGAACTCTTCCGTGTGGTAGTCGTACGACAGGGCCAGCCGACGGCCGTCGTATTGGCCCGACGCCCGTGCCATCAGGAGCGCCTCTTGTGGGGCCATCATGTTGCGGTTGATCTGCGCGGCCGTGCCGCCGATGCTGCTACCCCCGCCCTGCAATCCGTTCAGCATCCCCATGAACTGCGCAAGTGTCATGTCGAGGCTTTCGTCTAGCGCTCCGGCGGAGGTTGCCATAGCGATTTCTGCGTTCACCTGGAGCTGGGGGCTAAGCTCCAAGAAAAACGCCCGCGCGTCTTCCACCATAAAGACATTCGACGAATCAGATATTCCGGCTAGGAGGCTACTGATATAGCCCCAGGTTTCCAACTCACTCATACCTTCCGGGGCACGACCCTCATAGAAGGCGCGGATGATCTCGGGCCGGTCGTAATCCTCGAAGCGGAACGGCACCGACCCTGCCAGGGCCGAGGGGCCGGGACCGGCTTGTTCTGATTCAAGATCGGCGAGCCAACCGGCGGCGGGGGCGAAGTTGAGGCCTGCGGCCTGGCGGAGTAACTGCGCGGCAGCGTCATCACTGCTGGTAAAGGCAGGATCGGCCAGGTAGGCGGCGGCTGCACCCGATCCCGCATCCTTCGCGGCGACGAGGAGCCGCTCGGCGAGGGTCGTGTATCCGTGGAACATCGCTAGCCGCCCTAGCGCGAAGGCATAGCGGTGGTCATTCGTGTGGCGATTCAAGAAGTCCTGGATGTCCCGGTCTTCGAGAAGCATTTTGGCCTCGAACGGGTCCATCGCCGCGATCACTTCATCGGACGACCCCAGCACACCGCGCGGTAGTGTCGGATCGTCGGGATGGCCCAGGTCTTCGAGTGTTTCGGTCACCCATTCTTCGATCTCACGCGGAGAAAGCGGTTCTTCTTCCCAATCGGCCCAATCGTCGGCCTCTGGTTCGGATGAGACTTCCTGCAAAGCGTGTCCGTCGCCAGTGTTGCCTGCTGCTGGTGTAGAAGACGCCGCAGCGGTTTGTCCGGGCAGGACGCGCATCCCAACAGCCGCGACGGCCAGACCTCCAGCCATGCTGCCGACGACGACGAGAACAATAATAAGGGCTCGGGACATAACGCCTCGCTTTCATTATTCGGAGGACTGTTCGCGTTGCTGCGCCGCAGCTCGTTGAGCGGCTTCTGCTTCTAGACGTAGGAGGGCTTCGATTTCATCATCGAGGGCCTGGATCGCCGCCTCGACTTCGTCGTTGCGCGTCTGTGCGGAGTTCTGTGTGAGACGCGCGGCATCGCGGTCACGTTCGAGCTGCGGCTGTTCGTCGAGCCGGGCCTGACGAATTTCGTAGTTGGTTTCGCTCTGGCGATGCTCCCCCTCAACCGCCGCGAGCTCGTTTTCTGCGATCCGTTTCTTGATCTCGGCGATGCGGGCCTGGCGGGCCTCGATTTCCCGGCGTTGCTGCTCGTTCATCCGGGACTGCCGCGCGTTGGCGATTTCCGCGTTGGCACGGTCCAGCTCGGTTTGGAGATGGTCTCGGTATTGCTCACGCCAGTCGATCTCGGCCTGCTGCTCTTTGGTATAGCTGCATGCCGTGAGGGACAGAGAGAGGCCTAGTAGTGCGATCGGGATACGCATTGGTTGCTCCTTTATTCTCGGCCGGTGGCCAGTGGTCCTAGTCGATCGTATAGACCTTCTTTTTGCAGCATGAGTTCGTGGAGCTGATCACGCTGCTCAACGAACCGTTTGTGGTGGCCTCTGAGTGTAACCAGGCGTTCGTCCAACTCGGCGGTCGCGGTGTTGGCGGCGATGATCTCTTCTTCCAGCGCCTCGATGTACCCGATCGATTCGTTGTACCGGATGAGCTGAGCGTTGTGTTGTTCGATTTCGCTTTTGAGGGTGTCTCGGGTCGCGACCGCTTTTTGGCGGGCCTGCTCGTCATTGCCTGCCTGCTCGATAAGGCCGTCGATCTCGGCTTTGAGTGTATTGATCGCTTGCTCAAGCTCCGCGAGTTGGAGGGACTTGGCGGCTAGGGTTTTCTCGGCGAGTTCGATCTCCTCGTCAAGCAGCTCGATGTCGTTCTCGTATCGCTTGCGGCGGTCTTCGACGGCATCAGCCGCGACGTAGCTGGCGCTCATCACCGCGACCGGAAGCACCAACGATGCCGCCGCGCGGGTCTCGTCGTGGTCGATCCCTTCGAGGATGTAAGGCGAGGCGTAAAGGGAAGCGACAGCCAGCACCTCGCCGGTTGATTTGATCTCATCCTCGTTGAGTGCGGCGATCGGGGATTGAGCGTCGGCGAAAGGGTTTTCGACCTTTCCGACTCCTGGTATCTCAAAGTGCTGGGTGCCAGCGCATCCCGGCCCTAGCAGCATGGTTGGGGCAACAAGGGCCAGCAGGATCGAAGTGGTGATTCTATTTTTCATCGTGTTCTTGGTTTCCTTTGGTCTAAGATTCTGGCCACGGATAAGAGTGTTCCCAGGCTTCCTCGATCGCATCCCGACGCCCCGCCTGGTCGGAGGGCAAGTCTTCAAGGCCGGTAAAAAAATCCAGCAGAATGGCGCGTTCAGCCTCTCGGCCCCCCGCCCGAAGTGTTTCAATCGTCATATCGAGCTGCTCCCCGAACACCGTGGGTTCCCGGTCCCAAGCCGCGACGATTTCCAAAAACAGATCAACGGCGGCGTCCCGGTCGAACGCGATCGCATCCAGGTCATTGTCGATGGTACTCGAATAGATGCGGAGTTGCTCCTGCTTTTCGTCGGAGTTGTCGGACTCGTTTTCCAGCCTGATCCTGTAGATTTGCTGCGTACGGGTGACACGGCGTGCGGTTTCAACGGCGGACACCCATCGCAACCCGATCGCTTGCACCTTCTGATCAAACTGGATCAGGCTCAGTGTTGCCGGTCGGGCAGCCGTGGGAGTGGGCTGTGTTGGCACCGGTGGCGTGATCTGGTCGGTGTCCTGATCCGGGGTTTCAGGCGTCGCCGACGCGGGGTCCTGCGCGGGGGTGTTTTCGGCTGTAGGTGTTGAGTCTCCTGGGGCGGTGCGATACAGCCAGTACCCCGCCCCGCCCGCGCCGCAGCAGACAATGGCGAGAAGTACCAGCAGCCAGGTAGGGATCGGCTTGGCGGGAGCCGCGGGGGCATTGGGCTTCTTGCCTGTATCGACCACCGTCGGCGGTGGCGGCTGGTCGGATGGCGTCGGGACGATCGGCATGGTTATTCGGCCTCCCCGCTTCGATCCATGATGCCGCGGATGATCAATGCCAGCACTTCGTCCGGCTGGTCGGTGAAGTTGTCCGGCTGGCCGGCCACGGCGGCGACGGATTCAAAAAACGGGCGATCGGGTTGTGGTGCCCTGGTCGCGGCGTCAAACACCGAGATCACGTTGCGTCGGTTCGATTCGGCGACCCAGGTTCGGATCGCGTCGTAAACCACCTCTGCATTGTGATTCATTTCCCCCGGCCCGACATCCCCCATGATGACCAGGGTCTGCTGCGCCCGGTCCCGGCCGGGATCATTCATCACCGCGAGTGCCTGCAAGACAGCGGCTTCGACCGGGGCGAGCGCATTGGTGGGCTCGATGTCCGCGGTGAACTCCAAAACCGCATCCCGTGCGTCTTCGTCATCCGCCGGGACATCGTAAAGCTGCGTCCCCCCGTGCTTAAGGTCTGCGGGGAAATACTGGCTGATGTCGTGCAGGTTGGCGTCGTTGGTGCGGCGGTAGGCAATGATGGCGATGCGGAACTGCGGGGCGACTTCGGGCAGCACGCGTACGATCGTATCGACGGCTTCCCGCAGTGCCGACATCGAGTTTCCCATAGTCGCCGAGCCGTCGATGAGGATAAACAACTCGATCGGGCGGGGTTCCAACGCTCCCCGCAGCTTGTCGAGTTCCCGCGCGGCCGCGGCGGCTGCACCGTTGGTGGTGTCGCTCGCCTCCCGGGAGGCCTGCCGCTGTTCGCTGAGGCGGCGCTGCAGGTTCATGACCTGGCGTTCGAGTTCACGCAGCACTTCGGTCTGGTCGGGCACGGGGGCGGGGGTTGTCGCGGTCACCGGCGTCGGCTCGACGGGATCGGGGGGCGGGACGGCCGATTCGCCGACCTGTGTAAGGAAGATCATCATCAAGAGGACGAAGATCGCCATCGTCGCGAAGATCAGGTCGCTGAACGACTCGTAGAAGCTGGTGAACCGTGGCTCGGGGCGGAGTCTCATGCGATCGCCCCCTCCACGGCTTTGCTGGTGTTCGGGGTGGTGTCGATCGCCTTGTCGCGCACGTCCTCTTTACTTGCGGCCAACTGCGCGGCGACTTCCCGCCGGATGGCCGGCAGGACATAGACCTCGGTGAGCTGTACCAGGTGGGTGCTGTAGGAAGACACCATGCCGTCCATGATGCCGCAGAGAATGCGGAGGATCAGGCCGCCAAACATCGCGCCAAGGAGCGTGGTGATGAAGGCGGTGTCGAGGCCACGGAGCGGCCCGTTTTCCCCGAACAGCGACCCGATGAGGTTCCCCCCGCCCTGCCCCTCAGCCGCGTTGCCGTCCAGGGCCAGCGTCAGCAGCCCCATCATCTGCATCAGGCCGAGGATGGTCCCGATCAGGCCCAGAGTGATGAGCATGCTCGACAGCAGCTCGATCATGCGATTCTTGCTCATAAGCCGGGTGTTGAGTACCTCCACCAGGTTGTCTTGGCGCGCCTCGCCGCCCCCCTGCGCGATCCGGTGCAGGTTGAGGATGTGCTCGCGGAAGTAGCTGTCGTCACGGGCTTGTGTGTAGAACTCGTGGAGGTAGTCCACGCGTTGCAGCAGCTCGGCCTGCTCGGACGCAAGCTTGTATTCCCGATCCAAGGTGCGAGTATGGAAATACGACCACACCAGCGTCGCGCCGCCACCGCCGATGATGAGCAGGTACATCCCCCATTCCAGCTTCAGTTTGTCGGCGAGCGATTCGGGCAGGAGGTCGGGCAGGTAGTAGAGCAGGGCCAGCAGCAGAGCAACCCCGAGCATGCCGCCCAGCCAAGCGTACCACCGTTGGAGGCCGGAGGGGTCGTCGAAGTGAGCCGCCGCGGCCGGTGGCGGGAGCTGGGGTGCGGCGCGTACGGTATTCTGAATCGACGAATCTACCACTTACTGCTCCCGGAAGACCTGAGTATCAAAAATTAGATCGCGACATCAATATACTCAATGCTGGGGTGAGATAGAAGCCAAAAGCAACGAAACACCGGGATTTGCGGTGCAGCTACCCCTGTTGAGTGTTAACGCAGTGAAACGCCGAGACTGCGCACCACCTTTTTTGTTGCTAGTTACCAATCTTCGTCTGGGCTATAGCCACAACCTACAATGCTGCCAGAGGTCTTCGAGAAGGTCGCGTCCACACCGTAGTTGATGACCTGATAGGCCCTCAGATCGTTCAGCGAATACCCGGCGCCATAGCCGGTGAGGAGTTGAATCTCGGCCGCCGCTACCAGAAGGTGTGAGTATTGTGTGAAACGCATCGTCGTTTCCGGATGGTCTGGTTCCAGAATCGATATTGCGTGTCTTGGTCAGTCGTTCGTAGGCGTTTCCGCTGCCGGCGGATCATTGCTCTGCAACATCCCACCCACCACGCCGAAGGCCCAGCCGACACCGTCAGCGGTTTAGCCGAAGACCGAGCAGCCCAGGCGGATCAGATCGATCATGGGTAGCTCGGTGTTGTCGGTCGTTTTCTCCCCCTCCAGCCCAACGTAGACACCGGGCCCGGTGCGGTAGTGTGGCAGTCCGAGCACGTCGGCGGCGATGATCAGGCGTGTGGTTGCGACCCGGGTGGGCCGGTTGGTGGCGATGGCTTGCACGACGTGGAAGCCCGCCTCGCCGCCGGGCTTGACCAGCCCGGTACGCAGCAGCCGGGTGACCAGTCCGATCGGGCCTAGCCCCCCGCGGCGCGGAAGGTCATGTCGCCCGCGGGACCGCCTCGCCACAGCTTGCAGCGGCCCAGCCGGCCGTGCAGTACGACCAGGTCACGCGAGAAGGTGATCTTGAAGCCCCGCACCAGCATCAGCCACAGCAGCGTCACGAGCACCAGGCAGCCGGTGTAGCCCAGCAGCGGACAGGCGCGGCAAGCGATGGCGAACACCCCCAGCAGGTGCCAGCCGTAGGGGTTCAGCCCGGAGTAGTAGATGGCCCAGCCTGCCTCGGGGAACTGCGTAAGCGTCGGCAACATCCAGGGCTGCCAGGCCTTGTCATGGCAGGTGTCCCGGGACTGCCAATTCCAAGGCAAGCCTGTTGGCCGAACTCGGGGCGGCCGGCGCGGTCGATCAATAGCTTCACCGCCTGCATCCGCTTCTGGACCACCGACACCGCAAGGTCCTCATCAACCACGGCCTTGTTGTACGACTCGACATCAGCAGGTCGGCCAGGGTCATCCGGGCCAGACACCCCTGCCCGTGCCGGGCGTTGAGGTGGCGGAGGAAGTCCTTGATGTGACGCTGCAACTCGCCAAAGTGCTTCGTGCTGATGGTACCAAGGGAGCGTAGGGCTCCGGCCTCGCGAACGCGGGACCGCTCGTACTCGATCAGGCCGTTGGCCACCAGAAGCAGACACCAGGGCACACACTCGCCCCCGACCCCGGAACCCCCGGAAGTCTCAGACCCGCCAGAAAACTCGTCTGCCGGTTGGGGTGTAGGCATGGTGGTTGGGTTACGTCGGCGGGCAACCGCTTGGGGTTGAGTCTGTGGAACGCCCGCTGCAACGGCGTACTGCCCGGTTGATCCATAACAAGCGCAGTAGACACCACCCCTTCCCCGCCGACGAGACGCCCGGCTAGCCAGCGGTGGTAAGCCACCCCCGCCTCTCCCCTGGAGACCTACCCGAAAGCCTTCTTCCGGGGGGTGCTCTTGTCGGGATCGCAGCAGGAGCAGTGCCAGCCGATGTTACGGGTGGCGGTGTACTTGACTTGAGGAACGCGCTGCTTGCGAGTGCTGGTAGACATCCCGAACCTGGCGGAGAGAATCAGATCGAACACACGGTCGATCAATCGGCCACACGACGACTGTAGTGCTGACCTCGCAAGAAAAGCAGTACGACCCGCGAAGATTGACTTAAAACAGCCAATAGCCGCCGCGTCACACGCGGCGGATCTCCACCGATGGAATCTGTGGGTTTCTTTCCACTTCACTCGACTCACACCTGACTGCGAATCGCCTGACTCCCCACTTCTATCCCTCGCGCCCTTCCTCCTACAATACGCCCATGACCACCGCGACCCCCACCGACATCACGACCGACCCGGGCCGACGTATCACCCTGCGTGACTGGCGCAGGTGGGCCCGTGAGAAGCAGCCCTTCGGCATGCTCACGTGCTACGACGCGACGACGGCTCGCTGGCTCTGGCGCGGCGGGGTGCACAGCTTCCTGGTCGGTGACACGGCTGCGCAGATGGTGTTCGGCCACGACTCGACGCTGCCGGCGACGATGGGGCAGCTTCTCGCGCTCACCGCGGCCGTGCGCCGCGGCGCGCCCAACGCGCTGGTGATGGCGGACATGCCCTTTGGCAGCTACCACGAGAGCGAGCAGCAGGCGGTTCGGAACGCGGTCGCGTTTTTGAAGGACGCCGGGGCCGACATCGTCAAGCTCGAGGTCGACGCGACCCACGCGGCGTTGGTGGAGAAGCTCGCACACGCGGGCGTGCCGGTCGTGGCGCACATCGGCAGCCGGCCCCAGCAGGTCCGCGCGACGGGCGGGTTCCAGTCGGCCGGGCGTCGGCAAGAGGAGGCGGATGTCATCGTCGATACCGCTTCGCTGATGATCGCCAAGGGCGCGAGCGCGCTGCTGGTCGAGGCGGTGCCCGACGAGGTCAGCGAGCGCATCATGGCCAAGGCGGTCGACCCCACGACCGGCGAGCGTGTACCCGTGGTCGGCTGCGGCGCGGGCCCCGCGTGCGACGGCCACGTCGTCGTGCTGCACGACCTCTTGGGCCTGAGCGACTGGCAGCCGCCGTTCGCCCCGCCGGTCGTGAACCTGGGCGAACAGTTGCAACGCGCCGCGAAGCAGTGGGCCGACCAGTGCGCCAGCGGCAAGTACCTCGCGGACGGCGGGGTGTATGGGATGAAGGATTAGGGGAGACGGCGGTTGAAAAAACCATCGTTCAAATCACGTGCGCCGTGCGCCACAATTAGCACATCGATCGACCTGTCTGACACGGCATAAAACACACGATACGGATAGACGGAAATCTCTCGCACGTCGGTACGTAGCACTTGTTCTAAACGATGTCCGATCAGGGGATTCTCTAGAAGCAGTTCGGTCGCGGAAACAATACGCGCAGCAATTGCGGAGGCGTAGGACTCCGAGTCACGCGCAATATGCTGCCAGATCGATTCGAGATCTCCCAGCGCCCCGGCATGCCAAACTATTTCGCGTGCCATTGAGCGATCACCCCTCGCACCTGCTCTGTTGAGTACGTCTTGGCGTCGGGCTGCTCGGCCTCATCCAGCCGCTTCTCGATCAGATTGACGTAAAAAAGCTGATCGAGGAACTCCTCCATCGAGCAATCTTCCGGCAACTTTTCGAGTACACGGCGGATCGTATCTTTAGTACTGAACATGAATGACTCCTGTACGGATTACCGATTGTAACCCGACCCGGTGCCTGACTCGATGCGAATTCCCACAAATACACTGGAACCCCGCCCAATCGCCGACGTATCATTCTATAGCCCGCACTGGCCCGAGACGTGTCGGGATGGCATGCTTGGGGGGAGAAGTGTGGCAGGCGTCCGGGCGTGCCGCTGATTCTTCGTCGTCAACCCCGCTTCCGGGGGCTGGGAGTGCCTTGATGAACCGACTCCGCTGGTATGGCCCGTCGATCCTGCTGCTGCTGACCGTGGTCCTCGCGATGGCGGTCGGGCCCAGCGTGGTCCGCAAGATCGCCCGGGCCCAGGAACGTCAACACGTCGAGCAGGTCCGCCAGGGGCTGGTCGACAACCCCACCCTCGCGACGATGTCGGACGCCTTCAAAGACGTCGCCACCGTCGTCCGCCCGTCGCTCACGAGCATCACGGTCTACTACCGCGACTCCCACAACCGCGAGCGCAACTCGTCCAACGGCTCGGGCTGGGTCTACCGGCACTACCCCGACCCTGCCGACCCCGACACCTACCGCGACTACATCATCACCAACCACCACGTCGCCCGCGACATCCTGCCCGGCGCGATGGGCGAACCCGCGAAGGCCAACCGCCTGGTCGTCCGCTTCGCCGACGGCGGGGACTACTACGCCACGGTCGTGGGCACGGACCCGCAGACCGACATCGCCGTGCTCGAGATCGACCGCGAGGACATGATCCCGGCGGTCATCGCGGCCGACACCGCCAAGCAGGGCGAGATCGTGTTCGCGTTTGGCTCGCCGTTCCAGTTTGATTTCTCGATGAGCCAGGGCGTCGTCAGCGCGACCGGCCGACAGCTCGGCGGGCTGGGCGCGCGATCGGACAGCTACGAGGACTACATCCAGACCGACGCCGCGATCAACCCCGGCAACTCGGGCGGGCCGCTCACCAACGTCCGCGGCGAGGTCGTGGGCATGAACACCGCCATCGCCACCGAGCTCAACCCCGCCGCGACGTTCTCCGGCCTGGGCTTCGCCATCCCTGCCGACATGATCGTCAACACCGTCGAGCAACTCATCGCGCACGGCGAAGTCCGGCGCGGCTACCTCGGGGTCTACATCCACAACATCGACTCGCGCACCGCCAACGAGCTGGGCCTCGAGGGCACCGGCGTGCTCTGCTCGCCCGCCCCGGGCAGCCCGGCCGAGGTCGCCGGCATCGAGCTGGGCGACGTCATCACCCACATCGAAGACACCGCCATCACCAACAGCGAGAAGCTCCGCATCGAGATCTCGCGTCACGCCCCAGGCAGCGCGGTCGATGTCCGCCTGCTCCGATTTGGTATCGAGAAGCACGTCCGTGTCGAGCTGGTCGAACGCCCGGGCCTCGCCTCAAGCCGATACGTCCCGGGCCAGTGGAACAGCCCGCTGCGCACCCCGCTGAGCAAGCTCGGGCTCGACGGCCTCGAGGACTACACCCCCGGCGAAGCCGAGGCACGCAACTGGGCCTACACCCACGGCGCGCTCATCCGCATGATCCGGCCACGCTCGACCGCACAAAACGCCGGGCTCGACCGCATGATGGTCATCTCCCACGTCAACGGCGTCCCCATCAACCAGGCCCAGAACCTCGCCGACTGGATCGACCCCCTCAGCCCCGGCGACGCCGTCGACCTCACCCTCAAAGAGTGGGACAACACCGCCGACCGCTTCCGTACGTTCGAGGTCGAGCTCGTCGTGCCGTAAGGATTGGAGGTTGGGAGTTGGGGATTGGGGATTGGGGGCGGCGCGGATCAATGCGTACCCGATCCAACCGCCTCTACTCTACGCTCCCCCCAACGCCCAACCCCTGACTCCCAATCCCCGCCTCCCCCTCCCCCCGGTATCATGTCCCCATGACCGCAACCGCCACCGCTACCGCACCCACCCCACCCGCGACCGACGGCAAGCCGCTCCTCTCGGTCCGAAACCTCAAGACCTACTTCCCCGTCAAACGCGGGCTGCTGCGGAGCCAGGTCGGCAACGTCAAGGCCGTCGACGATGTCTCCTTCGACGTCGGCAAACGCGAAACCCTCGGGCTCGTCGGCGAGTCGGGCTGCGGCAAGTCCACCGTCGGACGATCCATCCTCCGGCTGATCCCCGCGACCGACGGCAGCGTCCACTTCCAGGGCGAAGACGTCCTGAACGCCCCCGCCTCCCGCATGAAACAACTCCGCCGAGAGATGCAAATCATCTTCCAGGACCCCGGCGGGTCGCTCAACCCACGCATGACCGTCGGCCGAATCGTCGGCGAACCGCTCTCCGTCCACCGCATCTGCTCGGGCAGCGAACAGCAGGACCGCGTCGCCACCCTGCTCAAAAAAGTCGGCCTCCAACCCGACCACATCTACCGCTACCCCCACGAGTTCTCCGGCGGCCAAAAGCAACGCATCGGCATCGCCCGTGCACTCGCCCTCGAACCGGAGTTCATCGTCTGCGACGAGCCCGTCTCCGCGCTCGACGTCTCGGTCCAGTCGCAGGTCTTGAACCTCATGGCCGACCTGCAGGAAGAATTCGGCCTCAGCTACCTCTTCATCGCCCACAACCTCGCCGTCGTCGAGCACTTCTGCGACCGCATCGCGGTGATGTACCTGGGCAAGATCGTCGAGATCGCCGACCGCGACACGCTCTACAACAACCCGCTCCACCCGTACACACGGGCGCTGCTCTCGGCCGCGCCCAACCCCGACCCCAACCAGCACAAACGGCGGATCATGCTGCTGGGCGATGTCCCCAGCCCGATCAGCTACTTCAAAGACGAGTTGGCCGGCAAAAGCCACTCGATCTCGCACGACGAGAAGGCCGAGCTCGACGCCCAGCGTGAAGAGGGCGTCGAATACGTCACCCGCGCCTCGCTCCTGGACCGCCCCCCGCTGAAAGAAGTCCCCGGCGAGCCGGGCCACTTCGTCAGCACGCACGGGTTCAGGTAGCCCCTGCCGCTGGCACAGGCATCCTGCCTGTGTGATCTCTGCAACAACCAAACCGGGCACCGAACCATGACGCTCAACCTCCGGCAACACACCTTGCCCACGCTGTTGGCGGTGCTGTGCGTCTGCCTGCTCGTCGGCTGCGGCGAAAAACGTAAGCCCAACCCTATCCCGCCGGATTCAGTGTTCCTGTATGCGATCGATGGGCCAGCGATGGATGGGCTTGAGGCCGACGCTCCAGACCCGCGTGATGGACTCACCCCCGACTTGTTGTTCTATAGCTACCCCATCCTCGGCCAAGTCGATCTGACCGGGACCGACACAGGCAAACAACTCACCGACATGATGGAGCTTCAGAGAAACGACCCTAACGGAGATATGGCTGAGTGCTTCAAGCCGCGTCATGCATTACGTGTCGTCCGAGGCGATGTCACAACCGACTATGTGATTTGCTTCCAATGCAGTGCATATGACATCCACAGCAATGGGGCTGAACGCGGGCACAGACACCATCTACCCGACACCCACGCCGACGCCCGAGCCTCGCCCCGAGGTCGGCCTCACCGACTCGACGCTG
>JBITAC010000012.1:0-31461 GCA_044439905.1 Phycisphaerales bacterium JB063 | reverse complement strand
CGGCGCTCCAGAAGGTCCTCCCCGAGCTCGGTGTCCGCAAGGAAGACATCGCCATCATCTCGGGCATCGGCTGCTCGAGCCGGCTGCCGTACTACATCGACGCCTACGGATTCCACACGATCCACGGCCGTCCGCTCACGGTCGCCACCGGCCTGAAGGCGGCGAACCCCAAGCTCAGCGTGTGGGTGATCACCGGCGACGGCGACTCGCTGTCGATCGGCGGCAACCATCTGATCCATGCGCTCCGGCGGAACCTGGACGTCAACGTCCTGCTCTTCAACAACCGGATCTACGGGCTCACCAAGGGCCAGTACTCGCCGACGTCGGAGCAGGGCAAGCGGACCAAGTCCACGCCCGTCGGGTCGATCGACCGGCCGTTCGCGCCGCTGTCGCTCGCCCTCGGGGCCGGCGCCACGTTCATGGCCCGGACCATCGACCGTGACGCCGCGCACATGAGCGAGACGTTCCTGCGCGCCGCCGAACACCACGGCACGTCGCTCATCGAGATCTACCAGAACTGCAACATCTTCAACGATGGCGCGTTTGACTACGCCACCGGCAAGGACACACGCGAGGACAACGTGGTCTACCTGGAGCATGGCAAGCCCCTGATCTTCGGCAAAAACAGCGACAAAGGCATCCGTGTCGTCGGCTGTCGGCCCGAAGTCGTCACGCTGGGTGAGGGCGGGGTCAGCGAGGACGACCTGTTGTTCCACGACGAGACCAACCGCTCGATGGCGATGATGCTGGCCGAGCTCCACCACCCCGAGTTCCCCGAGCCGATGGGCGTGCTGTACCGTGAAGAACGGCCGACGTATGAGGACCAGCTCCACGCCCAGATCGGTGCGGCAGTCGACCAACGCGGCGCTGGGAAGCTCGATGCGTTGCTGAATGCGGGTGATGTGTACGAGGTGGTTTAGACGGCTTTGTTTCGCTCGGGACGCTGCGCGTCGCCCACTCAACACTACGGGCTCGCCAACACAAACGTCTCGCCGCTCGCCATTGTGGTTTCGCCTGTGATGCAGTCCGCGATTGCCTCGGCGACCTGTTCGGGCGCAAGCGTCTTGTCTTTGGGCAGCACGTCCTCGCCAAAGACCGACCGCAGCATCTGAGTCTCGATCGCGCCCGGGGCGATGCTGTAGGCCTCGATGTTGTGCTTTTGACCTTCGTCGGCGACGGCCTTGGTCAGGAGGTTGACCGCGGCCTTCGCGGCGCCGTAGATATTGAAGCCGGGGAACGGGTCGATCGATGCCATCGACGAAACGTTGACGATCACACCACGCTTCTGCTGCTTGAAGGTCGGCCAGCACGCTCGAATGGTGTGGACCACGCCGTGGAAGTTGATCGCGGTGCAGTCGGCGAGGGTCTTGTCATCGACCTGGTCGATCGGCTGGAGCGGGGCGTACCCGGCGACGTTCGCCAGCGCGTCGACTCGGCCCAACTGCTCGAGGGTCTTCGCGACCATCGCCTTGACCGAGCCGGCATCCGCGATGTCGGTGGGCACGGTGAGGACCTCGCCGCCCGGTGTTGCGGTGCGGAGCATTGACGCGGTGGCTTCGAGTGTTTCCGGTGTCCGACCGACGAGTACGCAGCGGTAGCCCTGCATACCCAGCAGCCGGGCGAGGGCTTGGCCGACACCGCTGCCGGCCCCGGTGATGATCGCGACGGGTGATGCAGACTCGGGCATGGGGGCTCCTGTTTTCTCGGGTGCGGGTCGGTGTGTGCGGGATGATAGGCCCTCGGCCTTGAGAGGTCCGGCTCCGCGCCGAACCGCCCGCGTCCTGGCCCAGCATCGCACCTATACTGCCCCGACATGCAAAACGGTTCCTTCAAACTCTTCCGCGCCTTCGGCATCGACGTGTTTCTGCACTGGTCGTGGTTCCTCATGGCCGCGCTCATCATCCCACGCATGGGCTACTTCGCCGGGGCCGACGCGCTGATGTGGAAGTCGCTCCTGTTCGTCACGCTGTTTCTCATCGTGATCCTCCACGAGTTCGGCCACGCGCTCGCCTGCCGATCCGTCGGCGGGCAGGCACGGAACATCGTCCTCTGGCCCTTGGGCGGGGTCGCGTTCGTCAACCCGCCCGCGCGTCCTGGCGCGGTGCTCTGGTCGATCGCGGCCGGCCCGCTGGTCAATGTCCTCCTTGTCCCCATCACGATCTTCGCCTACCTCGGTGTCCGCGGCGGGCTGGCCATGCCGATCGACGGGCATAACCTCCAGCTCTATACCTTCGCGGTGATGGCGATGAACTTCGGCCTGCTCATCTTCAACATGATGCCCGTCTACCCGCTCGACGGGGGGCAGGTGCTCATGGCTCTGCTCTGGTTCGTTGTCGGCCGGGTCAAGGCCCTCAAGGCCGCCAGCTTCATCGGACTCATCGCCGCCGGCGGGCTCGGTGCCATCGCGCTGCTGATGGGCGACTACTGGCTCCTGCTCATGACCGCGTTCGTCGGCTGGCAGGCCTACAACGGCTTCCGCCTCGCCAACGCGATGGCCCGCATGGACCCCCGGCATTTCGACGAACGTCTGGCACGACAACACCAAGACCAGTCCGTCGATGCACGCGTCCGCGCGGAGATCGATCCTTGGCGGTGATGTGGCACCCAATACTTGATGCGCTCTTTCGGAGTCGATCTAAACCGCCTGCATCGCCTCGTCCACACGCCACTGCGCCCCGTCGCGGATCACCCGCCGGTACAGCGTGTCGCGTTCGATCGGGTCGTAGCCCGCAGCGCGGATGAGCTGCTGCAGGTCGGCTGCGGTGGTTTCCTGGTGCGTCGTCGCGCCGCCGACTTTGGTGATGTCGTACCAGACGACGGTGCCATCGACATCATCCACGCCCCAGTTCAGCGCAAGCTGGGCCATGGGCAGCGTCTGCATGATCCAGAAGCATTTGACGTGGTCGAAGTTGTCTAGCATCAGCCGACACACCGCGAGCATGCGCAGGTTGTCCAGCCCGGTCGGCCCGGGCAGGTGCTCGAGCTCCGAGCCATCCGGGAAGAACGGCAGCGGGATGATGGTCTGGAACCGACCGGCGTGGCCCTGCTCGATCGCCTCGTCCTGCGCGTCGCGTAGCAGGCACAGGTGATTGATGCGGTCTTCGAGGGTTTCGACGTGCCCGTAGAGCATGGTGGCGTTGGACATGAGCCCGAGCTCGTGGGCGGTACGGTGGACGTTGATCCACTCGAGCCCGCCGATCTTGCCGCGGAAGACCTCGTTGTGGACGCGGTCGTCGAAGACCTCCGCGCCGCCGCCGGGCAGCGAGCCGAGCCCGGCTTCAATCAAATCCTCCAGCATCCCCCTGATCGTGCCCGCGCCGGGCTGGCCCTTGCGGTCGCGCTTATGGATGCGGGCCAAGTGGGTCAGCTCGACGGCGGTGAAGGCCTTGAGGTGGATCGTCGGCGTCGCCTGACGTACGGCCTTGAGGAGGTCGGTGTAGTAGTCGAACTTCAGCTTGGGGTGGAGCCCGCCGACGATGTGCATTTCTGTTGCGCCGGCCGCTGAAGCGGCCATTGCCTGTTGGACGACTTCGTCGATGGAGTACTGGTAGGCGCCGTCTTGGCCGGGCTTGCGGTGGAACTCGCAGAACTTGCACGACAGGACGCAGAGGTTGGAGTAGTTGAGGTGGCGGTTGACGTTGTAGTAGGTGGCCTTGCCGTGGCGCTGCTGGCGGACGTGGTGGGCCAGTTCGCCGAGCGTCCAGACGTCGCGCGTCGTGAGCAGGGCGAGCCCGTCGTCGGCGGTGAGGCGCTGGCCTGCGTAGACCTTCTCGGCGATCGGTTGGAGGGCGGGGTCGTGCATGGCTGTCCAATGGTAGGTCGGGCGATGGGCTTGGGCAAAAGCGCGTAGGGGAGTCTGTGGTTAGGTGTTAGGGCATAGGGCTTAGGTTGGAAGTCGAGACGTAGACATTTAGAACAGCTATCCTTGTGAGGTGTTTCTGAACCGAGGCCCTAAGCCCTAACGTCTAGCAACTACATCATGCCCATCCTCGGCCACGGCATCGACCTTATAGACACCGCACGCATCGCGCGGCTGCTGTCGGAGCATGACGACCGGTTTCTTGGCCGTGTCTTCACCGCTGGGGAACGCGCGTACTGCGACGCTGGCGGGAAGAACCGCTTGCAGCGTTACGCCGCACGGTTTGCGGCGAAGGAGGCCGTGCTCAAGGTGCTGGGGACCGGCTGGTCGGGGGGTATCGCGTGGACGGATGTGGAGGTACGCAAGGAAGCGGGGGGGCGGCCAAGCGTGGCGCTGCACGGCGAAGCCGAGGCGATCGCGCGGCGACTGGGCATCACCCGCTGGCACCTGTCGCTGAGCCATCTGCCTGACCACGCGCTGGCGAGCGCGATCGGCGAGGGCGCGGCGGACGCGGTTTCGTCGTAAACTCGGGCACGTGGCTCGGGTTGGTCCGGCTATGATGTGCATGTTCGGGCAAGATTGAGAGTGTTGATGGCACGCCGTAGCGACATCCCGCCGTACGAGATCATGCGTCAGCGCGCGGCCGACAAAGCCGCCGCGGCATCGGGTCCTGCTGCGGCAAGCGACCCGCCCACGCCCGTGGGGGCTGGCCCCTCGCCCTGGTGGGTGGGGGCGACCGTGCCGATCGTCTTGCGGATCCCGCGGGGGTTGGCGGTGCTCTCGATCCTCGGGCTGCTGCTGCTGGTGATGCTGGCTTACTGGGTGGGGACGGCCCGGGGCAGGTCGGCCGCCCAGCAGCAGATCGCTCAGGGCAACCCGGACGCCGCGGTGTTGGCGGGGCCGAGGGGGGTCGGCCGGGTCTCGATCACCAGCGAGCAGGACGCCGTAGACGGCCCCGGGGCCAGCCAGGCGGGCGATGGCGGTCCCTCCCCGCAGCAGGTGGTGCAGACGACCTTCGAGGAGCGGCGGGAACGCGGGCTCAACTATTTCCGCCTCGTCAAGACCAGCCGGGAGGAGGGAGAGCAGATCGCGGCGTTTATGGCCCAAGCACAGATTGACATCCAGCTTGTTCTGGAGGACAATGAGCGGTCCTGCGTTGTGTACGCCGTGGAACGCGGGTTCCGCGGCGATGAGCTCAACTCCGACGCCCGTCGGCAGCACGAGAGCCACCTGCGGGCGCTGGGCAACCAGTGGAAACAGCTGGGCAGCGGGCACAGCAATTTTGGCACCATGATCCCCGAACGTTACTCGGGGCCCGGATCCGGCTAACGCCGATTCGGATAACCTCAAGGACCTTTACGATGAGTCTCGACAGCAGCTTGAAAATCGGAGGCGGCCTGGCGGGCCACCGCAACGTCCTCACCCGCGCCGAACGCGTCGCCAAGCTCATGAAGCTCGGCGAGTTCGACATGGAAGCCGACGATCCCATGGGCCTGCGCAAGGTCGGCAACCGCAAGATCGTGACCGGCAAGAAGAAAAAGAAGAAGGACGCTGAAGAGTAGTCCTCATCGCCAAGCATTTGGCTTGGCTGATGTCAGACATCACGCGATCATCTTGCAGCGTCGTCCTCTACGGGCGACGCTGTTTTTTGTGTTATCGTTTCCGGCGATGGGGCGGTCGGGTGACATATCCGACTGAGCGATCGGCCGTGTTGCGATTCCATCCCGAAACCAGGCCTTGGTACCCGACGATCACAACCTCTAGTGAACAACGCCCATGCAAACCGACCACCTCATCACCGACCGGCTCCGCGCGATCGACGCCTCGGGCATCCGCAAGGTCTTCGACCTCGCCGCGAAGCTTGACGATCCGATCAACCTGTCCATCGGCCAGCCCGACTTCGATGTGCCCGACGCGATCAAGGACGCCGCGTGCGAAGCGATCCGGGGCGGCTTCAACAGCTACACCCAAACGCAGGGTATCGCCGACCTCCGAGCGAAGATCACGGGCCGGCTGACCGCCGAGTTCCCCGATACGTTAGGGGGCAGCAGCGGCGCACTGCCCAGTGACACGGGCCTGCTCATCACCTCCGGCGTGTCGGGCGCACTCATGCTCCTGCTCATGGCGACCGTCCAGCCCGGCGACGAAGTGCTGATCCCCGACCCGTACTTTGTGATGTACAAGCACTTGGTCAAGCTCGCGGGCGGGACGCCGGTGTTCATCGATACCTACCCCGACTTTCAGGTGAGCGTCGAGAAGATCGAGCCGCTGATCACCGAACGCACGAAGCTACTGCTGTTCAACACGCCGAACAACCCGACGGGCGTGGTCGCGACACAGGACGCCTGCCGACAGGTGGCCGAGTTATGTGAACGACGCGGCGTGCTGCTGGTGAGTGATGAGATCTACGACGAGTTCTGCTACGAGAAGGTGGATGTGGGCCAGCCCGAAACACGGATCCCTTCGCCTCTGCGGACGACGCGTAACGTGCTGATGCTGCGGGGCTACTCAAAGACCTACGCCATGACCGGCTGGCGTCTGGGCTACGCGGTGGGCCCGGCCGGGGTGATCGAACAGATGACCAAGCTGCAGCAGTACTCGTTTGTCTGTGCCCCGTCCATGGTGCAGCTCGCGGGTGTGTTGGCGATGGATGTCGATGTCTCAAGCTACGTCGAGGCATACCGCGCCAAGCGCGATCGCGTGGTCGAGCGTCTGGGCCCGCACTACGAGCTGACGACGCCCGGCGGCGCGTTCTACGCTTTCCCCAAGGTGCCCGAACGGCTAGGCCTCAGCGCGACGCAGTTCGTCGAGAAGGCCGTGGCGAAGAACCTGCTCGTTATCCCGGGCAGCGTGTTCAGTGAACGCGACACCCACTTCCGCCTGAGCTATGCAACCACCGACGCGACGCTGGAGCGTGGGCTGGATGTGTTGGTGGAACTAGCGTCGTAGGCGGGTTGGAGCGGGTCCGCGAGTGATGCCCACCCTACGGCAGCACACTCGTCGTCGCGGCGGGCAGGTGGACGATCTCGCCGGAATCCCGACGGACGATCAGCCCGAGCGCGGGGTCGAGGTCGATGACTGTGCCAGCGATGGTTTGGCCGTCACATCGGAACCGCGCGTTATACCCGAGCGGGCTTCGGCTACGCCATTCATCGAGCATCGCGCCGTGGTCGGATGCCGAGAGGTGGATGTGGCATTGGCCGATCAGCTCTGCGGCGACGTCGAGCCGATCGGTAGGTTGCCCGAGCATCGCCAGCGAGGTGATACGGCCCGCGAGGTCTTCGGGCAAGCCGAGCAGGTCGGGCTCGCGTAGGCCGACGTTGAAGCCGATACCGACGACCGCGGTCTGGCCGGCCTGTTCGATCAGGATGCCCGCGAGTTTCTTGGAATCGACGAGGATGTCGTTGGGCCACTTGATTCGGACGCGGTGCCGCGCGGGGTCGAGGAAGCGCTGGGCCGACTTAGCGACCGCGACTGCGACGCGATACGCGAGGGTGTCGTGGGTCGTGCTGCCAACGAGATTGGGCCAGGCCAGACTCATCAGCACGGCTGAGCCGGGGGGCGCTACCCATGCGCGTCCCAGCCGGCCTCGGCCGGCGGTCTGTTGGTCGGCGATCGCGACGAACCATCCCGACGGATGCCGACGCGCGAGGTCTTGCGTGCTTGCAGTCTGCTGATACACCTGGACGCTGGGCGGCTTGACACCCGGGAAACGCGCATAGGTTGTTTCCGCGGCGAGGGTGTCGGCCCACGCGGTAATCGGTGTGTCGGGCGGGCGATCACTCACCTGATGTCGAGCCCGATGTCGAGGGCCTTGGCCGAGTGCGTCAGCGCGCCCACAGAGATACGGTCGACGCCGGTGTGTGCGATGGCCTTGACAGTGTGGAGGTTGACGCCGCCGCTGGCTTCGAGTTCGACGTTCGGCGCGGACGCATCGCGCATCGCGACGGCATCTCGGAGTGTCTCGTTGGGCATGTTGTCCAGCAGCACGATATCGACCGGGGCCTTGAGCACCGCTTCGAGTTGGAGCAGGTTGTCGACCTCGACCTGGAAAAAAGCCAGGTTGGCGTTGAGCTGATGTGCTTGGGCATGTGCCGTGGTGAGACGCGCCGCGAGGTCTTCGAGCGCGATACCTGCGAGGTGGTTGTCTTTGACGAGCACCGCGTCGCAAAGCCCCATGCGGTGGGTCCCGCCGCCGCCGCAGGCGACCGCGTACTTCTGCAGGCCGCGGAGCCCGGGCAAGGTTTTACGCGTGTCGTAGATGCGGGCCTTCGTGCCTTCACACCGCGCGACATACTGCGCGGTGAGCGACGCGATGCCCGACAGGTGGGTGAGCAGGTTGAGTGCGACGCGTTCGATCGCGAGGACATCGCGGGTCGGTCCCTGGAGGGTAGCGACCGATTGGCCCGGCTCGGCGGGGTCGCCATCCGTCGCGGAGCGTTCGAGTGTGACCGCATCGCTGTAGATGCGGCAGACGGTATCGAGCGTCGCGAGCCCGGCCAGGATGCCGCGCTCGCGCGGGACGATGTGGGTGGTGGTCTGCGACGTTTCGGGGATAAAGCAGGCCGAGGTGACATCGAGACCCGATGGGCACAAGTCTTCAAGGCGGGCGGTTTGGATCAGCGTCGACAGCGTTTCAGGGGTGATGAATTGAGTGAGGTCCGGCATGCCGAAAGTCTAGCACGCGGCGACCCCATGCGCACCCGCCAGCGCATCGGCAGGGGTTAGGGGGCGGGCTTTCCCGATGGCCCGTGGTTGAGCACCGATACGCGGTAGGTGCTGGGCCCGATCGCGATGAAGCGTAGTGTGTCGCCGGGCTGTGCCTGTTGGGCGTCGTACAGCTTGCCCCAGCCGCGCCAGCGCAACATGCGGGTCTTGGTCAGTTCGGTCTCGACCCGCTCGCCATCGGGCAGTTCGAGCGTGATGGCTTGGCTTGGGTCGGCTTGTGGCCGCGACGTCTTCGAGGACGCAGCACGAGGCAGCGCCGCGTAGCGGTTGCGGATCGCGCCGGCGGTCAGCGCGAGGTCACGCACCGGGTTGAGCGCCTCGTCCAGAACGTACCACGCTTTCATGTAGGCGATCTTGTACTTCGGGCCGACGTCGATGGGCTCAACATCAGCGAGCCGGATCAGTGTCGCGTATCGGCTTTCGCGTTTCATCTGCCAGTACGCATCATCGCCGCCGATCGCGGGGCGGTACTGCTGTTCGATGCGGCTGTACTGGGCGGGCGTGAGGTCTGCCCAGGACATCACCTCGCTTGCGATCGCCATGGCCATGAACGGCCCGCCCGACGCCTTCAGGTACAGGCGCTCGCCCGCGGTGACCTGGCCGTGGGGCGGCTGGTTGGTCTTGGTCAGCCGCGACTCGATCGTCTTCTCGCCTGCGAGGATGTCGCGGATGTAGTTGGGCTTGAGGATCGCGACGTGGAGCATCGCGCCAGCATACCGGACATACGCATGGGAGGCGGGGCGATGCGGTTCGCTACAAGCCGGCCGGGCTTGCGTGAGCTCACGTCAGGTACGTCGAGCCCGCCAGCCCCTTTTCGTAGAATCGGCGGAGTGTGCGGGCCTCGTCAAGGGTCAGCCGTTGCTCGCGTACGGACTTCTCGACAGCGCGGGTGAACGAGCGGCGGAGCTCTTCGGGCTGGTACTGTACGTAGGCGAGCACTTCGCGGACGGTGTCGCCTTCGACGACCTCCTCGATCTCAACTTCGCCGCCCGGGCCGATGCGGATGTGCACGGCGTTGGTGTCGCCAAAGAGGTTGTGCAGGTCGCCGAGCGTTTCCTGATATGCGCCAACCAGGAAGGCCGCGAGGTAGTAGTCCGCGCCGGTGTAGGGGTGCAGGGGCAGGGTGTATTCGGGTTCGCCGTCGCCGATAAACTTGTCGATCTTGCCGTCGGAGTCGCAGGTGATGTCAGCGAGGATGCCGCGGCAGGTGGGCTCGTCGTTGAGCCGGTGGATCGGCATGACCGGGAAGCGGTGGTCGATCGCCCAGTGGTCGGGCAGTGACTGGAAGATCGAACAGTTGCAGAAGTAGATGTCGGACAGCATCATCTCGAGGTTTGCGAACTCCTCGGGTGGGTTCTCGACATCGCGGACGTAGCGCAGGACGCGCGAGCCAATAGAGAAGAAGAGCCGCTCGGCCAGGCCACGGTGCTCGATGGAGCAATAGCCGAGGTTGAACAGACTCAGCGTCTGCTCGCGTGCCATCTGCGCGTCGTGGTAGCACTCGGTGTAGTTGTCGCTGTTGAGTGCGGCGTAGGACTCGGCCAGCGTGCGGACGGGCTCGGGCATCTCCTCGAGCGATTCATCGTCGAACGATTCGGGCAGGTCGAAGCGGTCAAAGCCGGACCAGCCGAGCACGTTGAAGATCAGCACGCTGTGATGGGCGGCCATGGCTCGGCCCGACTCGCTGATGATGGTCGGGTGCGGGGTCTCGGTCGCGTCGCACACGGTCTGCATGTGATAGATGATGTCGTTGGCGTACTCCTGGAGCGTATAGTTGACGCTGCCTTCCTGTGCGGAGTTGGAGCCGTCGTAGTCCACACCCAGCCCGCCGCCGATATCGACAAACTTCGCTTTTGCGCCGATTCGGTAGAGCTCGCAGTAGAGCCGGGCGAGTTCGGTCACGACGGCTTTGACCTTGCGGATGTCGTTGAGCTGGCTGCCGACGTGGCAATGCAGGAGCGTGAGGCAGTCGAGCATGTCGGCTTCGCGCAGACGTTCGACCATGTCGAGCACCTCGCTCACGAACAGGCCGAACTTCGAGCGTTCACCCGCCGAGTGCTCCCAGCGCCCGGTGCCACGGCTGGCGAGCTTGATGCGCACCCCGATCTGCGGACGGACGTTGTGTTTCTTGGACTCCTCGATGATGAGATTGAGCTCGGAAAACTTCTCGACGACGGGCACGATGTTGCGGCCGAGCTTGGTCGCGAGGATGACGGCCTCGATGAACTGGCGGTCTTTAAACCCGTTGCAGATGATCGGTGTGTTGGGGTCGTCGACCATCGCCATGACCGCGATCAGTTCGGGCTTGGACCCGGCCTCGAGCCCGAAGCCGTGCGAACGCCCGAGCTCCATCATGCTCTCGACCACGTGCCGCTGTTGGTTGACCTTGATCGGGTAAACGGCGTGGTAGCCGGCCTCGTACTCATGCTCGGCGATCGCGGTGGCAAATGCGTTTGCGATCTCGCGCAGGCGCTGCTGGAGCAGGTCGGTGAAGCGGATGAGCACGGGGGCGTGGAGGTCACGCTTCGCCAGCTCGTCGGTCAGCTTCTTGAGGTCGACGCCGGCCCCGACGGTGTCCGACGGCGTGACAACGAGGTGCCCCTTCTTGTTGATGTTGAACATCCCACGGCCCCACAGGCCCAGGCGGTAGAGGTCGGCACTGTCTTCCCGGGTCCACTCATCGGTGCGGATTTTGCGGGAGGACGTGTTGGGCGGCGGCGGGGGTGTAGACAATGGGGCACTCCTGTTGAACGGCGGATTTTAGCGGGTGCCAAGGCCTTGCACGAATGAGCGAGACATAAAAAACACCCGCCCAAGTCGGGCGGGTGTCGGAGGGTCAGGAGAGTGTGTGGTCGTCCGGCTTATGCCCGCCGGCGACGAGCGATGAGCAGGCCGCCCAGGCCGAGGAGGGCCAGGCTGCCGGGCTCGGGGACGGTCTCGGTGATGACCTTGAAGTCTTTCTTGGAGATCGCGGCCTGGTTGTCTTCGGTAGTCGATGCGATGAGCTGGTTATCCAGTGCGACTTCGATGAGCGTCGCGCCCGAGCCGGAGGGGAGCGCGGCGGCCAGGTCCACAAAGGTGACCAGAGACCAAGGCATGAGGCCGGTCGAAGGCGCGCCGCCCGTGCTGGGGTAGTCGGAGACGAAGAGGGCGGATGCGAACACCGAGATCGGTGTGCCGAGCGCGGCCCCGTCGACTTCGAGGATGCTGACGGTGACGCCAGCGCTGGCGGACACAAAAGTGCCGGGCGTGGGGGTCAAGCCTGCGAAGCTGAAGTCACCGCTTTCGACGATGGAGAAGCTGGTCAGGCCGGCATCCGGGAGGGTGTCGATTGTGAAGTTGAGTTGCCCATCGGTGAGGTCGGATCCACCGTCCGAGGCGGCTGCGCCGAACGCGAGCGGATCGAAGTCCAGCGTATTGCCGGAGATGCTCGGTGCGTTGTAGAGCGGGCCGGGGTCGGTAAACGAGCTTTCAGTCACATCGAGGTACGAGAGGGTACCGGGCGGGATGTCGCTGAAGTCGCCGTAGTTGATGGGGGAAGCGATTGCGGAGGCGGTGATCGCAACGGCCGCAAAAGCCCCGAGCAGCCGGCTGGTTGTCATCTTGGAAGGGATCATCTTTTCTCCTGAAAAAGAGTCTCGTGAGCGCTGGGTGAGCCCGTGATGGCGTGTCCTCGCAGTGGCGAGATGGACAACTATAAGTCTAACGGGATTCAGAAGGAGTACAAGGGGGTAGTTGGTAAATTAGCGGAAAGGGAACACTGGCCCCTTGATTTCTCCTAAGCACTTGAATTTCAGTGTATTGCAGTGGTTTGTGTGGTGGGTCTGTCGGCTAAACGGTCTGTTCGACACTGTTTCGGGCTCGCTGGGCGGTGTCCATCTGCTCGCCCGTCGGGCTGGTCCCTGTCTGCATCATGGCGATGAAGCAGTCGAACAGGTACCGGGCGTCGTGGGGGCCGGGGCTGGCTTCGGGGTGGTACTGCACCGCGAAGACCGGCAGGTCGTTATGCCGGAACCCCTCGAGGGTCTGGTCGTTGAGGTTGATATGCGTCGGCTCGCCGCCGGCCCGCTTGAGCGACTCGGTCTCGACCGCGAAGCCGTGGTTCTGGCTGGTGATCTCCACTTTGCCGGTGCCCAGGTTCTGCACGGGCTGGTTGCCACCGCGATGGCCGAACTTGAGCTTGTAGGTCTCCGCGCCCAGCGCGAGCGAGAGGAGTTGGTGCCCGAGGCAGATACCGAACGTCGGCTGCTCTTTCATGACCTGCTTCAGCGTCGCAATGGTCTCGCTCACCGCCGCGGGGTCGCCCGGGCCATTGGAGACGAACAGCCCGTCGGGCTTGTGCTCGCGGACCTGCTCGGGCGAGGCGTCCCAAGGCAGGACCGTGACGTCACATCCCGAATCGACCAGATTACGGAGGATGTTCAGCTTGGCCCCGCAATCGATCGCGACGACTTTGTACCGCTTGCTGGGCGCGGGGATTGCGCCCTGGAGCGGCGACCATTCGCCGAGGTCTTCGTTCCACGCGATCGGCTGGGATCGGCTGACCTCTTTGGCGAGGTTCCGGCCGACGAGCCCGACCGAGTCGCGGGCCATCTGGACGAGCGCTTCGTCGGTCTTGCTCGGGTCGGTGCAGAGGACCCCGTCCATCGCGCCGTCGACGCGGAGCTTGCGGGTCAGCGCCCGCGTGTCGATACCCGCGATGCCGGTGAGCCCCTGGTCGGCCAGCCAGTGCTCCAGCTTGGCGGAGCTGCGGTAGTTGCTTTCGAGGTTGGCGAGTTCGCGGACGACGAAGCCGCTGCAGTGTGCTTTGACGGACTCCAGGTCGCCGTCGCTCGTGCCGTAGTTCCCCTGGAGCGGGGTGGTCATGGTGACGATCTGCCCGGCGTAGGAGGGGTCGGTGAGGATCTCCTGATAGCCGGCCATGGAGGTGTTGAAGCAGACTTCGCCCTCGACGCAGCGGGGGGCGGTCTGGCCAAAGGCGGTGCCGGTGAAGACGCTGCCGTCGGCCAGGGCGAGTCGGCAGGCGGGACGGGGGGCGGTGGTTTCGTTGGGGGTAGGCATAGCCAGGGATTTTAGCAGGTGAGGTGGGGGGTGGCTGATGGCTAGTGGTTAGTGCCTATCGATACGCATCCGTGTGATACAAAACGCTAGCCACAAGTCACCCGCTACTATTCACCACCGTCCCACACGCCCATCTCGATCAGCTGCTTCTCCGCCTGTGGGGCCCAGCCGCGGTTGGCGATCGGGCTCGCGGGGCTGGGGTGCAGGACCCGGCCGAAGTTCACGTCCATGCCGTCCAAAACGCGCTTGGCCTGCTTCTCCGCGAAGGCGCCCACACCCACCACCCACTCGGGGGCGAGGGCCTCTACGACCACACGGAGGTGCGTATCACATGCCGCCTCCAACGGTTCGCGCTCGCCCGCGGGGAGTTTGTCGGGTGTGCGGTTTTTTCCGCCTTGCTCCATGAACACGAGCGGGCAGTAATTCAGGATAAAGCCACCGCCGCCGGAACCGGTGCCATTGAAAAAATCCTCGGCGTTCGGATATCGCTCCGCGAGCAGCCCCCATAGCCGACGCCCCGACACCTCGGACCGGTTACAGGCAAGCCCCTCGATCGGCCGCTTGGGGTGCTCGTTCCTCGGCTTGCCGATCGGTGCGTCGAGCTTGAGGTAGTCGCGCACCGCCGCGACCTCACCGAACGGTGCGCCGGTCTGCGCCATCCCCCAAGGGCCGGGGTTCATACCTAGGAACACGACGTGTTTGGATGAGTCGCCATACCGCCGGACGTACTGCTCGTGCATCGGGTAGGCGTAGTCGTAGGGGTTGTAAACATGCGTGACGGGCTCGGCAAAACGCAGCCTGTCAAGGGTCTTGCATAGCGTCTTGGCGGCGGCGAGGATTGTGTCGGCGGTAGGCATGGTCAAAGCATACACGCCTGGTTTGTTGACTTGTTGACGAAACAAAAGAAGCCCACGCTCAAAAAGCGTGGGCTTCGGGGTGTTGGTGTGGTGGCTAGTGGATTACTTCAGGCCGTCGAGCGCGCCGATGTGGTTGGCGAGGTCGATGATGCGGTTGGAGTAGCCCCACTCGTTGTCGTACCAGGAGACGACCTTGAAGAAGGTGCTGTCGAGCTCGATGCCCGCGCCGTGGTCGAAGGTCGAGCTGGCGGGGTCGTGGATGAAGTCGCTGGAGACGACCTGGTCGTCGGTCCAGGCGAGGTAGCCCTTCATCGCGCCCTGGCTTGCGGCCTTCATCGCGTCGGAGATGGCCTGGTAGCTGGTCTCTTTTTCGGTGACGACGGTGAGGTCGACGACCGAGACGTCTTGGGTCGGCATGCGGAAGGCCATGCCCGTGAGCTTGCCGGCGAGTTCGGGCAGCGCGAGGCCGACGGCCTTGGCGGCACCGGTGCTGGCGGGGATGCAGTTGACGCCTGCCGCACGGCCGCCGCGCCAGTCCTTCTTCGAAGGGCCGTCGTGGGTGGGCTGGGTGGCGGTGATGGCGTGGACGGTGGTCATGAGCCCTTTGGCGATGCCGAAGTTGTCGTTGATGACCTTGGCGATCGGGGCGAGGCAGTTGGTGGTGCACGACGCGTTGGAGACGACCTTGGCCGAGGCGTCGAGCTTGTCGTGGTTGACGCCCATGACGATCGTCGGGACCTGGTCGGGCGACTTGGTGGGGGCGGAGATGATGGCCTTCTTGGCGCCGGCCTGGACGTGCTTGTTCGCGCCGTCGAAGTCGGTGAAGAAGCCGGTGGACTCGACGACGTAGTCGACGCCGATGTCGCCCCACTTGAGGTTGGCGGGGTCGCGCTCGGCGGTGGAGCGGATGGTCTTGCCGTTGACGATGAGGTTGGTGTCGTCGGCCTCGACGGTGCCGTTGAATCGGCCGTGGACCGAGTCGTACTTGAGGAGGTAGGCGAGCGCGTCGTTGTCGAAGAGGTCGTTGATGCCGACGACTTCGATGTTGGGGTTGTCCTGGGCGGCGCGGAACACGAGCCGGCCGATGCGGCCAAAGCCGTTGATACCGATCTTGATTGCCATCGGTGAGTTCTCCGTGGGCGGGGTTTGGTGGGGTTGAACAACGCTTAACGCGCGGGTCGCGCGAAGCCCGTACCTTACGCGATCTCAGGGGCGGCTTCAAACGCTCGGGCGGTGGGGCGGTCGGGCTGCGGCCCTAAGCGCCTATGGGGGCGGGGGCTAACACAATCTGCATCGCTGGCTACACTGCCCCGATGCCACGACTGTTTGATGAACCCCCTGCGAGGCGGAATGATTCCAAGGCCCAGACGCCTTGCGACGACGCGATGCCCGTCGTGGCGCTGGTCGGGCAGATCAAGCAGACGCTCAACAGCCACCTGCCGGGCAAGCTGCGGGTCGCGGGCGAGGTCTCGAACCTGTCGGACCGCAACCATTGGTTTTTTTCGCTTAAGGACGACCGGGCCGCGATCCGCTGCGTCATGTTCGCCTCGGCTGCGCGGCAGGTCCGTTTCAAGGTGGCCGATGGACAGGCCGTCATCGCGACCGGGCGGGTCGATGTGTTCCCCGCACAGGGGCAGGTGCAGTTTTATGTGGATCGGCTTGAGCCGGTGGGGCAAGGGGCGCTCGAGCAGCAGCTTCGTGAGATGATCGACGAGCTGCGCGGGCTGGGGTACTTCGACCCGGAGCATAAGCGGCCGCTGCCCGCGATCCCACGAAGGATCGCGGTGGTGACCTCACGCAGCGCGGCGGCCTTGCAGGACGTGATCGACACCGCCCGCCGACGCTGGGCCGGCTGCGAGCTGGTGCTGTGCGATGTGCGGGTGCAGGGCGACGCGGCCGCGCCGCAGATCGCGGCGATGATCGATCGGCTGTCGCGCGACCACGGGCGACTGGGCATCGATGCCGTGCTCCTGACCCGGGGTGGGGGATCGATCGAGGACCTCTGGGCGTTCAACGAGCGGGCCGTCGCGGACGCGATCTACCGGTGTGAGCTGCCGGTTGTGGCGGCGATCGGGCACGAGACGGATGTGACAGTGGCGGAGCTCGTCGCCGACGCTCGGTGTGCGACCCCGACCCAGGCCGCGATGACACTCGTCCCCGACCGCGACGCGCTTTCGCAGCAGGTCGACCAGTTGCATGATCGGCTGGCCCTCGCCCTGCGCCGTCGAGCGCAGCACGCCCGCGAACGCCTGCGGTCGGCCCAGCGCCACCCGGCGGTGTCCCGGCCTGATCGGTTGTTGGCCGCCCCGCGCGATCGGCTGGCCCAAGCCTCATCCCGGCTGGCATCGCTGCTGCCGCGTGTCACGAAAACGCAGCGTGATCGGCTTGATGCGCTTTCCCGGCATCTTGATGCGGTCGGCCCACAGCGCGTCCTCAGACGTGGCTACACCTTCACCACGGATGGCGAAGGCAAAGTCATCCGATCGGCCCAAGACGGCGCGGCTGCCGCAACGCTGACGACCGTGTTCGCAGATGGCAAGGTCGTATCGGTGCCGATAGGGGGGACGCACGCCGACGCTGAGTCCGCGAAGCGTCTGGTACCGCAGCCACAAACATCCAAACCCGACCCGCCGAGCCGGGGTGTGAACCGTAAGCGTAAAGGCAAAGTCAAACGCGACGAAGGGCCGGGGCTGTTTGGCGGGTAACGCGGTGTCTATCCCACGGCGTTGCTGCTCGCGGAGCTCGCTTCAAAGCCGCCGGCTTGGGGCGTTTGCTCTCAGGCGTCGCGTACTCTGCTCTCGGTGTATAAACTCCCATGATGTCGAAAGAAACCGCAGAGCCCCCGGGCAGCAGTGATCCCGAGAACCCCCCGCTCAGCTTTGAGCAGGCGATCGATAAGCTGGAGACGATGATCGACGCGATCGAGTCCGGGGAGGTCGGTCTGGAAGAAGCGATCGCGCGGTACGAACAGGGGCAGCAACTGGTGAAACGCTGCCGAACGATTTTGGACAAGGCCGAGCAGCGGATCGCGGAGCTCACGCCTGACTCCGGCAGTGGCTTGGCCGACACGGACGTAGAC
This sequence comes from Phycisphaerales bacterium JB063, assembly GCA_044439905.1. Lineage (GTDB taxonomy): Bacteria > Planctomycetota > Phycisphaerae > Phycisphaerales > Phycisphaeraceae > JAHQVV01. The sequence goes on along the minus strand of JBITAC010000012.1, from coordinate 13,877 downwards.
GAGTAACCACGGATGAACCCCGACTGGGTCTGGCTGATTTTTGTGACGGCGATGGGCGGCTGCGTGGGCAGCTTCCTGAACGTCGTGATCTACCGCCTGCCGGCCGGGATGAGCGTGGTGTCGCCCCCTTCGCGCTGCCCCAACTGCGAACAGCAGCTCGCGTGGTACGACAACGTCCCGGTGCTGGGCTGGCTCTGGCTGCGCGGCAAGTGCCGGACCTGCAAGAACCCGATCAGTATCCAGTACCCGACGGTCGAGGCGCTGGTGGCGCTGATGTTTGGCGGGACGTACGTGCTGCTGTTTATGACGGACCTGCGCGGGCCGTTTGTCGATTCCTCGTTCGGCGGGGTGCTGGGGGTCTCGAACGCCTGGCCGATCGCGCTGGTCTGGTTGACGCTCTTGGCCGGTCTGTTTGCCGCGACGGTGATCGATGCCCGCTACTACATCATCCCGCTTGAGATCCCGTGGGTCATCTCGGCCACCGCGGTCGTGGCGCTGCCCGTGGGGGTTTGGCTGTCGCCGGGCCTCGTGGATTTCGCCGGCAGCGGGTTTGGCGACGAGCCCTTCCTGCCCTATGTCGGCCACACCGGCGCGATGGTCGCCTGGGGCGGGGCGATCGGCCTCGCGCTCGCGCTGCTGCTGCGCTGGGTCGGTATCGTGCCCGACAGCTTCGAGGGCGAGGACGATTTCGATATCGAGACCGACCCACCCGAGGACGACGCGGGCTCCAGACTGACCCGGCTGCAACGCCTCGTGGTCTGGCTCGCCCCGGCCGGGTTCATCCTCGGCATCGGGCTCAACGCTTACCTCCAGGTCGGCGCGGGCAAGCTGCCGGGCCTGCTGCACATCGTCGCGGGCGGCATCGTCGGCTACCTCGTCGTGCGCGTCGTCGTGCTCGGCCTGCAGTTCAGCGTCCTGAAAAACGACAGCGCTGCGGACGACGCCGAACCGGCCGAGGAGGATGATGTCCCGCCGCTCAAGCACCCACGGAGGGTCGTGCTTAAAGAATGCTTCTTCATCGGCTTCCCGCTGCTGGGTATGTTCGTGGGACACTACCTCGCACGGCACGTCTGGACCGAGCCGATCTCAGAAGCCGGGTGGTACGGCACGCTGGGCGGTGTCGTCCTCGGGTTTCTCGTGGGCGGTGGGGTGATCTGGGCGATCCGCATCCTCGGCACGTTCGCGTTTGGCAAAGAGGCGATGGGCATGGGGGACATCCACCTGCTCGCCGCGATCGGCGCGGTGATCGGCTGGTGGGAATCGATCTTCCTGTGCATCTTCGTCGCGCCGTTCCTCGGCCTCGCCGTCGTTCTCATGACCCTCGACATGGCGGGCGTGGTGAAAAAGCCAAGCCGGCAGATTCCCTATGGCCCGTACCTCGCGGGTGCGGCGGCGCTGATCCTGCTCCTGGGGATGGGCCGGGTCGACCTCTTTGGCATCCTCGAGTCGTTCCAGCCCCAGGCCGGGGGGCCGGGTTATGGACCGTCCGCGCCACTTTTTGTACCTTAGTGCCTGACCTTCTGATTCCCATCGGACATACGGCTGAGCCGTATCCCCTGCGAAAGGATTTTGCGATGTCGGTGACCCGATCCCTCCCCGTGTTCCTGCTGCTGGCGGTCGTCGTTCTGGCGACGGGCTGCCAGCGTCCGCTTGAAGAGCGCAACGCGCTGTACGACCAGAACGTCGAGGCCCAGGCCGAGATCGACCGCCTGCGGATGGCCCAGGACCGCATGCTGATGGACAGCGACGCGATGTTGGCGGAGAACAACCGCCTGCGGATGGAGAACGAGAACCTGCGCAACCAGCTTGCTACGGCCGGTCAAGGCAGCGGCGGCGCCAACCAGGGCGCCAGCACGGGCTTTGAGGACGTGCCCAACGTCCAGATCGAGCGGACGGACATGCAGATCGCGGTGCGTGTGCCGGGCGATGTGCTTTTTGCTTCGGGTGAGGCAGAGCTCAAGGCCTCGGCCCAGCGCACGCTCAACGAAATCGCCGACATCCTTGAAGCCCAGTACCCCAACAACACCCTGCGGATTGAGGGCTACACCGACTCGGACCCGATCCAGCGTTCGGGCTGGGCGGATAACCTCGAACTCTCCCTTGAGCGTGCCGCGTCTGTCCACCGCTACCTCGCCCAACGCGGCATCAGCAACGAGCGGATGTACGCCGCAGGCTTTGGCGCGACGCGCCTCCGGGCGAACAAGCCCGCGAGCCGACGCGTCGAGATCGTCGTCGTACTACAAGAGTAGACAGCCGCACGAGCGCATTAACGTACCCCAGCCCGGACTGGTTGCTTCAGCAACCAGTCCGTTTCACTTTGAACCCAGAACCAACGTCTCACTCATGATCGGTATCCTCGACTACGGCATGGGCAATCTCCGCTCGGTGGAAAAGGCGCTGCAACGCGTGGGCGCCGATGCCCGGGTGGTTGCAGACGCCGAGGCCCTCGCGGGCTGTGATCGGCTGGTCCTGCCGGGTGTCGGTGCGTTCGGCGACGGCATGCAGCACCTGCGTGAGGCCGGGTTTGTCCAGGCGATCCGCGACTACCACGCCACGGGCCGGCCGCTGCTGGGCATCTGCCTGGGGATGCAGTTGCTCTTCGACGCCTCCGAAGAGGGCGCAGCCGACACGACGCAGCCCGTGCCGGGCCTGGGGCTCTTGCCGGGCAGTGTCCAACGCTTCCACGAAGACCAAGGCCCGGGCAAGCCGCGCCTCAAAGTCCCCCACATGGGCTGGAACAGCATCGACTTTGCACCCGATTGCCCATTGTTTACAGGCCTTACCCCCGGCGACCACGTCTACTTTGTCCACGCCTACTATTGCCAGCCCGGCGAGCCGGCCCACTGCGCCGCGACCACGGGCTACGGCCAGGCGTTCTGCGCTGCCGTTCACCGCGATAACCTTTGGGCGACCCAGTTCCACCCCGAAAAGTCGCAGCACGTCGGGCTCCAGATCCTCAACAACTTCGCGTCGAGCACATGACCTTATCCCACCCACCCCACGACGATGCCGCTGTGTTCCCGCTGCTCGCCGACCCCGCCGGGTACCGCCCGTGCCCTTGGGACTTGGCGGTGGAGCACGGCCGTCGGCCGTATTGGATCGATCTGTTCCGTGGCCATTTCGTGTCGCTGCTTGAGCACGCGACGCGTGTCTTGGAGGCCGACGGCCAAGACCCGGCCGCAGCGGTCATGCAGGCACGCGACGCGTTCCATGCCTACCTCGACCGGGTCGCGCAAGAGCCGACCGCATTCGGCCCGCTCAACGTGCTCACGATCTGCCAACGCCGGGAGGACATCCTCCGCGCGGCCGGGATCGCCGACCCGTATCGCCTGATTAAACACGACGAGAACACGCGTGCGATGAAGATGTTGCCGGGTCTGCTCGCCCAGCTCGATGCGCTGCCCTCGGTCAAGCGTCATACCGCGCTGATCGAAGGCGTCTTCGCGGGCAACATCTTCGACATGGGCGCGGTCGAGACGCTGCAGCTCTACGAGGCGGGCGAGGTCGACTTCGCCTCGGTCCGCGCGAAGCTCAAGCCCAGGCCCTGGCGGTTTGATGCGCTGGAGGCCTGGCTCGGCCGCATGGCCCGGGCGGAGCGGGGCCGACCCTACCGCGGGGCGGTGCTGTTTGTCGATAATGCTGGGCCCGATGTGGTGCTGGGCATGATCCCCTTTGCACGCGAGCTGGTGAAGCAGGGCACGCCTGTGATCCTCGCCGCCAACACCGAGCCCTCACTCAACGACGTGACGCACGACGAACTCACTGCCCTGGTCGCACAGGCCGCGGTGTCCGACCCGGTCCTCGCAGAGGCGATGAACGACCGGGCGCTCCGGCTTGTAGCGTCGGGCAACTGGGCGCCGCTAATCGACCTGTCGCGTGTGTCGCCCGGACTGGTCGCGGAGGTCGAGTCGGTGCCGATTGAGCTCGTGGTGTTGGAGGGGATGGGGCGGTCGATTGAGAGCAACATGGATGCGGCGTTCCGTTGCGATGCGCTGTGGCTGGCGATGATTAAGGACGCGGGCGTTGCGGAAGCGATCGGTGCCCAGCCGTTCGATCTGGCGATGCGTTACGCCCCGATCGCGGGGTAATTCCGGATTGCCTGCAACCGGCGGGCGGGGTTGGCCGTATCAACCGGGGACAGAGAACCCCGACACGTCCAACGACATGCCCAACCCCACCCCTACGCACCGTCTCCCGCGCTACGCCGGCTTTACCCTCATCGAGTTGCTGGTCGTGATCTCCATCATCGCGATCCTGATCGGCCTGCTGCTGCCTGCGATCGCGAACATCCGCAAGGACGCCCGCAAGATCACCTGCGCCTCGAACCTCCGGCAGGTCGGCCTCGCGTTCCAGGCCTACCGCACCGACAACAAAGAGTTCCTCCCGGTCGCGCGATACATGCCGCCACCCTTCCTCAGCGCAGACGATGACCCGCCGCTCTTCGAGTCGCTCAGCGACCAGTTGCCGCTCGACGGGGATGGCCGAAACGCCGTGTGGGAATGCCCCGACGATGATGTGGTCTACGAGCTCAGCGGATCGAGTTACGACTACCTCTCGCTGCTCAGCGGGACACGCGTTAACGACTTTTTCCTGATCCGGCTGGGCCTGGTGTCCGAGAGTGAACTGGTGATGGTGCGCGACTTCGACAACACCACCGCCGAGCTGCAGGAAGAGGGCGAGCAGATCGAAATCCCCGCGCGACACCTCCGCCGAAACAATGTGTTTGCAGACGGGCACGTCGGCGTGATTGACATCGAGTAGCCCCTGCCAGGAGCGCACCATGAAACTTAGTGACGAACAACCCAAGAAGGTCTGGAAGGTCGGGCTGCTCGCCATAGTTGCGGTGGTCGTGCTGGTGCTGGGGGGCTGGTTCGCGTGGTCGATGACAAGCCCGCCGATGCCCGAAAACATAGAAGATATCGAGGCCTTGTTCGCGGATTCACGCTACCAGGGGATGACCGATGCGGAACAGCAGCCCTACCTGGAGCGTGTCAACGAGATGTGGGGCGGGATGAGTAATGAGGACCGCCGTCGGCTGGCTGAGTTGCTGCGTTCGAACCCCGATACACAAGAAGAGGCACGCAACGCGATGGTCCGTGGCATGCGCGACATGTACACCAACTCGGTACGCAGCGGGAACACCGCACTGATTGACCAGATGGCCGACCAGATGGGCAACCGGATGGCTCAGGAGATGGGGAACGGGATCGACGTATCGGAGGAGCAGATGGAACAGGGGCGTGAACAGATGAACCAGTTCCTCGACTCGGGCGACCCGCAGGCGCTGGGGTTTATGTCCGAAGTGATGAAAGGCATGATGGAACGCCGCCGTGCGCGGGGGCAGGGCGGGCTGTAGCGCCAACTTTGATGAGTGGTTGCCGCTTGCGGCCTAGCGCCATTGCGCTAGGCCGCAAGCGGCTATTCCTTTGGGGTGATTCAGGCGGTGGTTTCTTGTTCGATCAGCCCCAACACCGCTTCTCGCAGCTTGCCTGTCACGATGCCTGGCTTGCCGTCGGCGATCGTTTTTTTCTCCACGGCCGTGACGGGCAACACCCGCCAGTTCGCGTTGGTCAGGAACACCTCGTCGGCGCCCAGCAAATCCTCGACCGAGAGCATGCGGCGTTCGACCGCGAGCCCGAGGGACTGGGCGCGTTCGATCACGACCGCCCGTGTCGTCCCGGGCAAAACGGGTGCGGGCAATGCGCCTTGTTCTTCTTCGCCGCGGGCGATGGGGGTGAGCAGTCGGCCGTCTTTGACGAGGAAGACGTTGGACACCGCACCCGAGGCGAGGTGGTTGGTGACGTTGAGCCAGATCGTTTCCGAACAGCCCGCCGCCGCGGCCTGTCGGAGCGAGCGCAGCCGTCCCCAGTAGTTGAGTGTCTTGTGGCCGGCGGCGACATCGAAGGGGTTGGCACCCTGGCCGTAGATCGAGACGGTGATGCCGCGTTCGAAGTAGGCGGGGTCGAAGACGGTGGGTTCGCTGGGGACGATCGCGACGGTCTGGCGGACCTGCGCGGCGGGTGTGCCGTCGGCTTGTTTGAGCATGGAGAGGGTGCCGGCGGTGACGGTGAGCCGGAGGCGGGCGTGCTGGAGCTGGTTGGCTTCGAGGGTCTGCTCGATGGCCTTTGCGAGGGGCTGGGTCTGCATGTCGGCGGCGAGGCCGAGCTCGCGGGCGGAGTTTTTGAGCCGATCCAGGTGGGCGTCGAGCCGGAAGACCCGGCCGTGATGGGCGGCCATGGTCTCGAAGAGGCCCACGGCGTGCTGGAGGCCGGCGTCTTCGACGCTGACGTGTGCCTGGTCGGCGGGGAGGATCTGGCCGTTGAGGTAGATTTTCATAGCGGGAGCGGGTGGGCTGGGGTTGCGGATCAGGTGCGGACTTGTCTATACTACTCGGCTCGCTCGGACGAGGCCCGGCGTCCTCCCATCCGACCGAGTTCATCCCGCACACGCCTACCCCACGATTGCCCGCCATGAAATCTGACATCCACCCCAAGTACCAGACCGTTGTCTTCAAGGACGTGTCCGCGGACGTCTCGTTCCTCTCCAAGTCCACGCTGTCGAGCAAAGAGACCGTGACCTGGGAAGACGGCAACGAGTATCCGCTGATCAAGGTGGACATCTCCTCGGCCAGCCACCCGTTCTACACCGGCAAGCAGAAGTTTGTCGACGCCGCGGGCCGGGTCGAGAAGTTCCAGAAGAAGTTCTCGGGCAACTACTTCAACAAGAAGTAGCGACGCACCTACACGCAGCCGCGCGGTCCCGATCGTGCGGCTGTTTTGTGCGCGTCGGGGTATGCTATGCCGCGGTCGCGTGGTGGGGTGGGTGGCCCGCGGCTTTGCGGGCTCAGCCACGGTTTGGCGGGGATGGCTGGAAGGCCGGTTGTTTGCATCGCCGCTGCTGTTGACCCATCGCCCGCTTCGATTCCCGCGGCTTGATCGCTCCCCTGACGACTGACTGACATGGCTGAACCCAACCCCAATCTGATCGTGAAGCTCGACGAGATCGCGGCCCGGTTCGATGAGCTTGAGCAGCAGCTCGCGGACCCGGCGGTCGTGACGGACCACAACGCGGTGATGCGGCTGAGCATCAAACGCGCTGCGATCGCGGGCGTGGTCGAGCGCTACCGGGACTACCGCAAGCAGCAGGCGGACCTGGCTGAGGCCCACGAGATCATCGCAGACGGCAGTGACGCGGAGCTGGTCGAGTTGGCCAAGGAGCAGGTCGATGAGCTGGCGGGGCAGTCGGCGAAGCTGCTGGAGGCGATCGGTAATGAGCTGGTCACGGCCGACGACGCGGCGGTGGGGGCGGTGATTCTGGAGGTGCGCAGCGGCGCGGGCGGCGACGAGGCGGCGCTGTTCGCGGGGGAGGTGTACGAGATGTACCAGACGTTTGCGAAGACGCGCGGCTGGAAGCTGGAGACGATGGACTTCTCGGCCGGCGAGCAGGGCGGGGTACGCAACGTGACCGCGAGCGTGAAGGGTGAGGGGGTCTGGCAGGGGCTGGGCTACGAGGGCGGGGTCCACTGTGTGAAGCGTGTGCCCGCGACGGAGACGCAGGGCCGGGTGCACACCAGTACGTGCACGGTGGCGGTGTTGCCCGAGCCCGAGGACCTGGAGATCAACATCCCCGACAGCGATGTCGATATCCACGTGACCACGGCTCAGGGCCCGGGCGGGCAGAACGTGAACAAGGTCGCCACGGCGGTACACATGATCCACAAGCCCTCGGGGATCGAGGTGCGGATGCAGGAAAGCAAGAGCCAGCAGCAAAACCGGGAGAAGGCCTGGCAGCTGCTGCGAGCGCGGGTGTACGAGATGGAGCAGGCGAAGGCCGACGCCGAGCGGGCGGAGGCACGCAGCGAGATGATCGGCACGGGCGGTCGGAGCGAGCGGGTCCGGACGTACCGCTGGAAGGACAACATGGTGGTCGATCACCGGTTGGGTGAGAGTTTTAACCTTGGCAAGGTGATGGCGGGCGACCTGCAGCCGATGATCGACCTGCTGGTCGAGCGCGACCGTGCCCAGCGGCTGGCCGCGCTGTAGGCCTGTCCGAGCTTCTTTAGGAGCTGGCTTGTTGGATCGCGGCCTTTTGGCCATCTGAGCGAGTTGCAGCCGATAACACCGCTATGCGTCCACCGATCGCCAGGGCGGTAGTTGTCGTCGTTACCTTCGTGGTGACGGTGTTGTCGCTGGGCACGACGCCCGCCCTCGCGCAGCAGCTCGAACGCTCGCGTCGGCTCGAACGCCAGTTCGACTTTGAAGAGACCGACGACCGCGGGAACAAGATCGGCTTTAGCGGCAGCGTCCTGCCTCGGCATTGGTACATCGTCGGCCGATCACCCCAAGGCGCGGACGAACGATTCCTCGAGATGCCTCTGCACCAGGCGCTCACGGATGCGCCGGGCTACCCCGATTTTGCCGAAGTGGGCTATGACCGCAACCACAGCGTCTCGGGCGACTTCTCGCTCAAGCTCGAACTCACCGGCGGGGGGACCGGGGCGTACGTCGAGGTCGGCGCGATCCCCGCGATCGCGGAGAGTGATTACCTGCTCACCGCCTGGGTCCGTACCGAAGCGCTCGAGCACGCGTGGGCCGAGGTCCGGGTGTACTTTATCGACCACACCCGCAGCCGAGTCGCGTCGAGTGTCCAGCGTAGCGAACCGATCCAGACCGACGGCCGATGGGAGCAGATCGCGATCCGGCTGCCCGGGGACTTTGAGGGCGCAGAGTACATCGGTGCCGAGCTGTTGATTGTCCAGCCCGGGATGTCGCCGACCCATCCGCTGGGTGCCCGGCAGGTGGTCGAGCAGGATATCGACGGCGGGGCGTGGTTCGACGATATCGCGCTATGGAAACTCCCCCACGTCGAGCTGCGCACCCAGCGCCGTACGAACATCATTGCCGGCGAATCTCCCGAGATCACCGCGACCGTCCGTGACCTCAGCGGGCAACGCCTGCGCGCCCGGCTTACTGTCTACGACTACCGCTACGACATCGTCGATCAGCAGACCTCGGTCGTGGGCGCGGGTGCGCTGAGTTCATGGACATGGCGGCCCGAGTTGCCCGGGTACGGCTGGTACTTCACCGAACTGCTGGTCAGTGAGGACGACGGCACCGGGGCGTACCGAAACACGGTCGAGCATACGATCGGTGCGATGCTGTACCTGCCGGAAGACCCGGGGCATTTAGGGCGGGATTTGTCGCGTTTTATGCTCGTGGCCGAGGGTATGCCGAACGAACAGCTCCCGCTGCTGGAAGAGATCCTCGCGCAGACGGGGCAGAGCGGCGCGGTACTCAGCGCGTGGGACCGGGACACGACCCCGCAAACGGTGGTGGAGCGGCAGGCGCTGCTGGACCCGATTATCCGTGCCTTGACCGTCGGCGGGGGGCGGGCGGTGGTCTCGCTGCACCCGGTCCCGGTCGAGTTGGCGGGGCTGGGGGTGTCGGGGTCGACGGACCCGTTGTCGGTGCTGCTGGGTGAAGAGGCGCACTGGCTCCCTTACCTCAAGCCGGTGCTCGTGCGACATGGGCAGCGGATCAGCCGGTGGCAGATCGGGAGCGCTTCGCGTGCGGATGCGTTTTACTCGGGCCGACTTGCCGGCGACCTCGACGCGGTGGAGGACGAGCTGGACCGGATGGCCCCGTCGCCCGTGCTGGTTGTCCCCTGGCGGTTGGACCAGCCCGCACGCGGCACGGTGCAGGCCCGGCAGCGCGCGGTGGCGATGGCTTGGCCCCAGGGCGTGACGCCCGGGGTGCTCGCGCAGGCGATGGACACCTGGCCCGTCCCGCCCGAGCGGGTCCGGCTGGACCTCGAACTCGCGCGTGCGGACCAGATGCCGCATGAACAGCGCGTCACCGACCTGGTGCTGCGCATGATCCATGCCTGGGAGCAGCAGCCGGGCGCGATCGGCCTGCCCTCGCCCTGGACGCCGGGCGAGGAGCGGAAGACCTCGCTGCTGCCCGACCCCGCGCTGGGCGCGTGGGTCACGACCGCACGCCGGCTGGCGGGGCAGCGCGTCGTCGGGCATATGCCGATCGGCTACGGCCTGCGTTGCATGGTCCTCGACGGCGAGCAGGGCGGCACACTCGTGGTCTGGAACGAGAACGCGGACGCGGATACGGTCGAGGTCAACCTCTACTTGGGCCAAAACCCCCAGCGTATCGACCTCTGGGGTAACCGCACGGCGCTCACCAACGTCGCGGGCAAGCACACGCTCAGCGTCGGCCGAACCCCCGAGTTCATCACCGGCATCGACGCCACACTCGCACGCTTCCGCGCGGGGTTCACTCTCGACGACCCCTTTATCGAATCGACGCAGACCGTTCACCGACGCACGCTACGGATCACGAATCCCTGGCCGCGCACCATCAACGGCGGGTACACACTCACGGGCCCGGCCGGCTGGACGATCGACCCGCGGATGCACCGCTTCTCCATCCCGCCCGGCGGGTCGATCGAGGTCCCCCTTGCGATCCGATTCCCCATCCATGAATCGGGCGGCATCAAGCCGCTCACCGCACGTTTCAGCTTCGACGCCGACCGCAGCTACGACATCGTGATGCAGACGCCGATCGAGCTGGGGCTGCGTGATGTGCAGTTCGAGGCCTCCGTCGCCCTCGAGCCGGGCCAAACCCCCGGGACCACCGACGCCGTTGTCACACTCAGCGCCACCAATCGTGGCGACGAAGCGACCGCGCTCTACCTCTTCGCCAGCATGCGCGACCGGCCCCGCCGGGAGCTGCTCATCCCCGGCATCGACCCGGGCGAGTTTGTCACCCGACGCGTCCGCTTCACCGACGTCGGCGGCCTCCTGGGTGATACCCCGCTGCGATGCGGCGTCCGCGAGGCCAACGGCCCGGCGGTTCTTAATCAGCTTCTCGAGCTGGATGTGCAGCCATAGGCCTGTTGCAGCCATACATCGCATGGGGTTAGAACCCGCCGCGTCCGTTAGCCGCGCACCAGGCGGCCATTGGCGGTAATGTTCCCGTACCGGTGCAGTCCCGTCTATACGGCTCTCGTGTTGCCCGGCGATGTTCATGTGTTTGCCCGGATGCCTGTCCCCTCATTCTGGAGAGATCGATGCTACGACCGACCCGCCGTCAGTTTGTGCAGTCCGCCGCGGTGGTTGCCGCAGGTTTGTCTTTGCCTCGGCTGGCCGGTGCGCAGGGCACGAACGCCAACAGCAAGCTCAGCCATGCCTGCATCGGTGTGGGCGGGATGATGGGCGGGTATGACCTTGCGCAGATGGCCGGCCACGATCGCGTCAACATCACCGCGCTGTGTGATGTCGACCGCAACATCCTCAACGCCGCGGCCGCGAGCTACCCCGACGCCCGGCTGTACACGGACTGGCGCGAGATGCTCGACGCCGAGGGCGACCGCATCGACTCGGTCAACATCACCGTGCCCGACCACATGCACGCCGCGATCGGCCTGGCCGCCGCGAAGCGGGGCAAACACATCTACTGCCAAAAGCCGATGTGCCACGACGTCGCCGAGGTCCGCGCGTTGACCCAGGCCGTCGCCGACGCCGGCGTCTGCTCGCAACTCGGCACGCAGCACGCCTCGGGCACCGGCGACCGCATGGGAGTCCACTTCATCCGCCAAGGCGCCATCGGCAAGATCAGCCGTGTCGTCCTCTGCTCGAATCGAAGCGGCATCGAGCCCTACCGCCCACTCGGCCCACGCCCGGATCACGCCGACCCCGTGCCCGGACATCTCGACTGGGACCTCTGGCTGGGCACTGCGCCCGAACGCCCTTATGTCAACGACATCTACCACGTCCACCGCTGGCGCGGCTGGCTCGACTTCGGCACGGGCTGGCTGGGCGACATCGGCTGCCACATCTTCGACGCGCCCTGGAAAGCCCTCAACCTGACTGCGCCGACCACCGTCGTCGCGGAAGACGTCCAGCAGTCGTGGGTCGACTCGCCGCAGCGCCGGGCCGACGCTTGGCCTCAAGGCCAACACGTCGTCTGGACGTTCCCCGGCCAAAACAACGACCTCATCGCCGGCGATTCACTCCGCGTCGACTGGTACGACGGCGAGTTCTACCCGCCCGACGACCTCCGCGCGATCGTCCTTGAACACGAGCCCGACTACCCCGAGGAGGCCTCGCTCTTCGTCGGCGAGACCGGCATCATGCTCCTCCGCCACGGCGGGTACCCGACGTTCTACCCCCGCGAAATCATGAGCGAACTTGAACGCCCCGACCTCCCCGCGATGAGCCACTACCACCGCTTCATCGACGCGTGCCTGGGCGGCGAAGACAGCAACTCCCCGTTCCACATCACCGGCCCCATGGCAGAGGCGATCCTGCTGGGCACCGTTGCCGTCCGCAACCCCGGCCAGGCGCTTGAGTGGGACCGCGATGGTCTTGCCATCACCAACAACGACACCGCCCAACAGATGCTGTCCCGCGAGTACCGGCCGGGTTGGCTGGTCTAGTCGGGCATCCGGTCGGGACGGGGAATGTTTGATATGCCAGGCGGAGGGCGTGATACCTCCCCCGATCGGTCGCCGGTGCATCTTGCGGGCCCGGCGCTCGTGTATCAGTTCGCACGCAATACCGCGCCTTCGGAGCCCTCGCCTGTGTTCAAGCTGCTCGTATTGTTTTCGACGGTCGCCGGGTGTTGGTTCGCAGGTGTTGGGGCCGCTGCGGGTGAGGAAGCCGAGGATCGACAGACGGTGCGGTCGGGCCGGCTGGAGATGGTGCTGGAAGAGGGGGGTGGGCAGCGTGTGTTGGCGCTACGCGACGAGGCGGCTGGGGTGTCCTGGCTTGCATCGGGCTCGGCGCTGTGGCGTGCGGAGGAGGCGGTCGGTTTACAGGGGGAGCTCTCGGTTCGTCCGCTGTCCGATGGCGAAGTCGAGCTGACACTTACGTTGCACAACCCGACTCCGAACCCCATCACCACCGGCATCAGCTTCCCGCGATTGGAGGGCCTGGCGGAAGAAGATACGCCGGCGTTGCGGTACTGCTATCCACGACAAGATCTGCTCCTCGGGCAGCAGGCGGTGCAGTTGGATGAGTCCTACAGCGGCCGATTCCCGCTGCAGTTCATGGCCGTCGATCTGCCCGGCCGCGGGGGTGTGTATCTGATGACTTGCGATACGCAGATGCTCCCCAAGCGTTACCGCTTGAGCAAGGCCGATCGCGTCGCGATGAGCGCGTTCTACCCCGGCGTGCGGGTCGGTCCGGGGGAGACGGTGGTGCTGCCGCCGGCCCGGCTGGGCGTGTATGAAGGCGACTGGCACGCAGCTTTCGATGCCTATCGGCGATGGGTCGCGGAGTGGTATGAACCCGTCGCGCCGCGCAAGGGCTGGCTGAGGTCGGTCTTTAGCTTCCGTCAGGTTTTTCTGTATGCCAACCTTGATACGCCGGGCTTGTTTGACCCCGTCGCGGGGACGTTGTCGATCGTTGAGTCGGTGGAGGCCGACCGTGAGCGATTCGGCCACATCGATTATGTCCATCTGTTCGACTGGTCGCAGACCCCGGACCAGGGGCGGGTGGGGGCCTATTCGCCGTGGCACCACCTGCCGCGCGACGCGTTCAACCGGGAGGTGGATCAATTGCGCAAGATGGGGATGCCGGTGGGTTTGTATTTCGAGGGCTACCTTGTCAGCCCGGTTGCAGAGTTGGTCGGCCGACCCGGCCGAGAATGGCAGCTACGCAATCACGAGGGTGGGCGGTACGATCCGTTCGGCAGCGGCGACGACTACCTCTGTCCCGCAGTCTTGGGCTGGCGTGATTATCTCACCCACGCGACGACGCGCGTTGCCGAGCAAACCCCGGCCGACGGCTTCTACATCGATCAATTCGGTTTCGGGTATCAGTACGCCTGCCACGATCCGACCCATGGCCATGACGTGCCCAGCAA
>JBITAC010000011.1:0-32972 GCA_044439905.1 Phycisphaerales bacterium JB063 | reverse complement strand
GCTGGTACGCCGTCCTCGCTGTCAAACTCAGCGACTACACCGCCCACATGCGCGACCGCTCCGCCAAGTGGGACACCGTCTCCCTCCCCGCCAAGGCCTTCGACCAGGTCAGCGTCCCGCTCGGGGAACTCCTGCACGGCCCACGCAACTGAACCGGCCACCCATCACCCCCACGGCAACCCGAGCATCTTCGCGCCTACACCAGCATTCGCTCACGCCTAGTGCCCCGAGAGGCCGATAAACGCGACAGCGCATGGAAGCGCGACCCCCACCCTGTCAAGGATGACACCATGAAACCGCTGCACTTGCCCGCGCTCACCATCTCTGCGCTGCTCCCAACGCTCGCGCTCACCGGCTGCACCGTCCACAACCACTACTACGGCACGGCGAAGCCCGCCCAACCGAGCATTGCCGCTTCGCACGAAACGCCAGGCCAAACCATCCTCGCCGACCAACTCGCCGGCATCCACACCGCCATCGAGGTTGCGTCAACGAACCTCGCCAACGCCAACACGATAGGGTACAAGGCCCGTCGAGCCACATTCATCGAAGGTCATCCCCACCCAACCGTGACCATCGACTGGACCACAGGCAGCCCGCAAATCACCGACCGCCCACTAGACATCTACATCGAAGGCAACGGATTTTTCCGGGTCGAAATCGATGAAGACGTGGGCGGCGGCGTGGCCTATACGCGCAGGGGTAACTTCTTCGTCAACCGCGATGGAGAGATCGTCCTGGGCAATGCCAACGGTCCACGCCTGAATGACGGCATCCATGTCTCAGGTGATGTTGTCAGCATCAGCGTTGCACCGGATGGGCTCGTCCACACCACACATCCCGACAACTCGGTCAGCAACATCGGGCAAATCATGCTTTACACCTTCGTCGCGCCCGACGGACTCGAATCCCACGGCAACGGGCTCTTCATCGAAACCGACGCCTCGGGGCCGTCACACCGCAACGAGCCTGGGTGGGGGCAATGCGGCAAACTCGCCCAAGGCATGATCGAAAACTCCAACGTCAACGTGATCTCCACCTGGGTCGAGCTTAAGAAGCTGGGCTACTGGGCCGATGCCATCGCAGAGGAGATCGGGCTTTCTGAATCTCAACGCTATACTCTGGCCGCACCTGCGGACGCCATCACGCCCGACCAATCCGATATACTACTTAGCCATGACCACTGACCGCCCCACGATTATTACGATTATCATTGACGACCCCCACCGGTAGGGCCGGGCGATTCCTATGGAACACACCCCACGAGCCCTGCCGCAAGGCGGGGCTTTTTTTGTTGAGCGGATTGCGACTGCCGACCTTCAGAGACCCCGCAGTATTGCCGCTCGTAATACTCGCGGCAACACTGCGGGCATGAAACACCGGAGACACCGACGATGACTGACACCCCCCCCCAAGACCCTAAGCGTTACAAGAAGACGCTCAACCTCCCCAAGACCGCGTTCCCGATGAAGGCCAACCTCGTGCAGAACGAGCCCGCCTCCATGAAGCGGTGGGACAGGCTCGACGTCTACGCCAAGCTCCGCGACAAACGCAAAGCCGACAACGCCCAGCCCTTCGTCTTCCACGACGGTCCGCCCTACGCCAACGGCGACATCCACCTCGGCCACCTGCTCAACAAAGTCCTCAAGGACCTCGTCGTCCGCTCGCAGAACATGCTCGGCAAGGACTGCCCCTACACGCCGGGCTGGGACTGCCACGGCCTGCCCATCGAACACAAAGTCATGCAAGACCTCGGCGAAAAAGCCAGGGACATGGAGCCGATCCAGGTCCGCCGCAAGTGCAAGACCTACGCCGAGAAGTTCGTGAAGCTGCAGAAGGGCCAGATGCAGCGGCTGCTCACGATGGCGGACTACGACGACCCATACCTGACGATGCTGCCCAAGTACGAGCAGGGCGTGCTCGAGGTGTTCGCCGGGCTGGTCGAGAAGGGGCTGGTGTTCCGGCAGCTCAAGCCGGTGCACTGGTCGATCGCGAACCAGACCGCGCTCGCCGAGGCGGAGCTGGAGTATTACGACAAGGAAGATACGTCGGTGTTTGTGATGTTCGACCTGACGGTCGATTCGCCGGGCAAAGACCGATTCGACAGCGTGATGATCTGGACGACCACGCCGTGGACGCTACCCGCGAACTTGGCGGTAGCGATCCACGAGCGTTATGAGTACGGCGTGTACGAAGTCGGCGGCCGACGGGTCGTAATGGCGGTCGAGCTCGCGGGCAAGGTGCTCTCGACCGAGGGTGTCAAAAACGCCAAGCCGTTAGAGACTTTCAAAGGCAAGGACCTGCTGGGCGTCACCTACAGCCACCCATTCATGCCGCGCGTCGGGAAGCTGGTCCATGCCGAGTACGTCACGCTCGAAGACGGCACGGGCCTCGTCCACACCGCGCCGGGCCACGGCGTCGAGGACTACCAGACCGGGCTCCGCGAGGGGCTCGATGTCTACTGCCCGGTCCAGGCGGACGGCACGTACGACGACACCGTCCCCGACTGGCTCAAGGGTCAGCACATCTTCAAGGCCAACGAACAGGTCGTCGACCACCTGCGCGACAGCGGGCACCTGTTCCACGCCAACAAGTTCATGCACAGCTACCCGCACGACTGGCGCGGGAAAAAGCCCGTCATCTTCCGCGCGACCGAGCAGTGGTTTGTGGGTGTGGATAAGGCGTTTGATCCCAAGCCCGCGGCTTCGGCGTCAGTCGACGCTGCGGGGTCGCTCGGTGACCCGCGCGGCGTTGCTTCGCAAAGCGGCGGGCTTGAGACACTGCGCAATGCCGCGATGCACGAGGCCGCCGAGCGTGTGAACTTCCTCCCCGAGTGGGGCCGTAACCGGATGCGTGGCATGCTCGAGTCGCGCCCCGACTGGTGCATCTCGCGCCAGCGGAGCTGGGGGCTGCCCATCCCCGCGTTCTTCCCGCCGCAAGGCGTCGAAGGTGAGCCCTTGCTCACCGCCGCGTCCGTCCGCGCCGTCGGCGACGCCTTCGGCAAGCACGGCAGCGACGCCTGGTTCGTCGCAACACCCCAGCAACTCCTCGAAACCTACGACCCCACTAACGACCCCGAGGCCCCCGCCTGGGTCCAATCTGAATTCGAAAATCTGAAATCTGAAATCCAACAAGGCACCGACACCTTCGACGTCTGGTTCGAGTCGGGCTCGTCATGGAACGCCGTCATGCGCCACGGCTGGGCCGACAAGCAGGCCAACCAGGTCGACGCCGACGGCAAGCCACTGGGCAGCGCCTTCCCCACCGACCTCTACCTTGAGGGGTCCGACCAGCACCGCGGGTGGTTCCAGCACTCGCTGCTCCCGGCCGTTGCGTTGCATGGCCAATCGCCTTTCAAAACCGTCCTGACCCACGGCTTCATGGTCGACAAGGACGGCCGAAAGATGAGCAAGTCCGACGGCAACGCGCTCAAGGTCGAGGAACTCATGAAGCAGTTCGGCGCGGATGTCGCGCGCTGGTGGGTGTGTTCGCTCAACACCGACAACGACATCAAGGCCGACCTCTCCTTCTTCCAACTCGCGGGCGAGGAGTACCGGAAGGTGCGTAACACGCTGCGGTTCTTGCTGAGTAACCTCGACGGTTTTGACCCCCAGGCCGACGCCCATACGTGGACCGAGGCCGACGGCACGAGCATCGACGCGTGGGCGATGAAGGCGTATGTCGATTTCGCGCTGAAGGTGAGCGACGACTTTGCCGCCTTCAACTTCCGCGCGGTCAGCCGGGCGATCTTCAACTTCTGCAACGACACCCTCAGCGCGGTGTACCTCTTCGCGGTGAAGGACCGGCTGTACTGCGATGCCCCGGACAGCGCCCGCCGACGCCGCACGCAGACCGCGATCCACCGCATCACGTCGGGGCTGATCCGGCTGCTGGCGCCGATCTGCCCGCACACCGCCGACGAGGCCTGGCGGGTGCTGCGCGGCAGCGACCGGGACAGCGCCGACTGCGTACACCTCGAAGTACTCCCGGCCTGCACGGGCTGCGCCAAAATCGCGGCGCTGGCAGACCCGCGCTGGACGGACGCAATGGCGCAGCGCGACGCCTGGATGAAGCAGATCGAGGACCAGCGCAAAGCCCTTGGCGTCGACAACCCGCTCGACCTCGGGCTCGGCGTCGTAGGCGACTTCACCGGGTTCGACCCGGCGGACCTCGCGGACCTGTGCGGCGTCAGTCGGTTCGCCTTTGGCAGCGATTCGATCGTGGTGTCCGACCTGCGCGACCAGCCGCGCTGCGAGCGTTCGTGGAAGCGTGACGGCACGGTCAAGCCGCGCAGCGACGGCGGGCTGCTCTCGGACCGCGATGCGCAGGCGCTCGCGGTGTAACGGCTGCGCGGGCTGGGGTAGATGTGTTGCAAACTAAATCGTTGGGGTGTCTGCGCGCATCGTGTTGATGATTAAGTCCGCGTCCCGCCTGTCCGATACGGTTATCGGAGGATTGAGAATGGACGCGACATATCGTGAAATCCGGCTTGACGACATCGATGACGCGCTGGCCTTTGTGCAGGCGCAGGGCAGCGAGGCAGACCGCGAGCAGGTTCGGCATCGGCTGAGTCTGGCCGTGCGTATGGATGGCCAGACCGTGGGCTACGGGCTTTGTCTGGGCGACTCGCGTGGGCGTTTCGTCGTCGAGCTGGCGCTCAATGAGGAGGCCGACCAGGCCGGGCTGGGCCAAGCCCTGGCGGACACCGTACTGCGGAAGATGCAGTCGGCGGGGATCGGCACGGCGCGGGTCTGCCACCTGAACGAGGGCGGGGCCGAGCACCTCTGGCATGTCACGAACTGGCTCGACCATATCCCCTCACAGGACGCGGACCCTGCGCACACGGCCGAGCCCGGGGACCGGCCGGCGGAAGAAGCCGTCCAGGCGGCGTAACCCTCAGCGTTCGATGTCGTTCTCATGCCACACCGCGCGCCGCGCGTGTGGTGCGGGGGCGACATACCGATAAACAGCATGTTGCCCCGGGGCGACGCGTGGTGCCGCGCCGCACGCTTTCGTGCGGCGGGCCCGTTTGTTCAGCCCCGCGTTTCATTTTACGGAGCCGACATGCCCCCGAACCATCGGATCTTGATTGTGGACGACGACCCGGTGGTCGCGCGGTCGCTGGCGCAAACGCTGGACGGCTGGGGCCACACGACCGCGACCGCGCCGGACGCGGAGCATGCGCTGGCGATGCTCGAGTCGGCGGCGCGTGAGGCGGCCGACCACTTCGGCATCGTGATCAGCGACCAGGACCTGCCGCGTCAGAACGGGCTCGACCTGGTCAAGCGTCTGCGTGAGGATTTTGCCGACGTCGTGCCGATCCTGATCACGGGGTTTGGCAAGGTCGAGACGGCGGTACAGGCGATGCGTCTGGGCGCGGCCGACTACCTGATGAAGCCGCTGGTCGAGGCCGAGTTGCACGCGGCGGTTGACAAGGCGGTGCAGTCGCACGCGCTGGTCGCCGAGAACCGCGTACTCAAGCAGCAGCTCAGCGAGCGGTTTGGGATGGGCAACCTGATCGGCGGGGACCACCGGATGCAGCGGGTCTACGACCTGGTCGAGGCGGTCGCGGCAAGCGACACGACCGTGCTGATCGATGGCGAGTCGGGCACAGGCAAGACGATGGTCGGCCGGGCGATCCACGCCGCGAGCGCACACGCCGCGGGCCCGTTTGTCACCTTCGCCTGCGGGTCGATCCCCGAGTCGCTTCTAGAGAGCGAGATGTTTGGACATGTGAAGGGCGCGTTCACCGGCGCGGACTATGACAAGCCGGGCAAGGTGATGCAGGCCGACGGCGGGACGCTGCTCATTGACGAGATCAACAGCGCGACACCGACGCTCCAACTAAAGCTGCTGCGCGTGTTGCAGGAGAAGTGTTTCGAGCCCGTTGGGTCGACTCAAACACACCATGTTGATGTGCGCTTTGTCGTCGCCGCGAATGAAGACCTGTCCAAGCTGGTTGAGCAGGGTACGTTCCGTCAGGACCTGTACTACCGCATCAACGTGGTAAACATCGCGATGCCTGCCCTGCGCGAAAGGCCTGGTGATATCCCGCTGCTGGCAGAGCATTTCCTTGCGCGGTACTGCAAGAAGATGAAC
This sequence comes from Phycisphaerales bacterium JB063, assembly GCA_044439905.1. GTDB lineage: Bacteria > Planctomycetota > Phycisphaerae > Phycisphaerales > Phycisphaeraceae > JAHQVV01. Next base: position 26,873 of record JBITAC010000011.1, on the reverse strand, counting down.
CGCGAGCGTCGGCTGAGCGACGACGCGGTCGCGGCGCTGCGTGAGCACCACTGGCCAGGCAACGTGCGTGAACTGGAAAACGTGATCGAGCGGGCGGTGGTGCTGAGCAAGACGCCTTGGATCGAGGTGGACGACCTGCCCGAGACGTTTGTGCGTGGCCTCGCGGGCTCGGCCGTGCCGCGCGGTGTCGCGACGATCCCGGCCGGGGCGTTGCCCGAGTCGGCGCAGTCGGTGAGCGCGCCGTGTTTAGCCAACGGCTGGACCCCGACGCCGCTGGCGGATGCGCTCAAAGAACCCGAACGCCAGATCCTGCTCGCCGCGCTCGAGGCCAACGGCTGGAACAGGCAGGAAACCGCACGCCAGCTCGACATCAACCGCACGACGCTCTACAAAAAAATAAAGCTGTATCGGCTGGACGAGCCGGGCTAGGCAACGCGTCGACTTCGCCTACAATCAGGCGATGGACAACCCCCAAGACGAAATCAAAGTCGTGACCCTCGCCTTCCTGACCAGCGAGGTCGAGGCCAAGCTGTTGAGTGATGCGCTCAACCTCGAAGGCATCCACTCCGAGGTCGCGGGCATCCTGACCGGTTCATTCCGCGCCGAAGCGCCGGGCCGGGTCAAGGTGCTGGTGCAGGAGAAAGACCTGGCCCGTGCGAAGGAACTGCTGGACGACTACACGCATTCCAAAGAGAACATCGACTGGTCAAAGGTCGACATCACGGGCGGCGAGGATGCCGTTGACGATGGCGATGAAAATCACAGCGCGGGCGATGACAACTCGCCGACGTCGTAGTACACTCTGCTTTGCGGGAGGCCGCGCCACGGCCAACATGCACAGGCCCACCCAGTTCGTCACGGGTGGGCCTTGTTATTTTCCAAGCCGCGCCGCCCAGTCGCTACGCGCCGATGCCTAAGCCGAACCTCCATCTGCGCTCGGACGCGTTGCTGCTGATCACCGCGGCGATCTGGGGCACGGCGTTTGTCTTTCAAGAGTACGCCGTCGAGGCCGGGCTCCAACCCTTCGCCTTCAACGCGATGCGGTTTGCGCTAGGCGGGGCCGTGCTGCTGCCGTTAGTGGTTGTGATGCGCCGACGGACCCGCCGGGTCTTACTGGGCAGTACACCAGACCGGGGCACGTCGCGCCGCGCGGCCGACGGTCGTGCGCGGCCTTCGTCGGCGGGCGGGGGGTTCTTGCTCCTGCTGGGGGGTGGCTTGATGGGCGTTGTGCTCGCGGCGGCCTCGGCGTTGCAGCAGGCCGGCCTGGGCGATGCCGAAACAACCGCCGGCAAAGGCGGATTCATCACCGGGCTCTACGTCGTGCTGGTCCCCGTGCTGGGGATGGTGGTCGGCCGACGCACGGGGCGGTGGGTCTGGGTCGGCGTCGGATTGGCGTTGGTCGGCCTGTTTCTGCTGTCGATCAACCTCGACCAAGCGACCCCGACCATGAGCCGAGGCGACGGGCTTGTGCTTACCGGCACACTCTTCTGGGCGGTACACATCCTGCTGATCGACCACTTCTCCAAACGCTGCGATGCACTGATGCTCTCGGTGATCCAATTCTTCATCGGCGCCCTGCTCTGCGCGGTCGGCGGGTGGCTCCTGGGCGAACAGGTCACGCCGCGCCAGCTCGCCGCCGGCTGGCACGCGATCGCGTACTGCGGGGTCATGGCGGTGGCGGTGGCGTATACGCTCCAGGTCGTCGCGCAGCGCGGGGCCCACCCCACGGCCGCGGCCGTCATCCTCTCGAGCGAGGTCCTCTTCGCCGCGCTGGGCGGGGCGGTCCTGCTGGGCGAAACCATGCCCGCGCGGGGATACCTGGGCTGCGGCCTCATGCTCGCGGGCATGCTCATCTCACAGCTTGCGCCCGGCACCAAGACCGTTGTGACCACACCCGAGTCGGCCTGACCCCTTGCGGGCCTGGCTAACAACGCGGTCGCCTATGATGTCGGCGGAGAACCCCACGTGCCCGCCATCCTCGCCAACACGTCAGGCAACGAGTTGATCTGGATCGCCTTGCCGATCGTGCTCATCTTGTCCGGCGTTGTGTCATTCGAGATCGCCGCGGCGCTGACGATCTCGACCCTCCCACGTAGCCGGGCACAGCAGCAGTGGACCCCGCACGAGCGCCGCCGGGTGACGCGCCTCTTTCTCTCGGTCTTCCTCGTTTGGCCGACGTTCGCGGGGTCGCTGTTGGCGTATGTGTACCTGCCAACCGTGGCCGCGGTCGTGGTGTGGGTGCTCTCGGCCGGGCTGCTCTTGTTTGTGCTGTACACGCTGGTCCGCGCGACCGGGCACCGCCGACGGGTCCAGGCCGGCCATTGCGTCGGCTGCCTCTACGACCTCCGCGGTTCGCTGGACAGCGACCACTGCCCCGAGTGCGGCGCGGCGCTGGCCAACCACCCCGCGATCAGGCGTCTACGCCGCGCGGGCTAATTGCCGCCCTCGACAAACGCGTGCCCGATCTGCCAGACATCGCCCGCGCCCATCGTCACGACCAGGTCGCCGGGCTGGGTGATAAGCTCAAGCTGCTCGATGATCGCGTCAAAGGGGTGCAGGTGCATCGCGGTGACGCCTTGCTTGCGCAGCCGATCGACCAGGTCCCCGGCCGTGACCGCGTGCTTTTCCTGCTCGGAGTCGCGCACGAAGTAGATCTCGGGGACGATGACGATGTCGGCCGCGCCGAAGCTGACAACGAACTGGTCCATCAAGTGGCGGGTGCGCGAATGCTGGTGCGGCTGAAACACACAGACCAGCCGATTGGGCCGATAGTGCGCGGCGAGTGCGCGGAGGGTGGTGTCGACCTCGGTCGGGTGGTGGCCATAGTCATCGACGACGGTGACGGGCAGGGGCCGCTGGGCCTTGTCGGCCAATGCCGTGGGGAGCGTGCGTCGACCGACGAGCTGCATGCGTCGGTCCAGCCCACGGAAGGACGAGATGGCCTGCGCGATCGGGCCCCATTTCGCGCCCAGGCGGTGCGCGGTGACAGCCGCAACCGCGGCGTTGTAGGCGAAGTGGTCGCCCGGCATCGGGCTCGCCCACTGCGCGACCGACTCGTTGCCACGCCAGAGCTTCACCCGAGCCCGCTGCGGCCCGCCGTCGGCTTCCCATCCGCCGTCGGCCAGGACCTCCACACGCCAGTCCGCCTGCGGCGCAAAACCGATCGTCTCGACGTCACACGACAACCCGGCCGTGACCGCGAGGCGGTGGGGCGATTCGTGATGCACCAGCAGCGAACCGTCCGCCGGCACGCGCTGCGCAAACACCCTAAAGGCCTCGACAATCTCATCGATCGACGAATACAGATCCAGGTGGTCCGCCTCGACGTTCAGGACCGTCGCGTGGGTCGGGCTGAAGTTGTGGAAGCTGCGGTCGTACTCGCACGCCTCGGCCACGAGCGTCTCGTCCATCCCGCGTTTCTCGCTCACCCGCCAGCCCCCGCCGATCTGCTCGCAGTTGGCCCCGACAATGAACGACGGGTCGAGCCCGGACTGGATGAGGACGTGGCTGAGGATCGAGGTCGTTGTCGACTTGCCGTGCGTGCCCGCGATGGCGACGCCCACGCGGCCGACCATGAGCCGGCCCAGGAGCTGGGCGTACTTCATCACGGCCGCGCCCTGGCGGACCGCTTCGAGGACTTCGGGGTGCTGCTCGCGGATCGCGGCGCTGATGACCAGCAGGTCGATCCCCGGGCCGCCCGCGATCGCCGAGCCGTCCTGATTGAGCGAGACCGCGATACCCGCCGCGCGGAGCTGGCCGACGGTCTTACTCATCCCGATGTCCGAGCCGGTGCAGATCGCCCCCTGCTTCGCGGCCATGCGTGCGAGCCCCGACATCCCGCACCCGCCGATCCCGACAAAGTGCAGACGCTTGCCCGCCAGGTCGAGCGGGACCGCCGGGTCGGCCAAGACCGCGGCCCAGCCGGTGCGCGGCGCGGCAGGCGTCTTGCCCGCAGGCGTGATCGTGACGGCGGGGCGGTCGGCATCGGTTCCGGGGGCGTTGGGTGTCATCATCTCCATCGTATCGGCAAGACTCGCCGGTCGCGGGGCAGAATTCCGCCCGGCTGTTACGCAGCCGGCACCACGCCCGTTGGGCGTTGGCTAAACACGGGGTTGGCCACAGGCAGGTTGTTTTGTTCCGTGGCCCGCACAAAGCTTGCGGAGTTCGCAAGGTGGCACCCGACAAGTCTTCCCCACGTTATCCTTTGTCATTATGAAACACGCTTCTCACCTGATCCTCGCTGCGCTGCTCGTCCTCGCGGTCGGCTGCCGTTCCAACACCCCGACCCAGCCGGCTGCCGACCCGCCCAAGCAGTTGCGTGTCCTGACGTACAACATCCACCACGGCGAGGGGATGGACAACCGTTTCGACTACGAGCGACTCGCCGCGGTGATCACTTCGGTCAACCCTGATGTCGTCGCGCTGCAGGAAGTCGACCGCGCGACGGGACGCTCCAGCGGCATCGACCAAGCCGCGACGCTGGGCCAACTCACGGGCATGCACCACACCTTCGCCGAGGCCATGCCGTACAACGGCGGGAGCTACGGCGAGGCGGTGCTCTCGCGCTTCCCGATCGAGGAGACCTGGGCCGTCAACCTGACCGCCGCCCCGGGGCAGGAGCCGCGTGCCGTCGCGGCGATCCGTGTTCGGCCGTGGGGCGACGACGGGCCCGAGGTCGTCTTCGCCGGCACGCACCTGTGCCACCAGTCCGACGCGACCCGGCTGGTCCAGGCCCGCGAGATCAACGCCGCCTTCCCGCAGGTCCGCCAACGCACCCTCATCGCCGGCGACTTCAACTTCACTTCCGACACCGCCGCCTACAACGAGATGGCGCGGCGCTGGACCGACACCGCCCAGCTCTTTGGCGACCCCCAGCCCACCATCCCCGCGACCAACCCCCGCGCCCGTATCGACTACGTCTTCGCTAGGCCCGCCGGGGCGTGGAAGATCATCGATGTCCAGGTCATCGACGAGCAGGTTGCCAGCGACCACACGCCGGTGCTCGTGGTGCTGGAGGTGGTGGAGTAAAGCATTCGAGACTGCACAACTGATGCGGCTTTCTCGTAGGTTGGCCGACACCACGCCATACACTTCGATATGGAACCAGACACACCGCAGCAGTGGCGTAGACAGCAACGCAGGTCGTTATGGCTGACGTTCTGGATCGTCCTGTTTTGGACAGCGGCACTCGGGGTTTCGTCAATGAACCTGTGGCCGACTGACTGGACGGTCGCGTTGTTCGTCTTGCTCGCGGCGGGATCGACCATCGTGGTCATTAGCGCGCTCTTAAAGAACAGCCGCTGCCCATCCTGCACCGCCTACATCCGCGACCACGACCCCAAGCTCTGTCCGCATTGTGGGGTGGAGTTGAGATAAGGCGATACAGGTGCCCGCACGAGCCGCCGCGCGTCGCCCACTAAACGGGTGGAGTAACATATCCCCATGAGCACTTCCCTCGGCACCTTCTGCCTCGTCCTCCACGGCCACCTGCCCTACGTCCTCCGCCACGGCACTTGGCCCCACGGCGAGGACTGGCTCTACGAGGCCGCCGCGGAGACCTACCTGCCCATCCTCGCGATGCTCGACGAGTGCGCCTACCTCAACGGCAACCCCAAGATCACCATGGGGCTCACACCCGTCCTGCTCGAACAGCTCACCCACGAGCACTTCAAGGACGGCTTTGAGCACTTCCTCAAAGACCGCATCGAACGCGCCAAGCAGGACAAAAAAGAGTTCGAAGGGTTCGACGAGCCCAACGGCCACATGATCTACCTGGCCGAGCGTTGGGTGGAGATCTATTCCAAGCTGCTGGAGCAGTTCCGGGCGATCGACCGCGACATCCCCAAGGCCTTCGCCGCGCGGGCGACGCAGGCAGACGGCAAAGGGTATGTCGAGATCATCACCTCCAACGCGACGCACGGCTACATGCCGCTGCTCTACGAAGACGCCAGCATCCGCGCGCAGATCCGCGCGGGGGTCGCGAGCAGCGAGCGTATCCTCGGCTTCAAGCCGACCGGCATGTGGCTGCCCGAGTGCGCCTACCGCCCCGGCGGGCCGTGGGACCCGCCGATCCACTGGGGGCACGTGGACTACCGCGTCGGCGTCGAGCACCTGGTCGCCGACGAAGGCATCACACACTTCTTCGTCGAGAACCACCTGATCGAGGGCTGCCGAAGCGAGTACGTCTTCAACGACGGCGACTGGCACAAGGTCGGCTGGGATGAAGCGGCCAAGTACCCCAATCGTGGGTGGCAGAGCGTGAACGAGGCCCATTGGGTGAACTCGGATGGCAACGGGCTTGGCCGATGCATCGCGCTGGCGCGCGACCAGGTCGCCTGCGAGCAGGTGTGGTCGGGCAGCTTCGGCTACCCGGCCTCGGGCGAGTACCTCGAGTTCCACAAGCAGTGGGGCGCCAAGCGCGGCCTGCGCTACTGGAAGGTGACGGGTAAGAAGACCGACCTGGGCGACAAGCACTTGTACTACCCCGAGAACATTGATGCGAAGGTGCATGAACACGCCGGACACTTCTGCAATATGGTCAAGGACCAGTTGCGGGCGTACAAGGACAAGACGGGCAAGCCGGGCGTTGTCGTCTGCACGTTCGACGCCGAGCTGTTCGGCCACTGGTGGTTCGAAGGCCCGCAGTTCCTGCGCGACGTGATGCTCACGCTCAACGCCGACCCCGAGGTGGACTGCAAGACCACGAGCGAGTACCTGGACTCGACGTTTGTCGACAAGGTCGTGGCGATGCCCGAGGGTTCGTGGGGGGAGGAGGGCGACCACCGCGTGTGGACCAACGAGCAGGTGGACTGGATGTGGGACATCCTGTACCGCTGCGAGACGAACTTCGGCCGATCGCTGCGCGAGCTGCCGTGGCAGGAGAAGGGCAACGGCGAACTCGTCGGGCTGCTCAAGGACGCGGGGCGTGAGTTGTTGTTGATGCAGGCCAGCGACTGGCCTTTCGTGATCCGCCGGGGCCAGGCGATCGACTACGGCATCAAGCGGTTTATGCAGCACGTCGCGCGTTTTGAGTCGCTGATGGACATCGCCGAGAAGGTCGCGGCCGACTCGTCGTACCTCGGCGGGCTGACCGAGGTCGAGCGCCACGAGATCGCTGATGCGCACATCCACGACGTGATCTTCCCGGAGATCGATCTGGCGTGGTGGGGCGCGTAAACCATGTGCGATGTCCGAAGTTGGATGTGCGACAAGGAGATCAGATCGTGATGGCGTTTTCAGTTCCCCTGTTCTTTACATCGAACATCACTTTCTAGAACCCCATGCCCAACGACATCCCCATGCTGACGCTGACGTCGGTGGTCCCCGCGATCCTGCTGGGTGGGGCGGCGGTGGCCGCGTCGCTGCGTGCGCCGCGAAGCGAGTTGGCGTTTTTCCTCGGGCTGGGCGTATCGGTGCTCGGGGCGGTGGTGGCGGTGCTGTGGTTCTGGCATAGCGGCAAGCACCTGTACAGCGCCTACACGCTTGCGGCACTGTCGCCCGTCCTGACTGGGACGTTTGCGCTGTCGCGCGCGGTACGCTAGGGCTGGTGGCTGGTGATTAGTGGCTAGTGGCTGGCTCTGGCATTAGACTCCGCACACTTCACTAGCCACCCATCACAAACCACCTGCATGCAAATCCTCATCGCTACTTCCAACCCGCACAAGCTCGACGAGATCCGCGCGATCGCGGCGGGGACGTCGTACTCGTTTGTTGGCCTGTCGGACATCGGGTTGGACGTCCCCGAGCCGGTAGAGGATCAGCCGACGTTCGAGGGCAACGCCCGGCTCAAGGCGGCGTACTACGCCAGGCACGCGGGCATGGCTTGTTTCGCGGACGACAGCGGGCTGGAGGTCGATGCGTTGGGCGGGCAGCCGGGCGTCCTCAGCGCACGCTACAGCGGCGTCGCGGGCGGCCGAGCGGTGGTGGACCCGGCCAACAACCGCAAGCTGATGGCGGCGCTGGGCGACACGCCAGCCGACCAACGCGCCGCGCGCTTCGTCTGCGCGATGGCGTTTGCTGACCCGGCCAACGCGGCGCGGTCCTGCGTCGTGCGCGGCACGTTTGAAGGGCGCATCATCACCCCCGATCAGGCGGACGACCCCGCCGCGCCCTGGAAGGGGTGCGGCGTGAACGGGTTCGGGTACGACCCGCTGTTCTGGCTGCCCGAGATGAGGTGCACGAGCGCCCAGCTTCCGCCGGATGAAAAAAACAAGCGGAGCCATCGCGGGGACGCGACGCGGAAGATGCTGGCCAAGCTCGATGGGTAGCGCCTTGCACGCGAGTCGGCCGAGATACACCGATGCGTCGGCGGGGGTACAACTGCGCTGTGACTGATGCTGTGGAACAACCCAGGAAGGTTTGGATCGTGTGCCTGCTGGCGTTCGCGGTCCTGCCGTTGTGGTGGTCGCTGGGGGACCATCCGCTCAACGGCCGAACCGAGGCGCGATACGCCGTGATCGCCCAGGCGATGGCGCGGGGCGAGAGCGGCTGGCTGGTGCCCGAGTTCCGGGGTCAGGCGCACCTGACCAAGCCGCCGCTGGCGTACTGGGCGTCGGCGGCTTCGATTGCGTTGCTTGGCGAAACCGAGTTTGCGGTGCGTGCGCCCTCCGCCCTCGCGGGGTCGCTGCTGGTGGTGGGCGTGTTCCTGTTTGGCCAGCGCCTGGGCGGGACTCGGCGGGGCCTGATCGCGGCGGGGCTGCTGGGTGTGCAGCCGTTGTTCGTCACGGTGATGCGTCAGCCGCTCACCGACCCCTGCCTGACCCTGGGGTGGTTCGGTGTGCTGGCGTGCGGGTATGCGGTCGGCGCGCGTTGGCCTGGCCGGGGCTGGGTCGTGGGGTTCTGGGCCGGGGTCGCGGTGGGGCTGTTCGCCAAGGCGCACCTGGTGCTGCTGCCGGTCGGTGTGGTGTTGCTTTGGCTCGCATGGCAAGGCCGATGGGATGGGGTCCGCCGGCTTCGGCTATGGCTTGGGCTGCCGATCGCGGCGCTGCCGTTGCTGGCGTGGGTGGTGCTGGTGCTGCGTCAGCATCCGGGTGCGGCCGAGCTTTGGCGCCACGAGACGCTCGACCGCGCGGCCGGGGCCGAGGCGGGCGGCGACCATGCCGAGGCGTGGTGGTACTTCCTGCCGGTGTACCTCGTGGGTTTGTACCCGGCCAATCTGCTGGTCGACCTGCCACGTGTCGCGCGGGCGTGGTGGTCGGCGACGGGCGGCGTGCGTGCCCGGGCGGTGGCGTTTGGCCGATCATCCAACGCGCTGTGGTGGCTGGCGTTGGGTGTCCCCCTGCTGATTTTTTCGCTCAACGCAGGCAAGCGGATGAACTACCTGCTGCCGTTGACGCCGATCATCGCCTTGCTCGCGGCCGAGTCGCTGGACGCCTGGCTTGCGTACCGCCGGCGTGTATCGAGTACCGACGCGCCTGGCCGGCTGGGGCTGTGGGGCTGGCTGCGAAGCCCCGCGGGCCCGGCGACGCTGGTGTTTGCAGGGTGTGCGATCGCGGGGCCGTTTGTTTTTGGGGACGCCTACCGCGGGGCGGGCCTGGGATGGCTCGTGCCGTTGCTCCCCGTTGCGGCCGGCGTCGTCGCGTTCGCGTGGTGCTGGTGTCGACCGCGCCTTCGCGGCGTTGGGCTCGTCGTCGCCTGGGTAGCGCTGCTCATGGGCTGGGTCTGGGGCGGTGTCCTCGAAGACCAGATCGTCACGCCGCGCTCGGCCAGGACGCTGCTCGCCGACTTGCACCTCGCACACGCCAACCGCACGCCGCCGACCCTCTATACCGTGGGCTTCGAAGACAACGCACTCGAGTTCTATGGTTCGCCCGGCGCCAAGCGCATCTTCCCGAACGCCCCCGGTTTTTCGTGGCGCGACACCTTCGACCACAGCCCGGACCACGTCCTGATCTGGATGGATGTCTTGACGTGGGACTCGATCCTCGCCGAGCCCGAAATGGGCCCCGCCGCCCGGGCACACTTGGTCCCACACGCCCGCTGGCCCGATACGGCTGGCCCATTCAGCCCGCCCCGGCACAGCTTCATCCTGCTACGGCCCCGCGTCCACAGCCCGGAAACCGCAACACGCTAATGCGTTCGGTCTACCCCGCGCATCACCGCCCAAGCCAAGCCGCGGGACTTCGCACGATCCGCCGATACTTCCCGTAACGGCAGAATCCGGGCTCCGTCCTTTACACGGGAACGCAACGCGCTTTCATGCGTCTCACCCGTGTCTCGAATGACCACATCTCTTCCAGTGGGAGCACACCATGCAATGCCCGGCCTGCCAGTCCACGAACATCCAGCTCATCAAAGTCTTCTCCGGCCACAACCCGCTGATGTGGTCGCCCGTCAACGGTGAAAAAGACATCTTCGGCAACTACAAACACCCCAAGCCGCTGCACGCCCACGCCTGCCAGGGCTGCGGCCATGTGATGTGGAATGTCACGATCCAGAAGGCCGTCAACCCGAACCTTGTGGCCCAGGCGCTTGGTGAGCTCGCCGAGTCGGAGCAAGCCGATACCGAAGACCCCGCGTTCATCCTCGCTGACGATCTCGACGAGTAAGACCCTCAAGGTACGGACGCCCAGCGCTGTGGCGTACCCGACGACAACCCGGACACCTTCCTGCGAGCGCCATCCGGGGGCGCTCGTTTTTTCATCGGGCGCTTCGGCCCGGGAGGGCTGACGCGTGATCGACCGGCCGGGCCGGCGGCTGGCCTTATACTGATACCGCACTGTCCCGGCCCGGGGCCACAGCACAACGGGCCCACACCCCAACCGAAGGAATCACGATGTTTCGAATCTTCACCCCCCGCCGGTGCGCCGTGTTGATCGGCACGGCGGCGCTGTTCGCGCTGACCGCCCCGGCTCCCGCACAGGTCCTGCGCGAAGACGCGGCCGCAGACGAGGCGATCGACGCCGACGTCCGCGCCTCGGTCGTCAAGATCCACACCACCGCGCGTTACCCCAACCTGTTCCAGCCTTGGCGCAAAGAAGGCCCCTCCGAGAGCTCGGGCACCGGTGTCATCATCGAGGGCAACCGCATCATCACCAACGCCCACGTCGTGAACTACGCCAGCCGGGTGTACGTGCAGGGCTACCAGTCCGCGGACCGGATCGAGGCGCGCATCGTCGCGTTTGCGCCGGGTGTGGACCTCGCGATGTTGGAGATCGTCGATGAAGACGCCGGGTTCTTCGACGATCGGCCACCGCTGCCCATCGCCAACGAACTGCCCGCGATCCGCGGCGACATCAGCGCGTTCGGCTACCCCGTCGGCGGGGACGACCTGTCGGTCACCCGCGGCATCGTCTCACGCATCGAGGTCGCGGGCTACAACCACGGCTTCATCGGATTGCGCATCCAGGTCGACGCCGCGCTCAACCCCGGTAACTCCGGCGGGCCGGCGCTCATCGACAAGCAGATCGTCGGCATCGTCTTCTCCGGCATCGGCTCGGCCGACAACATCGGCTACCTCATCCCCGCCGAGGAAGTCCTCGACTTCATCCAGGACGCCGAAGACGGCACGTACGACGGCCGACCCGAACTCCAGATCGGCTCGATGCAGACCCTCGAAAACGACGCCCTGCGCGACAAGCTCGGCATCGATCGCGACGTCACTGGCATGATGGTCACCACCACTCCGCAAGGCGTCGAATCACCGCTGCGGCCCTGGGACGTCGTCACCCACATCGGCGAACACAACATCGACAACGAGGGGCAGTGCCCGATCCGCGACGACCTCCGAGGCGACTTCCGCTACTTCGTCCACGACCTGGTTAGCGACCAGGGCACCGTGCCGCTCACCGTCATCCGCGAAGGCGAAACGCTCACCCTCGATGTGCCCGCGCCGCTGCATGTCCCCGCCCTGATGCCCTCGCTCTCACGCGCCAACGACTACCCGCGCTACTACATCTACGGCCCGCTCGTCTTCTCGCAGGTCACCGACGAGATCGCCAGCGCGCTGCCCGCTCGCTTTATGCAGCTCTTCAACTACATCGAGAGCCCTCTGGTTACACGCGTCGGCGACAAGCCGGCCTTCGAAGGCGAAGAGCTTGTCATCGTCGCCGCCCCCATGTTCGACCACCGCATCACCAAGGGCTACGACGGCCACCACCTCTCGGTCGTCTCGGCGATCAACGGTCAGCAGGTCACGAACCTCGAGTCGCTGGTCACGATCCTGGCCGAGCTCGACGACGAGTTTGTCGTGATCGAGTTCATGGGCCTCGCGACGGAAACCCTCGTCTTCAACCGACGCGACATCGAGGACGCCACCGAGGAGATCCTGACCGACAACGGCATCCGTTACCAGGCCAGCAGCGATCTCCGACACCTGCTGCCCGAGGACGAGTAGCACCCCCGCGTCGGATTTTGCACGGCTTTCCGCGCAGCCCCTCGGCAACACCGGGGGGCTGTTTGCGTTGTGCCTGCGCCTGTCCTGAGGCCTGTGCGGGTCGGGCAGCTTTGAGAAACAGACAATCTATGCTTGCGGGTTGGCCCAGAGGCGGATCGATTCGATGGTAGGTGTAAGGCGTGGTGAGCGCCGAGCGGTGGGGCGGGCTTGGAGGAACGCTTCGGAGGGAGAAACATGCGGCTGGTGATCGATAGTCTGATTGTCGTGATGGCGCTCGGCGTGATCGGGGGCGTGCTGTACCTCAACCGGCAAGAGGAACAAGGCGAGCAGGAGACCGCGGCGGTCATCGAGTCGCTCAACCGTTTGTACGAGCAGACCGTCCATCACGCCGCGATCGACACCGCCATCGCCGGGCGCGAAACCGTCGTCGTGCAGGTCATGCCCAAGTGGTTCCACGGCGACCTGCCCATCAACATCCTCGTCGGCGAAGACCACCCGTGGATCGACCTCGCGCCGCCGGGCGACGAAGGCGTCCACCCGCCCGACCCGATCGTGACTGGCCCTGAGCAGGCCGGGTTCTGGTACAACCCGACAACCGGCGTCTTCCGCGCCCGCGTGCTGCCGCAACTCAGCGAACGCGAGACGCTCGAGCTCTACAACCTGCTCAACGGCACGACCCTCGAGGCCTTCGAAGAAGCGCCCGACCCCGCCCGCGCGCCGCTCGCCTACACGCCCGGCGTCACCCCAACCACCAGCTACGCCTCGCCCGCCGCCGAGTGGGTCCAGACCGCCGGCACCGCGGAGCTCAGTCGGCCCAACGGCACCATCACGGCGCATGTCGATGAGCCCGAACACGCCGTGCCGGACGACACCGAAACCCAAGCCGATCCGATCCTGATCCACGACATCGACCAGCCCGCGACGCCCGAGCCCGCGACCGGCCCCGAGGAGCCCGAGTTCCTCGAAGCCGAGCCCACGCAGGATGAAACCGAACAAACGCCACGACCGACACTCGAGCGCACTCGCACGGCCAATGAGGAGTAGGCCGACTCAAGCGGACCGGGCCTCACGCCGATGATGCCCGTATGGGGGGCCACAAGGGGCCCATAATGTCCACGACCAAACCGATCAAGACCAATACCGAACCACTGTACAGCACATTCGCAAGCGATCCCGAGATGGCCGAGCTCATCGAGTTCTTCTCAGGCGAACTAGGCCAACGCATCGCATCGATTGAGCAGGCACTCGACAGCAACGACCTCGACACGCTTCACCGGCTCGCCCACCAACTCAAGGGCTCGGCCGGGGGCTACGGCTATCCCACCATCGGTGAAGCCGCCGCGAAGCTCGAGGCAGAGGCCAAGCAGGCCCTCGCCGACCAAGCCGCCGACCTCCAGCACGCCGCCTCCGAGCTGCTCGCGCTGTGCCACCGCGCCTGCGCGTCCTAGCACCTGCCCACCCCAGACACCACCCCCGCGCGAAGCCCACGGCCCCAAGCCGCGGGCTTCGTGCTTTGCCACATCGGCCCAATAGCCGCAGCGCACAACGCTCCCGCTACAATCCCCGGCCTATGGCCGACATCAAACAACACTCCTTCCCCTCCGGGCTCCAACTCCTCGCCGAGCCCATGACCGGCGTGCAGTCCGCCGCGTTCACCTTCCTCACCCCCGCCGGCAACGCCTGCCAGCCACACGACCAGCTCGGCGTCGCGCCGCTCTTGGCCGAGGTCATCGGACGCGGCGCAGGCGGGCTCACCTCCAGGCAGCACAGCGACGCGCTCGACGACCTCGGCGTCCACCGCTCAATCAGCAACGGCAACCGCCACCTCCGCATCGGTGCCGTGCTCGTCGGCGACCAGCTCCACGACACGCTCCCGCTCCTGCTCGACCAGGCACTCGCGCCCAACCTCGACCCCAAAGAGCTCGAGCCCGCACGCGACCTCTGCCTCCAGGAGATCGACGCCCTCGACGACGAGCCCCAGAGCAAAGTCATGATCGACCTGCGCAGCCGACACTTCCCCGAGCCCCTGGGCAGGCCAAGCGTCGGCAAACGCGAGCACCTCGAACAGATCACGCTCGATCAACTCCGCGCCTTCTGGCAAGACACGGTCAGGCCCGGCGGGTCGATCCTCGCCGTCGCAGGCAACATCGACTTCGACGCCCTTGTCCAACGCGTGGGCGAGCTCACCGTCGACTGGGCCGGCTCGCGCGACGAGATCCAGACCACCGCCCAGCCCACGCGAGGCACACACCACCAGGACGACGACACCGAGCAGGTACACATCGCCCTGGCCTACGACGCGCTGCCCGACCCCGACGAGCGTTCGATCCTCCAACGCATGGGCAACGCCGTGCTCAGCGCCGGCACCGCGAGCCGACTCTTCAGCGAAGTCCGTGAAAAACGCGGGCTCTGCTACTCCGTCTACGCCAGCTACGCCGGCATGAAAGACCGCGGCGCGATCCTCGGCTACGCAGGCACGACCACCCCCCGGGCCCAGGAAACCCTCGACGTCATGCTCGCCGAGATCCACAAACTCACCGACGGCATCACCGCCGACGAACTCGAACGCGCCCGCGTGGGCATGAAGTCTCGCCTCGTGATACAGGGCGAATCGACCAGCGCCCGCGCCTCCGCCATCGCCGCCGACCTCTACGTCCGAGGCAAGGCCCGTACCCTCAGCGAACTCGCCGACCAAGTGGACGCCGTCACCCTCGACGCCGTCAACGACTTCCTCAAGGACAACCCGCCGGGCGATATGACCCTCGCAACGATCGGCCGCACGGCCCTGACGATAAACTAGAATAGACCCCTGAAGGTAGCCCCACGCACCGACCACCTATGCGCATCCTCATCACCGCCGGGCCCACCCGCGAGCCCATCGACGACGTCCGCTTCATCTCCAACCGCTCCAGCGGGCAGATGGGTTTCGCCCTTGCGCGGGCGGCGGCCCAGGCGGGGCACGAAGTCACACTGCTGCTGGGCCCGGTGCTGATGCCGCCAAGTGTGGATGAGGTCGCACGCATCGTCCGGTTCAATACCACCGCCGAGCTCGAAGCCCTCCTGGCCGAGCACTTCCCCGCCTGCGACGTACTCATCAAGGCCGCCGCCGTTGCGGACTACCGCCCTGCACAGGTCATCGACGGCAAGACCCCGCGCGGCGAAGGGCTCAAGATCGAACTCGAACCCACCCCCGACCTCGTCGCCGGCTGCGCCAAAACCAAACGCGACGACCAGACCATCATCGCCTTCGCGCTCGAAGAACCGGCCGTCCTCGAAACACGCGCCGTCGAGAAAATGCAACGCAAGAAAGTCGACGCCATCCTCGCCAACCCCCTGGTCACCATGGACGCCGTCGATATCGAACCCATCCTCTTCTTCGCTAACGGCGAACGCGAAACCCCCGGCAAGATGCTCAAGACCCAACTCGCCGACTGGCTCATCGACCAGGTCGACACCGTGCGAAGCCAGCCCCGCGCAAACTCATAATGCCCCAGGCCTGCCCGCTTCCGCGGTCAAGGGTATAGGCAGGCGCAGCCACGGTTCTTGCAACCCCACACTACGCCACCCCCGACCACCGCCGCGCCGCGTCTGGCCGCCGCAGCAGCGTATGCCGCTCACCAAACACCCAGCGGTACGTCATCGGCCGCAGCCGAACCGCCCACTCCAGCTCGGCCTGGTCACGCTGACCGATCGCATCGAAGTAGCCCAACCGTGCCGACCGCACCGCCACCGGCGTCTCGATCCAAGACGAATCCACCCGCTCAACCCGCATGACATGCAGCGAGCCGCCCGCATCAGCACCCGACGCGTGGATCGACAGCGCCCGGGGCGGATAACGTCCAAACGCACGCGCATCCTCAACCGTCGGGAAGCACGAGCCCGGCCGACGCACACCCGGGCAGTGCGCAACCTCCAACGCCATCGCGTCGCACGATCCGCACGAAGCCGGGGCCACCTCAACCCGCACCGCATCGTCCCCCGCGTCCATCGTGATCTTCGCGCGGTGAAGCCGCAGGTCCGTCAGACGATTACCCAGCGCATCAAACAACGCGGGCAACGGGGCATCGACACCGCTGTGCGTGAAGCACAGCCCGTCGATCAGCTCCGCCGACGCGGTCATCGCCTGCACCCGCAAACGGTAGGCGACATGGCGAAACGTCACACCCAATGCAGCGGGCGCACCGTCAGGCCGCATCTTCTCCACCCGGCAACAGGCCACACTCCAAAACGCCCATGGGCCACGACGAACCAGCTCCAACCCCTCAGGCAACAGCCCGGCCACCGACTCCGCCGGCGTGCGATAGGTCAACAACACCGTCTCAGCAAGCCGGGCACGCAACACCAGTTTCATAGGCATCGCAAGATTCATCTGGCTTCCCCTTGTCTGCAGGCCAGGCCCGGCAGCACCTGCAGCCCGCGGTACCGCTGCTCAGCCGCGTCGATGCGCTGCGCGAGCAGGTGCAGCTTGCATGTCGGGACCGCCGGGAACAGGTGGTGCTCGGTGTGCAGAAACATGTTGTAGAACAGCCGATTAGTCCATCGCCCGCGCTGAGTGCGGTAGGGCGTGTGTTCGTCGCAGCCGTGATGCACCGTCCACACCGCGAAGAACCCGACAAAACACTCGCCGACGAGCATCGCGGCCACGTGCCAGCGCAGTGCTGGCGGGAGAACAGGGAGCAGCGCAACCGCACCGATCACGGTCAATGTCTCCCAAGCGATCCACCGCCTTTTGTTCGGCCGCGCAAGCCGCCAAGCATGCCAGTGCAGCCGAAGCGGAAACAGCGGGCCGGTCAACAGCGCACGCCACATCGGTTGACGCGCGACCGATCCCTCAAAATCATGTTCGTCAAGCGTGTGCCGATGATGGTTCAGATGAGTCGCCTGCACCGCGTGCATTGACGACAACATCTGCACACTCAGCGCCGCTAGCATCGCGTCCTGCCAACGCCGCGGAATCGGTAACTGATAGTGCTGGCACCCGTGCGACTGACGAAGCCCGGTCAGGAAAAAGAAAAACGAGCAGACCATCCCGAGCACGACCCATCCGCCCCCCGTGTCATAGCACCACAGCGATGCCAGCAGCCAAGGCAATGACAGCGTGAGTTCGTTGAGCACCTGCCCCCGAGTCATCGGCAGCAAGTCGCGCCACTCGATGCGCCGTATTGAGGCATCACGCACGGGCATCGTCGGCCCCCTTGTCTTTGGCAGCAGCAACCGCGTACCGATCGGTTGTGGTTTCCTTAGCATGACGCAGTGCATCAAGCGCGTTCGCACAGCGCGGCGGATCAACCTCGCGCTGCAAACGCTCGACCACCTCGTCCTCTCCACCACCGAGGAGCCAGGACAACGCACGCCGGTTCACCGCGATCAAGTGATACGCCCGGCGGGCAAGCCCAGCCATCCCCGGCTTCGCCAGCCGCACCGACAAGGCGCGGTAGTCGCGCAGCGCGTAGAAACACATCACCCACGCCTTGTCGTTGCGATACACCCGGCCGATGTCATCAATCACCACCAGTTCCTCGGGCCGGCCCTGATCGTCGGTGAGCGTCTCGAAGCCCGGGTACAGCGACGCCTGCCGACGCGAGCCCTGGGGCACAAACCGTAGCGGGATCAACGCGGGCTGCTTGGCCAACCACTGTCGGCAACGCACACACAGGCCGCACGTCGGGTCGTAGAGCACCGTAAGCTGTCTCATGGCAGTCACTCCGTCTCAAAAAGACTGAAAAACACCGTCAAAATGCGGGGCCGGGCCCCCCGGATCGCCCGACCCCGCAACACGAAACCACCGTTACTCAAGCACCAGCGTGTCGTCGGGATCGACCGGCGGGGGCGCCTGCTGGTACAGCGCATCCTTCCGCATTTTGTTGAACCCATACAGGTTCAGGAAGTGCATCACGCCCAGCACCATCAGCACGATCCCCAGCTTGTAAGACAACAGCTCAAACACCCCGGCAATACTCTCGGGCGTCTCGCTCGTGCGCAAGGCAAGCGTCACCCAGCCGATGTTGATCAGGTAGAAACCAACAACCAGCAGGTGGTTAACCGAGTCCGCAAGCTTCTCGTCGCCGTGAAACGCGGTCACGAGGAACACTCGGCCGTTCCGGTGCAGCGTCCGCGCGACCCAGAACGTCGCGGTGATGCTCAGCACGAGGTAGATCGCATAACTCATCACGGTGTAGTCTTGCATGGTCGGCCTCCTTATCGATTGGCCTGGTAAAGATGCGGCGACGTTGCAGCATCAAAATGTGAAACGCGGCAGGGCCGCGGGGACGGTCAACGCAGCAGCTTGCCCAGCTTCGACCCCATCTTGAGGAACCGCACGAGCATCGGCCGGGGCAGGGCGCGGACCTGGCCGTACCACCCGCCGCAGGTCTCGACCAGCTGGAGCAGCTCGCCCAGGCGCTTGGCGGCGTGTTTGTCGTCCTCGCCTGACTCCTTCGCTTCCATCACGCACTCGCGCAGGACCGTGAGGGTCGGGTCCAGCTCGCGCTTCTTTCGCTCGTCCAGCACGACCAGCAGCATCTCCCACACATCCTGCTGCGTGGTGAAGTGGTCCTTGCGTTCGCCGAGCACGGGCACGACCTGCACGATGCCCCAGCCCTGCAGCTCACGCAGCGACATACTGACGTTGCTCCGCGCAACGCTCAGGGTCTGGGCGATCTCGTCCGCGTTGAGCGGCTCGGGGCTGACGTAGAGCAGGGCGTGGATCTGGGCGATCGTGCGGTTGATCCCCCAGCGCGACCCCATCTCACCCCAGTGGAGCACGAACTTCTGTGTGACGGGCGAAAGCTGCATGGCTCGGGCTCCTGTGGTCTGTGGATATGATCGGCTCGATCACGCCTGTTATTTCAGTCTTTATTGAAATTACTATCCTTCCGATCGCCTGTCAAGCCCTTTCACCCGAAACGGACAAAAAATCGCTGCCCGACGCGCCGCACTACCCCGCGAAGCAGCCTGCTTGGGAACCCCCGCTTGCCTGTCACACATTGTCGACGGCGAGCATCGTCCGCCTGTGCGACCTGCTGGCTGACCATCTATCGCAATCACACCGCGCCATGGCCGGCGCGATGACGGATTGGCTTGCATCGCTTTCGCCCGACCACGCCGGCGACTACGCGACGTTTTACTCCATGCACGATGGCAAGACGCCCGTGTTCGGCAGCGCCGATGGCCGAGACGTATTCGATGAAACAAGCGCGATGCAAAAGCACCAATCGCTGGCGCGCCAAACAGGGCGTGATCGGGGCGCTTCAGCAATGGGAGAAGGTGCGACACAGGACCGCGTGACGCTATGCGGTAAACCGGAACGTAGCCATCACTCGGCGGGTGTTAGCGGCTCGGGGTCGGGCAGGCCCTGTGTCAGCCGGGCCATCGCTTCGTCCAAGGGCTCCTGGTAGCTGTCGCGCCGGCTGGTGTCGCCGACGCCGGTGGTCGTGTAGACCTCGTTGAGGGCGGTGATGCTTCCGCAGGGGACCTGAACATCGAACGTCTCGCCCTCGCGGTAGACGGTGAGGGAGATCGTGTCGCCCTCGCTGTTTCGGCCGATCTCGAGCTGGACCCAGCTACGGACACTGGTGACGGTTGCGCTGCGTGTGCTTCGGCCATCGATCGCGAGGATGATGTCGCCGGTCTGGAGGTAGGCGTGGCCCGGGAAGCCTGGCATGGTGGCAAGGACGATGAGGCCCGCGCCCGGGCCGTGCGGGTTGTTGTCGGGCAGGAGTGGGTCGTAGGAGAAGCCGACCGCGCCGCGATCGGGCAGGGGGTCGCCCTCGCGCAGGTCCTGCAGCATCGACGCGATCAGGGCGCGCATGATGTGGTGCTCGGCGATCGCCAGCAGCCGACGCCGGCGTTCGGGGTCGTTGTCTGCCAGCAGCCATCCGCGAATCTTATCTTCGTCCAGCGTGTTGTCGCGCATCAGGGCGGCCGAGGCCTCGGCACGCAGCCGGTACTCCGCATCCCCAAGCTGTTCTACCCACTGCGCCGCAGTTTGTTCGTCGGGCTGCGGGTTTGAATCGTCCTGCGCGGCCGCAGCTGTCGAGATACACAGCAGCAGGGTGAACAGGGCGGTCCGGAACAGAAGGCGGGGCATGGCAGTTCTCCCGTAACTCGGTCGTTGCGCGGCGCAGAGCGATACGCGGGCTCATCCCTCCGCGGCCTTGATCAGTTCCCCGGTGTTCTGCTGAAGCCAGGCGACCTTTCGGCCGACCATCTCGAGGAAGCTCGTGCCGTCCATCCGAGCGAACTGGCCCGTCGCGGCGATGGGGATGACGCTCTCGGCGATAAGCGCCTGGATCATGAGCGGTGGGATGACGCGCAGCTCCGCACGGGAGAGCACGTTGTCGGGCACCGAATCGTAGCCGCGGATAAAGCGTTTGAATCGTGACTCGTCGATATAGTCGGGCCAAGAGCTGGTGTCGTCGCCGCCGCCGATGATGGAAAACTGGAGCGCGCCGTTCGCGGCATCGATGATGCGCTGGTGGATGCGGGAGGCGTCGTAGTCAATCACGGCCACGACCCGGCTGCCGCGGAAGAGCATGTTGCCCGGGTGCCAGTCGCTGTGCACGATCTGCTTGGGCCAACTCGCGAGCCCGGCGTCTTCGACCTGCTGGACCGCACCGAGGTACGCGTCGCGCAGCGCCCGGTTGATGTGGCTGACGCGCTGGGCCTGGGCGGAGGTCTGGGAAGGGCTCAGCTTGGCGATGGTCTGGGGCAGGACCTTGAACGCGTTGTGGACCGAGGTCGAGTTGTGGTACGAACCGACGGGGGTTTCGTACTTGGGCTGGTAGTCGCGGATGAGTTTATGCAGCAGGGCGAGGATCTTGCCGGCGTCCTGCGTGGCTTCGAGCGAGAGGTCGTAGGGGGTGCCCTTGATGTACTCGAAGAGCTCGTAGGTGTGACCGCCCAGCCGGAGCATCGAGTTGTTGTCTTTGCGTGTACCGATGAGGTGGGGCAGGGGGAACTGCCGTGCGGCGAGGTGGAGCTGGATGCCGTGGCAGAAGGCGACTTTGTACTTATCGTTCTTGCCGCGTGCGCGTCGCTTGAGGAGGTAGAGCCCGCTGTCGCTGAGGAGGATGAGCTTGGGCGCTTTGCGTGAGCCGCGCGGGTACTCCTGGATTTTTTCGATGGTGCCCAGGTCGTAGTGGCTCAGGACGATGGCGAGTTCGTCGGCGGCGAAGCGTTGGCGACCGGCCGCGCCTTTGCCGAGCTTGGCGACGCCCGAGCCCGAGCCGCTGCCCGCGCTGCTCCGCCCGGCCATCCCCGAGCCCGCCATGCCGCTGAGGCCTGACGCGCCGCCGGCCTGGCCTGCCGAGGCCGGGGCCGAACGCGGGTCCGCGCCCCCCGCAGGGGTCGGACGCGTCTGGCTGGAGGGCGGGTCAGGCATAGCTTGCTGATTCTAGCGGGACAGGGGCGCACAATGCGCCGCTCGTGATTCTCCCCCACCCAAGGGTACATCGGCCAACCGATGCCCCGTATTGCACTTCCGCCTACTCGACGTTCTGGACCTGCTCTTTGATGCGGTCGATCGTGCTCTTCAACTCCACCACCGATCGGCTGATCTCGGCGTCGTTGCACTTGCTGCCGATGGTGTTCGCCTCACGCAACATCTCCTGCGCCAGGAAGTCGAGCGTCCGGCCGGCGGGGGCGTCATCCTTAGATGCGATCACCTCGCGGAACTGGTTGACATGCCCACGCAGGCGGGTGATCTCCTCGGCGATATCCGCTCGGTCGGCGAACACCGCGACCTCGCGGATCAGGTCGGTCTCGTTGAGCTTGAGCTGGGCCTTGGCCATGAGCTCATCGACCCGGGTGCGGAGCTTGTCGTGGTACTCGTTGACGACGACGGGCGATCGTTTGGCGATGGCCTCGACGCGCTGGATCATGCCGCCGAGCAGCCCCGACAGGTCCTCGGCCAGTGCGGCGCCTTCTTTCTCGCGCATCGCCAGCAGCTTGTCGAGGGTTTCATCCAACAGCTTCATCACAACCGGCTGGGCGCGGGCGATGGCGGCGTGGGTGTCGTGGGCGGGCTGCATGACACCGGGCAGCGCGAGGAGCTGAGTCAGGTCGATATGCATCGCCTGGTCGTGGACTTTTTCGCGGACGACTTCGAGGTGGCCGAGGTAGGCCATGAGCGCCTCCTCGTTGATGTGCATAGCGGCGCGGTCGTCGTCGATCTTGGTCCGGAGGTTGAGGCCGAACGACCCGCGGGCGACGCGTTTGCGGAGGTGCGCTTCGAGCTGGGCCTCGAGCCCGGTGAGCTCTTCAGGCATGCGGCAGCTGAGCTTAAAGAACTTGTTGTTCAAGCTGCGCAGCTCGAGGGTGTAGTTGACGCCGTCCGCCGCGGCCGAGGCGTCTCCGAAACCGGTCATCGAACGGATCATGCGGTGTGCCCTTGGCGGACGCGTGGTGTTGGAAGGGGACTAGTTCTCGTCTTCGGCCTCGCCCGAAGCGCCGGACTCCGTGCCATCGGCCCCTGCGCCGCCGGCATCGCTCGCGGT
Source organism: Phycisphaerales bacterium JB063 (assembly GCA_044439905.1). Lineage (GTDB taxonomy): Bacteria > Planctomycetota > Phycisphaerae > Phycisphaerales > Phycisphaeraceae > JAHQVV01. The sequence goes on along the minus strand of JBITAC010000011.1, from coordinate 4,043 downwards.
GTCCTCGGCGGGGTCGGCGTCCGTGCGGGGGTGCGTGGTCCAGGTCAGGCCCATCGCCAGACCGATGAAGATCACAAAGCAGACGACCGTCACGATGGTAAGCACGTCGCCGACGCGGTTACCGATAAGGTCGCCTGCGCTGCCGCCGCCCGCGCCGCCGCCGAACGCCCCCGAGAGCCCGCCGCCCTTGGGTTTCTGGATCAGGATGACGAGCATCATGATCACGCAGACCAGTGTGAAGGCGATCGCCATCACCCATACCCATGGGCCCAGGCCCGCCGCACCCAGTGTCATAGTTTCCATCGCTGCTTCCTTCGTCGTGCGGGGTCTCCCGCCGGTTGCTTGTCGTACTGATGTCGATCGGTTGGCCTTAGGCCGGGACGCCCGTGCGTGCCGCGTCGATGATCGCGCTAAAGTCGTCAGACTTGAGCGACGCCCCGCCGATCAGCCCGCCGTCGATATCGGGCTGCGCCAGGAGCTCGGCCGCGTTGCCGGGCTTCATCGACCCGCCGTACTGGATGCGGACCGCGTCGGCGACCGCGTCGTTATAGATGTTCTTCACACAGCCACGGATCGCGGCGTGCGCTTTTTGTGCATCCTCGGGCGTCGCGGTCTTCCCCGTGCCGATCGCCCAGACCGGCTCGTACGCGATCGTAACCTGCTTCATCTGCTCGGCCGTCACACCCGCCAGGCCGTAGCAGAGCTGGCCGAAGTTGATGAAGTCGGTCATGCCGGCCTCGCGCTGCTCGATCTTCTCGCCGATCGCGAGGACGACCTCGAAGCCGCCTTCAAGTGCGGCGCGGACCTTCTCATTGATCAGCGTGTCACACTCGCCGATGACGTGACGCCGCTCGGAGTGGCCCACCAGCACGAGCGAGCAGCCGACATCCTGCAGCATCGAGAGCGACACCTCGCCCGTGTACGCGCCGTTGGCCTCGTGATAGAAATCCTGAGCCCCCACCCGCACCGGGCTGTGCGCCTGCGAGAACACCGTTGCGATCGGCCCGAGGTACGGGAACGCCGGGAACACCGCCACCTGCACGCCCTCGCCCTGCACGCTTTCAGAAAGCTGCGTCGCCAGCGACACCGCATCCTGCAGGTGCAGGTTCATCTTCCAGTTACCACCAATCGTCGGCGTACGGCCAGCCATATCAAGCACTCCAATGCAATAAGCCGACCCAATCGGGCGGCCGGGGGAAACGAAGATGATAACTGATCCAAGCCGCCGACGCCGCCGAGGAACCTCAAGCCCCGCCCCGCAGCCCCCAGGCCGCTACGACGCCCGCGTCGCCGAGGCCCGGCCGGTCGGCAACCCCTGGCAGCTTCGCAGCAGCTCCACCGCCCCGCGCTGGGTCAGGTCTTTCACCGCCGACGCCACCAGCCGACGCAGGTCGCGCGTCTTGCACGCCTCATCCACCTCCAGCTGCCGCGACCCGTCACTGGCCAGCACCCGGACACGCAGCCGGAACTGGTGCGAGTCCGAGTTCCGCTTGGCGCGGGTCTTGGACGGGTCCACCTGCTCAGCCAGCACAGCGATCGGCGAGTGGCAGTCCGCCCCCAGCGCCGCGACCACCGACCGCTCCGCATGCACCGCCGTCGAGGTCGTCGCGTCATTCAAAGGCAGGCAACGCGTCAGGGTGATGTGGTCGTCGCGTCGGCACTGGATCCCCAGCGCGCCCTGGCCCGCGGGCGGCAGGATCGTCTCGACATCCAGCACGCCTTCGAGCCACTGCGCCATCGCCAGCCGACGCAGCCCCGCCGCAGCGAGCAGCGTCGCGTCCGGGCCAGGCCCCTGGGTCGCCCGCTCGATACGCGTCCCCACATTCCCACGCAACAGCTCAATCACCAGGTCCGGCCGAACACGCAGCAGCTGCGCCGCGCGACGCGGGCTCGAAGTCCCCAGCGTCGCGCCCTGCGCCAAGTCCGCCAACGACCGTGCGCCGCTACGCGACACCAACACATCGCGCACATCCGTCCGCTTGGGCACTGCCGCGATCTGCAGCCCCGGCGTCTCCTCGTCCGCGGGCATGTCCTTCATGCTGTGCACCGCGATGTCCGCCTTGCCCGACAGCACCGCACGCTCCACCGCCTTGGTAAACAGCCCCTTGCCGCCCACCGCCGACAAAGGCCCGCTGGTCACGCGGTCGCCCTCGGACTCGATCCACACGAACTGCACCTCAAGCTTCGGGTGCAGACGCGACAAACCGCGCGCCACCATCTCCGCCTGAACCCGGGCAAGCGGGCTTCGGCGGGACGCGATCACAATGGGTTTCTGGCTACGTCGCAAGAGGTCGCTTCCATGCACAGGTCGACAACGCATACTATACAAACGACTACGCACACGCCGACCCGGCCCCGCCGACCCGGACCAACCCATGCCCAACACCCTGCTGATCATCACGCTCGCCCTTGTCCTCGTGGCGATCATACTGCAGGCCATCGTGCTGCTACGGCAAAAAACCGGGGAAAACCCCGCGCAGGCCGAACAACTCGCCCGGCTTGAGCAGCACAGCGAACGCCTGCCCCAGCTCGTCCGTGACGAGATCGAGCGCACCCGCCGGGACCACGCCGACGCCGCCGACAAGCTCCGCACCCAGCTGACCCAGACCGACCGCGCCAACCGCGAAGAGCAGTCCAAGACCGCCAAGCAGCAGCGCGACGAGCTCGCCGCGGCCTTCACCTCCTTCGCCAACACCATGAAACGCGACATCGAAGCGCTCGGCAACCACCAGCGCATCCGGCTCAACGAGGTCTCCGAGAACGTCGGCAAGCTCACCGAAGCCAGCGACAAGAAGGCCGACACACTCCGCCTCGCCGTCGAAAAAAAACTCGACCAGCTCCAGCAGTCCAACGACCACAAACTCGAGAAGATGCGCGAGACCGTCGACGAAAAACTCCAGAGCACCCTCGACAAGCGCCTGGGCGAATCATTCAAAATCGTCAGCGAACGCCTCGAAAAAGTACAGCGCGGCCTGGGCGAGATGCAGGAACTCGCCACCGGCGTCGGCGACCTCAAACGCGTCATGACCAACGTCAAGACCCGCGGCACCTGGGGCGAAGTCCTGCTGGGTAATCTGCTCGAGCAGGTGCTTACCCCCGAACAGTACGAAAAGAATTGCAAGGTCCGACCGCGCAGCGACAACCTCGTCGAGTTCGCCGTCAAACTGCCCGGCCCCGACGACACCGCAGACAGTTGGGTCTACCTGCCCATCGACTCAAAGTTCCCCAAAGAAACCTACGAGCGCATCGTCGCCGCCGCCGACCACGCCGACGCCGAGGCGCTCGAACGCGCACAGAAAGAGCTCGAAGCCGCCGCGTTCAAGTGCGCCCGCGACATCCGGGATAAGTATGTCTCTCCACCCCACACGACGGACTTCGCGATCCTGTTTGTCCCGACCGAAGGGCTCTACGCCGAGCTCCTGCGACGCCCGGGCCTGGTCGAAAAACTACAACGCGAATGCCGCGTCAATCTCGCCGGCCCAACCACGCTGATGGCCCTGCTCAACTCCCTGCAGATGGGCTTCAAAACCCTCGCGATCCAGAAGCGCTCGGGCGAAGTCTGGAAGCTGCTGGGCGGCGTCAAGACCGAGTTCGGCCGATTCGAGCAGTGGATCGAGGCCGTGCAAAAGAAGCTGCATAGCGCGACCAAAGAGATGGACAAAGCCGCCGTCCGCACCCGCCAGATGACCCGAAAACTCTCGAAGGTGCAGGAGCTGCCGACAGGCGAATCGGTGTCGCTGCTGGGGATCGAGGATGACGGCGAGGTCGTGCTGGGGAACGAAGCCGAGTAACCCGCTACCGATCAGCCAAGCCACCCCGCCACAGCGCTCTACTGGAACCCCGCCGCGGCGCGCAGTTCCTCGTAGCGCGGCAACTGTTCACTGATCCGCTGCTCCACCGCGTCGCCCGGGGCACGCGCGGCGGCGAGCTGCGCCTCGGCCTGCCGCTTCACCTGCTCTGCTTGCGCGAGCTCGGCGCGTAAGGACTCGACCGCGGCCGGCAACGCCTCAAGTTCCGCCTGCATCCGGCCAAGCGCCGCCACC